>JBJXGR010000034.1:0-36059 GCA_046160045.1 Bryobacteraceae bacterium
CCCTCCGCCGACGAACTCACCCGCACTCCCTACACCGGCGAGTCTCCTTCACCCGCTCCGGCCCCGGAGTCGACCAGCGTCGAAGCCCCCTGGGCGTGGGAGCGCCTCCTGGTCGACGCCTCGGTCATCGGCGGGCACGACCGCTGGGTGCGCCGCCTGCGCGGCCTCGAGCACGAGTTCCAGGCCAAGCTTGCCGAGGCCGCCGAAGACGAATCGCGCCGCCAGCACTACCAGCGCGAGATCGAGCGGCTGCGTTCCCTCGAATCCTTCGCACTGCCCCTGATCGAATTCCTGCACGGTCTGCCCAAACAGGCGCTCTGGAGTGAGTGGCTCGGCCTGCTCCGCGAACTCGCGCGGCGTGCGCTCCGGAGCGCCGTTTCGGTGCTGCCCCTCTTCGATGAACTCGAAACCATGGGCGACCTCGGTCCAGTCGACCTGGAAGAAGTGGCGGCGGTCCTGCGCGAACGCCTGCGCTTTCTCCGCACGCCGCCTCCCGACCGGCGGTACGGCCAGGTCTTTGTCGCCTCCATTGACGAAACGGCCACCCGGTCGTTCGACGTCGTCTTCCTCCCCAGCCTCGCCGAAGGGCTCTTCCCCAGGAAGCCGTTCGAAGATCCGCTCCTGCTGGATGCGGCGCGCCGCAAGCTCTCGCCTGATCTGGAAACGCAATCCGGCCGCCTGCTGCGCGAACGCCTGCGCCTCCGCATCGCCGCGAGCACCGCATCCCAACGGCTGGTGGTCTCGTACCCACGCATCGATCTGGCGACCAGCCGCCCAAGGGTTCCGTCGTTCTACGCGCTTGAGGTAATCCGGGCAGCGGAAGGGCATCTGCCGGATTTCCGTACTTTGGAGAAGCGCGCGGCCGCCGCGGCGACCTCCCGCCTGGGTTGGCCCGCGCCCGTCGATCCCCGCGATGCGCTCGACGACACCGAGCACGATCTCTCCGTCCTCGGCCCGCTGATGTCGCGGCCGGCGGCCGAAGCCCGGGGCCGGGCGCGTTACATTCTTCGCGCCAATCCACACCTGGCGCGCTCGCTCCGCGCCCGCGGCCGCCGCTGGCGGCGTGAATGGTTCGAACCGGACGGCTTGGTGCAGGCCGACCAACCTGTCATGGATCTGCTGGCCAAACACGGTTTCGCCGCGCGCCCCTACTCCGCTTCCGCTCTGCAGAACTTCGCCCAATGTCCCTACAAATTCTTCCTGCAGGCGATCCAGCGTCTCCGCCCGCGCGAGGAGGCCGCGCCGCTCGAGCAGATCGACCCGATGACCCGCGGCGCGCTGATTCACACGGCCCAGTTCCGGTTCTTCCGCAAGCTCGACGCCGCGGGGCAACTCCCTGTTCATCCCCTGCGCGTCTCGAAAGTCCTGGACGCCCTCGACGCCACGCTGGATGAAGTCGCCTCCGAGTACGCCGAGAAGCTGGCGCCCGCCATCCCGCGCGTCTGGCGGAACGAGGTGGAAAGTATCCGCACCGACCTCCGTGCCTGGATTCACGACTGCGCGCACGGCCAGCAGACCTGGAAGCCCATCCACTTCGAATTCGCCTTTGGCCTCCCGCCGGAGATGGATCGGGACACGGCAAGCGTCGCCGAACCTGTGACCCTCCTCGCCGGCGCGCTCCGCCTTCGCGGCTCGATCGACCTTGTCGAGACCGATGGCGACACCGTCCGCGTCACCGACCACAAGACCGGGAAGGCGCCGGAGACGCTCCCGTACGGCATCGGCGGCGGCGAAATCCTGCAACCGGTCCTCTACGCGCTCGCCGCCGAGCAACTCTTTCACAAGCCCGTGCACTCCGGCTCGCTTTATTTCTGCACGCAACGCGGAGCCTATACCCGTGCCGACATCCCTTTGCGCGACGACATCCGCTCGCGGGCGCGATTTGCCGTCGACACCATCCGGGAAGCAATCGAAGAGGGCTTCCTTCCCGCCGCCCCGCGAAAGGGCGCCTGCGACCAGTGCGACTACCGGCCGGTGTGCGGCCCTTATGAAGAGTTGCGCACACGCCGCAAACGGCAGGAGCGCCTGAACGCGCTTCAGCAACTTCGGAACACGCCGTGAACCCGCACCCTCCTTCTCTCCAACCCGGCGATCAGGAAGCGCGCCGCCGCATCCGCGAGTCCCTGGACGAAAGCCTGATTGTCGAGGCCGCCGCCGGCACCGGCAAGACCACCGTTCTGGTCGAGCGCATCGCCGCCGTGCTGGCTTCCGGCCGCGCCACCATCGAGCGGATCGTCGCCGTGACCTTCACCCGCAAGGCCGCGGGCGAACTGAAACTACGCCTGCGGCAGGAACTCGACGAGCGGCGCCGCCGGTCTTCGGGCCGCGAGCGCGATCATCTTGAACAGGCCCTCGAACGGCTGGAAGAAGCGCGCATCGGAACGATTCATGCCTTCTGCGCCGAGATCCTCCGCGCCCGCCCCGTCGAGGCGCTGATCGATCCCAAGTTCGAAGAACTCAACGAAACCCAGGCGCCCCGCCTGTTCCACAAGGTCTTCGATCGCTGGATTCAGGACAAGCTCGACCAGGAGTCGCCCGTCCTCCGCCGGGCTCTCACACGCCTCGCCATTGTCGAAACCTGGCTCGAGACGCCGCCGCTCAGGACGCTCGAGGCCGCAGCCTGGAAGATTGTCTGCTGGCGCGACTTTCCCCGACCCTGGCGGCGCACCGATACCGACTATCGGACACTGATCGACCAACTGGTCGTACTGATCGGGCGTCTCGAGGGAATCAGCCGTCACCCCACGCGGCCCAACGACGATCTGCGCGTCGGTCTCCGGCCGCTCGTGAGCTTTCTCACCTGGATTCGCCGCGCCGAAGCGTACTCCCCTCGCGACTACGACGTGCTCGAAGCGATGCTGCTCAAGATGCTCGCCGAGCTCAAGCGCTATCGGCGGACGGGCCGCGGCGCCTACAGCGAAGAAGTCACCCGCGAGCAGATCGTGGAGGCGAGGGGTCTGCTGATCCAGCGGCTCGAACAACTGAAGGAGGAGACCGGGGCGGACACGGCGGCCTTGCTGCACGACGAATTCCGGGAACTCGTCGACCGCTATCAGGACGCCCGCCGCCGCTCGGGCGGCCTGGATTTCCTCGACCTACTCGCCTGCACCCGCGACCTTGTCCGCGACAACGCCGAAGTCCGCCGATTCCTGCAGCAGGAGCAGATCTCCCACCTCTTCGTCGATGAATTCCAGGATACCGACCCGCTGCAGGCCGAGATCCTGTTGCTGCTCGCCGCCGAGGATCCTTCGGTCAGCGACTGGCGCGCCGCCGTGCCCGCGCCCGGCAAGCTCTTCCTGGTCGGCGATCCCAAGCAATCGATCTACCGCTTCCGCCGGGCGGACGTGCTCTTCTATCAGGAGGTCACGCGAGTCCTCCATGGCCATGGCGTACCGGTTATCTTTCTTTCGTCCAGCTTCCGGGCGGTCCGGCCGATCCAGTTGGCCCTCAACCACGCTTTCTCCGCCCTGATGACGGGCGACGAGACCACCGGCCAGCCTGGCTATGTCGCGCTGGGCGAGGCGCGGCCGGCGCGCGACGACCAGCCTCCCATTGTGGTCCTTCCGGTTCCCGAGCCGTTCGGGAAGATGGGCGTCCAGAACGCGGCCATCGACGAGAGCCTTCCCGAAGCGGTCGCCGCGTTCATCGACTGGCTGCTGCGCTCCAGCGGTTGGACGGTCGCCGACCCGGAAAACGGCGGCGCACTGGTTCCCGTCTCGGCGCGACACGTGTGCGTTCTCTTCCGCCGCTTTCTCAACTACGGCGACGACCTCACGCGCGCCTACGCCCGCAAACTGGAGGCCCGCGGCATCACCCATCTGCTGGTCGGGGCGAAATCGTTTCACCAGCGCGAAGAAGTGGAAACGCTGCGCGGGGCGCTGGCGGCCATCGAATGGCCGGAAGATGAACTATCCGTCTACGCCACCCTCCGCGGTTCGCTGTTCGCCATCCCCGACGCGCTGCTGTTCCGATTCCGCGAAGCGGTCCACCACTGGCATCCCTTTCGCCATCGGCCGGATCCGCTCGATCCCGCCTTCTCCCCCATCGTGGAGGCTCTCGACCTGCTCGCCGGGTTGCACCGCCGCCGCAATCATCACCCCATCGTCTCCACCCTCAGCACGCTGCTCGAGGCCACGCGCGCTCACGCCGGATTCGCCTGGCGTCCGGGCGGCAATCAGATCCTGACCAACGTCTATCGCGTGCTCGACCTGGCCCGGAATTACGAAGCCGACGGCGGCATCTCCTTCCGCGGCTTTGTCGAGGAGTTGAACGCGCGCGCCGAGACCACCGACTCTTCCGAAGCGCCCATGATCGAAGAGGGCGCCGAGGGCGTTCGCATCATGACCGTTCATTCCGCCAAGGGCCTGGAGTTCCCGATCGTCATCCTCGCCGACATAACCGCGAACATCGCCGCGCGCCAGGCGGACCGCTTCGCCGACCCGGGGAAGGGCCTGTGCGCCCAGCGTCTGATGCCGTTCACTCCGTGGGAGGTGCTCGATCACGCCGCTCTGGAACACGCGCGTGACGCGGCCGAAGGCCTTCGTGTCGCCTATGTCGCCTCCACCCGCGCGCGTGACCTTCTTGTCATCCCCGCCATCGGCGACGAACCCTACGACGGCTGGCTCGCGCCGTTGAACTCCGCGATCTATCCGGACCGGATCCTGCGCCGCGCGGCACAATCCGCGCCGTCCTGCCCCGGGTTCGGCGGCGACAGCGTGTTTAACCGCACGCGCGGCCATGCCGAGGACTCCGTCAAGCCGGGTCTCCATCGCATGCCCGCCGGCTATGACATCGTCTGGTGGGACCCGGCGGCGCTCGATCTCAAAAAGGACGAGCGCTTTGGCCTGATTCACGAGAGCCTCCTCGAGGACGCCGGTGAAACCGGGGAAGAACGCCGCTACGAAGAGTGGAAGTCGGCGGCCCGTGAAGCGGCCGGGCGCGGCGCGATCCCGGCGTTTGACGTCTTCACCGCCACCGATGCGATTCCCCTGCCTGTCGAAGCCGCCGTTCGCATCGCATCGGTCGAACGTGACGCGGGCCGTCCCTCCGGCGTGCGCTTCGGCGTCCTGGTTCACGCCGCCCTCCGCGACGTGGCTTTCGGCACGCCGGCGCCCGAGATCCGCCGCGCCGTCGAATCGCGGGCTCGCATGCACGGCGCTCCCCAGGAGGAAGTCGACGCCGCCGTGACGGCGGTTGGCCGCGCGTTGGGCCACACCCTGCTCGGCCGCGCGGCGGCAGCCTCTCGCGTCCTGCGCGAAGCTCCGGTGCTGCTGAAGCTCGACGAGCGGCGGGTGTTTGAAGGCGTCCTCGACCTGGCTTTCTTCGAAGAGGGCCGCTGGATCGTCGTCGACTATAAGACGGATGAAGGCCGGTTGCCGGATCACTACCAACAGCAGTTAGGCTGGTACGTGTATGCGGTCGGCCGGATGACCGGGGTTCCCGCGGAGGGTTGGCTGCTGCACGTGTAACCCATGCATCGATGGATCTCGGTCACTCGGAACGCTGACGGTTGGCCGGATTCGTGCGGATCACCGGGATCAACATCTTCTCCTCGCGCGCCGCGGGGCGTGGATGATGGGCCAATTCCTGATTCAGCGTCGACACAAACTCCTCGATCTGCCGCTGCATCTCCGCCATCTTTGCCCGCATGTTCAGGATGATCTCGACGCCGGCAAGGTTCACGCCGAGTTCCCGGGTCAGGTGCAGGATCACTTCCAGCACCTCCAGGTCCCCGTCGGTATACAGCCGCGTGTTACCGTCGCTGCGCGACGGCTTCAACAGCCCTTCGCGCTCATACAGCCGCAAGGTCTGCGGATGGATGGCGTATTGTTCAGCCACCGCCGAGATCATGTACGCAGCTTTTCCTCGTCCTTTGGCCATGGCTTCCTTCAGTTCATCGTGTCCGCGGGCCACAGCCCCTGGCGCGGGTCTTCGCCGGGAACCTGGCTCATCTCCCGCAGCAGTTCTTTCATCCGTTCATCCCGGATGTCGGGCGCTGTCAGCACGACTTCCACAATCTGGTCTCCACGATGGCCCGACCGGCTGCTCACCACGCCCTTCTCGCGCATCCGGAATTTCTGGCCGTTCTGCGTACCGGGCGGGATCTTCAGCGTCTTGAAGCCCTCGATCGTCGGCACCTCGATCTTGGTGCCGAGGCCGGCTTCCCACACCGTGACCGGCAAACGGATTTCGATGTTGTCCCCGTCGCGCCGGAAGTACGGATGGTCTTCGACGCGAAGCGTGATAAACAGATCGCCGGCCGGCATTCCCTGTGTGCCGGCCGAACCCTTTCCCGCGACCCGCAGGCGCGAGCCAGTACGGGTTCCCGGGGGGATGCGCACTTCGACCACTTCGGTCCGCGCCACCCGGCCATCCCCGTGACAGGCGCCGCAGGCGTTGCTGAGTTTGCCGGTGCCGCCGCAGCGTGGGCAATTCAGGTTAAACCGCATGGCCCCCGCCATCTGTGCGACCTGTCCCGTGCCGTCGCACTGCGGGCACTTGGCCGCGATCCCGGAAGAACTTCCCGTGCCACCGCACACCAGGCAGGTTTCATGCCGGGCAATCGACAGCCGCTGCTGCGAGCCTCGAATCGCACTCCAGAAATCGATGGAATGCGCGTACTCCAGGTCCTGTCCGCGCTCCGGTTGCCGCGCATCGGCCTGTGCCTGCTGTCCGAAAAACTGCGAGAACAGATCCCGGAAGCCGCCGGCGCCCGCTGCCCCGGCCGCCGCACCCGCCCCGCCGCGCGATCCGCCGCCGCTCGTGAAGAAATCCGAAAAGTCGAACCCGGAAAACCCCATCCCCGGATCCGTACGCGCGCCGCCGCCACCCCCGGGAGGCATCCCGTGCTCGGAGTAGAATCCGAACTGATCGTACATCTGCCGCTTCTTGGCGTCCCCGAGAATGTCGTAGGCTTCCTGAATCTTTTTGAAACGCTCCTCCGCAGCCTGGTCCCCTGGGTTCAGGTCAGGGTGATACTTGCGCGCAAATCGCCGGTACGCCTTCCGGATCTCGTCCTGAGAGGCGCCGCGATTCACGTTCAACGTTTGATAGTAATCCTGTTTCTGGGGCATAACCAGCAGCCTGGCGAGACTCGCTCGCCCTCACACTCCCGCGCCAGTGCCGGAACCAAAAGGGGCGGGTGCCTGGGCCCGCCCTCTCGCTGAATCAGTCCACGATCTCCGCGTCGACGACATCATCCTTCTTCCCGTCGCCGCCCGGAGGCTTGGGTCCACCGCCGCTCGCCCCGTCTGCACCCGGGCCGCCGGGGCCGCCCGGCGCGGACGACGCTTTGTACATCGCCTCGGCCAGTTTGTGACTCACCGCAGTCAACCGGTCCGTGGAGGCATTCAATTCCTCCGCCGATCCGGTGGCCACCGCCTTCTTGGTGTCCTCAATGGCCGCTTCGATATCCTTCACTTCCGAATCGCTGATCTTCGAGCGGTGCTCTTTCAGCGTCTTCTCGATGTTATAGATCATCGAATCGGCCCGGTTCCGGGCTTCGATCAGATCCCGCGTCTTGCGGTCGTCCGCGGCGTGCGACTCGGCGTCCTTCGCCATCCGCTCCACTTCGTCCTTCGACAAACCGGACGACGAGGTGATGGTGATCTTCTGCTCATTCCCCGTTGCGCGGTCCTTCGCCGTGACATTGAGAATGCCGTTCGCGTCGATGTCGAACGTGACTTCCACCTGCGGGATCCCGCGAGGCGCGGGCGGAATACCCACCAGTTGAAACACGCCCAGCAAGCGGTTGTCCTTCGCCAGGCTTCGTTCGCCCTGGAAGACTTTGATCTCCACCGACGTCTGATTGTCCGCCGCCGTCGAAAACGTCTCGCTCTTGCGCGTCGGGATCGTCGTGTTCCGCTCGATCAGGTGCGTCATCACGCCGCCCAGCGTCTCAATACCGAGCGACAGGGGCGTCACGTCCAGCAGGAGAACGTCTTTCACTTCTCCCGCCAGCACGCCACCCTGCACCGCCGCGCCGACCGCCACCACCTCGTCCGGGTTCACGCCCTTGTGCGGATCCTTCTGAAACAGGTCCCGGACGATCTGTTGTACCCGCGGAATGCGCGTCGAGCCGCCGACCAGCACAACTTCGTCAATCTGCGACGGGTTGATCCCCGCGTCTTCCATCGCCTGTTTGCAGGGTCCGACCGAGCGGGAAAGGATGTCTTCCACCATCGACTCGAAACGGCCCCGCGTCATTTTCAGCACCAGGTGCTTCGGCCCGGTTGCGTCCGCCGTAATGAACGGAAGGTTGATCTCGGTCTCGAGCAGCGTCGAAAGTTCCATCTTGGCCTTCTCCGACGCTTCCTTCAGCCGCTGCAAGGCCATCTGGTCTTTTGACAGGTCGATCCCGTGCTCTTTCTTGAACTCGGTCACGATCCAGTCGATGATCCGCTGGTCGATGTTGTCGCCGCCCAGGTGGGTGTCACCGTTGGTCGACTTTACTTCCACCACGCCTTCGCCCACTTCCAGAATTGAAATGTCGAAGGTTCCGCCGCCGAAATCGTAGACTGCGATCGTCTCGTTCTTCTTCTTGTCGAGACCGTAGGCCAACGCGGCCGCCGTGGGCTCATTGATGATGCGTTTCACCTCCAGGCCCGCGATCTTCCCGGCGTCCTTGGTCGCCTGCCGCTGCGCGTCGTTGAAGTAGGCGGGCACCGTCACCACGGCCTCGGTGATTTTCTCGCCCAAATAGGCCTCGGCCGCTTCCTTCAGCTTGGTCAGGATCATGGCCGAGATTTCCGGCGGCGAGTGCTTCGTGTTTCCGACCGCCACCCGGGCATCGGCGTTGTCGCCTCGTACGATGCGGTACGGTACCAGTCTCATCTCTTCGCTAACTTCATCGTGCCGCCGGCCCATGAAGCGCTTAATCGAGAAAACCGTGTTCTCCGGATTCGTAATCGCCTGCCGCTTGGCGACTTGCCCTACGAGACGTTCTCCGCTCTTCGCAAAGCCCACCACCGACGGGGTGGTCCGCGCGCCTTCCTGGTTGGCGATCACCACCGGCTGGCCACCCTCCATCACCGCAACCACTGAGTTGGTCGTGCCCAAGTCAATTCCAATAATCTTGCCCATTGCTGCCGTTCTCCTTCCGGTCGTGCAAGTTACCGCACGTATTAGTACAAGCCCAGTATGCCAAGTTGAGTGCTATGCTGTCAAGATGCTTGAGAGCTGCACCATCCCACCCCTTTGCAAGCGCCGCCATCCCGGGCCAGACACGGCGTATTAACATGTAGGGGACGATGCAGCGATCCCTGCTCCCAGTCCTGGGCGTCTTTCTGCTCTTCAGCCCGGCTCCCGCGTGTGACCTGCTGGTTGCGGCCGCTTCAGACCTGTCCAGCCTGCAGGAACCGCTGGCGTCGGCCGTCCCCGGGTGCCGGGTCCGTTTTGTCTTTGGATCCAGTGGGATGCTGGCCCGCCAGATCGCCCAGGGCGCCCCCTATGATGTTTTCCTCTCGGCGGATGAACACCGCGTCCGGGAGTTGAGCGATCAGCATGCGCTTGACCCCGATATCCTTATATATGCGGTCGGCCGTCTGGCGATGTGGTCGAAGAGCCTTCGGCTGACCAGACTGGCCGAGTTGACCGGCCCTGCCGTACGTCACGTGGCCTTGGCAAATCCGGCGCACGCCCCCTATGGCCTCGCCGCGCGCCAGGCCCTGGAGCGGGCTGGCCTCTGGAACCAATTGAAAGAAAAGCTGGTTATGGGAGAAAACGTGCGCCAGGCGCTGGAGTACGCCTCCAGCGGCAACGCGGACGTCGCCCTCACGGCTTGGTCGTTGGTTTCCCGGCGCGGCGGCGTCCTGGTTCCGTCGGACCTGCACGAGCCGATCCGGCAATCGGGCGGCGTAGTCCGGTCCAGCCGTCAAAAAGAGACGGCCCGGCGATTTCTTGCCTTCCTGACGAGCGACCGCGGCCGGCGTCTTCTCCGCGAGAACGGCCTCTGGCCGTAGCCTTGGCTCATTCTCCTTCCAGCTTTTTCCGGGCCTCCCGGATCGCAGCCACCTGTTCTTTGGTTGGTTTGGGGAACTTGAGCTGCAACCCCTCGATCGAATCGGCCAGAATCTCCGAAACTGCGGCCCGGGCCACCCACTTATGGTCGGCCGGAATCACGAACCAGGGCGCGTCCTTGGTGCTGGTTGCCGACAGTGCGTCTTCGTACGCTTCCATATACCCCTTCCAGTGCGCCCCTTCGGCCAGGTCCGCCGCAGAGAACTTCCAGTGCTTCTCCGGGTTGGTCAGCCGTTCCAGAAACCGCTTCTTCTGCTCCTCCGGCGAGACGTGGAGGAAGAACTTCAGCACCCGCGTGCCGCTCTTCGTCAAATGCCGTTCGAACCCGTTGATATCGTCGAACCGCTGTTCCCAGAACTTCCGGCCGCGGTCGCCCTCCGGAAGTTTCTGCTTTTCGAGCCACTCCGGATGCACCCGCACGACCAGCACTTCCTCATAGTAGGAACGGTTGAAAATGCCGATGCGTCCACGCTCCGGAGCGCGTTTCATACATCGCCACAGGAACGAGTGGTCCAGTTCCTCCGCCGAGGGCTGCTTGAAGCTGGACACTTCGCAGCCCTGGGGATTCAAGCCGCTCATCACGTGCTTGATCAATCCGTCTTTGCCGGCGGCGTCCATGGCCTGCAGGATGACCAGCAGGCTGTACCGGTCGTCCGCCCACAGAACCTCCTGCGCCTTCGAAAGCCGATCGAGGTTCCGCGCGAGCAACTGGTTGGCCTTTTCCCTTAACTCGGGCTCGCCGAGCTTCCGCATGTCTTTCGTTCCCGCCCAGGCGGGATCGTGATCCTTGAGTCGCAGCCGCGCACCCGGCTTGACACGAAAACGTTCCGTCAGCTTATCCTTGGCCATGGTCGTCATTGTACCCGGGCCGGACGGGACCGTCGGCCTTGGGAGGATGCTCTGAAACAAACCCGACTTCGCACTGGCGCCTTCCTTGTCACTGCCGCCTTGATGGCGTTAGCCTGGAATACGCTCTCCGGCGGACAGGGCGCCAAGCCTCTCTCGAACCCTGGCCAGGAGAACCTCACGTTCTGGGTCAACCACAACGGCCTGGAACAAATCGACATCGAGGGCGATGTCGGCTTCGGCGACATGGCACGCATCCTGCTGCGCCGCCGCGCCAACTCGACTGATATTCAGAAACTGCGTGACCGCTTTACGTTCGCCGTTCAGGAGATGTCCCGCCTCGCCCTGCCGGAGGTGTACGTTGCCGAGTTCGCGAATGGGTCTCTGAAATGGCGGCAGGAACCGAAGGACCGTGCGGTCGCCGGCGCCGGCCAGACCCGCAACATCCCCGTACTGATCGCCAATCGCGACGCCGATCCAATCGAAGTCGAGGCGCGTTTCTCAAACGCGTCGATGAGCAGCAGGCCCCCCAAAGTGCGAATTGTCCCCGGCGCGACCGCCGGCCTTTTCCTCCGCGCGGTCGAGACGCATACCGGCCCCCAACAAGGGCGTCTCCTGTTGCAAGCGGGAACTCAGCAGCTTCAATCACCAGTCCTCACGGAAGTGAGGCCGATGGTTCCGGTGCGCGTCCGGCTCCTCGATGAATCTGCCGGGCCCACAGCGGCGCGGGTCTACATCACGGGAGCCGACGGCCTGTCCTACGCTCCGCGCGGTTCCAGCGCCCGTATCACGGCGATGAGCGCCGAGTATTATTTCCACGCCGAAGGCGCCTTTCAGATACGGCTACCCGCGGGCGAGACCATGATCGAAGCCTCGCGCGGTCCCGAGTACGAACTTGCCCGCGTTCCGTTCACCTTGGCTGCGGGCAAACCCGCGGAGATCACGGTACGGCTCAAACGTTGGACCCATATGGCCGCGCAGGGTTGGTATTCCGCCGATGCGCATATTCACGCCAACTACACCTCGCCCTATCAGCAGGTGGTCTCGCCGGAGGACGTCCGCCTCCAGGCACAGGGCGAGGATCTCAACAACGCCAACATGATGGTCGCCAACTCGAGCGGCGCGTTCCTGCACGATCTCCAGTATTTCGAAGGCAAGCCCAACGCGCTGTCGACGCCTCGCCACGTCCTCTACTGGAACGAGGAGATGCGCAACGGCGGCCTTTACGGCCACATGGTGTTCTTCAATCTGAAATCGCTGGTCTATCCCCTCTACACCGGCTTTCGCGACACCGATTTCTTTGAAGACTACCCGGCCAACTACACCCTGGCCAAGGGCGCGCAGGATCAGGGCGGCGCGGTCAGTTATGCGCACCCCGGCTATCAGCCCACGTTCGAGGGCGCGAGCATGCGCGAGATGCCGGTCGACCTGGCCCTGGGCCAGATCGACGCCATCGACGTGCTCTCGAACAACGACGAGAAGGCGACCATGACGCTGTACTACCGCCTGTTGAACTGCGGGTTCCGCCTCGGCATCTCCGCCGGAACCGATGCGTTCACCAACGTGGCGGACCACTACACGATGGGAGGCGGCCGGGTCTACGCGGAGGCCGGGCCCGCGCTCGACTACGGCGCCTGGGTACGAGCCTACAAACGCGGCCGGACCTTTGCGTCGAACGGCCCCGTAATCGACTTCACGGTCGACGGCAGGAAGCCCGGCGACGAGATCCGCGGCGGTGTCAAGACCGTGCGCGTCCGCGCCCTGGTGCGTTCGAATATCCCGCTCGACGCGGTCGATATTGTGGTGAACGGCAAGATCGTTCACTCGCAAAGCGGGCTGGCGGTCGATCAGCCCGTCCGTCTGGAACGCAGTTCCTGGATCGCCGTGCGTGCGCTGGGGCCGCGTCATCGCCTGGTGTTGAACGACGAGCAGACCTTCGCGCACACGAGTCCTGTCTACGTCTATTTCGGCGATCAGCCCATCTGGTTGCGCGACGACCTGCGGTTTTACGTCGACTGGATCGAGAAGTTGATCCAGCGGACGGAAGAGAAGGGCCGATTCGCGGCAGCCGAGCGCCGCGCCGAAGTGGTTGCCCTCTTCCGAAGAGCGCTCGCCCTCTACCGCGAGCGGGAAGCGAAAGCGCTCTGACGGGATCGATAACCAACACCGTTCACGATCGCACCGAACCGAGGGCGTAAGGCCGCGGGTTGGTCGCGGTAGGGATAGCGGTTGCCCGCCGCCCCCCGCACAGACCCGTGCTGGCGCTCCTAACGCATTATGTGGCACAAACTCGAGCGGCGCTTTCGCGCGCCTTGGGTCGCATACATGCGGCCCCCGCTGCCTCCGGCCGCGGTTGGGGGTGCTGGGGAAACGGCGCCACGGGGAGCGTCCTACGAATCCGACGATCCTGGAGGCTGGCTGAAGCCTAGCTGAAGCCGGCCCCACTGAGGGGATGACATTTACGAAGGGAACAACATGAAACGGATGTCTGAAGAAGAAGGACGGTGCGAGGTTTGCTTTCTGGCGAGGTTGGGGTTGATCCGTCTCCCGGGCCTTGTGCTTCAAGCCGTGGGGCTCTTCAGCGGTACACCCTGACCCCACACCGCCGCCCCACCTGAAATCCATCAGCGGAGATATCTGTCGAAAAACGCTCGCACTTCCGCGTCAAGGTTCAGCCCTTTCACGCTGTGACCCGCCTCCGGCACGATCGTCAGGGTGGCCGGAACTCCGGCGCGGCGCAGGGCGGCATAGAAGCGCTCGCTCTCCGAACGGGGCACGAGAGTGTCCACCGCTCCGTGCGCCACGAAGACCGGCGGATCGCCAGCCCCAATGTAGGTCTCCGGATTGGCAGCGCGCAGCCTGTCTTCATTTCCCTCAATCGGCGCGCCAATCAGGTGCACAAAAGGGCTCTTCTTGTAGCGGAACCATTCGGCGACATCGATCGGACCGAAGAAGTCGACCGCGGCCTCGACGCGGCTCGAGAACCCACCCACACCCAGGTCGCCCTCCAACTCCCGAACGTCGCCAGAGGTGGCCAGCAACGCCGCCAGGTGTCCCCCCGCGGAGGCGCCCCACGTCCCGATGCGCGTGGCGTTCCATCCATATCGGTCGGCGTTGGCGCGCACCCAGCGGACCGCCGCCTTGCAGTCGTGAATCTGGGCGGGAAACACGGCCTCGCCGGTCAGCCGGTAGTTGAGGCTCACCACCGCATATCCAAAAGATGTGAAGTGCAGCCCGGGACTGGCCTCCTTGCTGCCGCCGTGCCAGCCGCCACCATGGATCGACACGATCACCGGAGGCTTGCCCTGCGGGTTCCGCGGCCGGTACACATCCAGCAGCAGAGGTTTCCCGCCCGCGCTCGCGAATTCGATGTCCCGCTCGATGTCGACATCGGCCGTCTGCCCGGCCAGGGTAGCGGCAAAGGCGGTGAGGAAAAGGAATCGTCGCATAGGGGTGGATCAGTGAGCGCCGGCCTGCTGCAGACGCCGGGACACAGCTTCGTGGCCGTTGGCGGCCGCCGTTCCGAGCGGCGTCGTGCCTTCCTTGTTGGGCGCATCCAGGTTGGCGCCTCGCTTGAGCAGGATCTCGACCACCGGAAGCTTGCCCCACGTCGACGCCTGGTACAGCGGAGTGGCGCCGCTCTCCGTGTCCCTGCTTTCGATGTCGGCGCCGTGGTCGAGCAGCAGCGTCACCAGCGCTTCGTTCCCGCTCACCGCCGCGTCGTGCAGCGGCGTGGCCCCGTAGCTGTTGCGGGCGTTCACTTTGGCGCCGCGCGCCAGAAGCAGGCGCGCCGACTCCACCTGGCCCTTCAGGCACGCTTCATGCAGCACGGAATTCCCCTGGCTGTCCCGGGCATCGGCCGGCACACCGCTGTCGAGCAGCAGCTTCACCATCTCCGTATGCCCTTTCACCGCCGCCTGGAACAGCAGGCCGGACAACTCCGCCGGCGGTCTGCCGTCCAGCAGCAGACGGACAACCTGCGCATGGCGCGCGCGAGCGGCCTGTTCGAGCGGCGTAGCTCCGGACAGATCCTTGGCTTTGGGATCGGCGCCTCGGGCCAGGAGAAGCTTGACCACCTCGGCGTGGCCGTTGCTGGCGGCCTTGTGAAGCGGCGTCTCCTTGCTGTCATTGGCCCGGGTATCCACGCGTGCGCCATGACCGAGCAGAAGCACGACCACCTCCGTGTACCCCTTGATCGCCGCCCCGGCCAGCGGCGTGAGGCCGGCATAGTCGGCCTTGTTGATGTCGACCCCCTTGCCGATCAGCCATGCCGCAATCTCCAGGTAACCCCGGTCGGCGGCCAGATGCAGGGGAGTTTCTCCCGAGCGAAGTGCCAGCTTGAGGTCGGCGCCCTTGCCGGTTAGCTTTTTTGCCGCCTCCAGATGGTTGGTGATGACGCAGTAATGCAGAGGAGTGGAACCGGCCTCGGCGTGAGGTTCGTTCGGCCGGGCCCCGGCGGCCAGCAACCGGTCGATCATCTCCGTATTCCCGCTCCACGCCGCCTCGTGCAACGCTGTGGCGCCCAGCGAATTGTGGGCGTTGGGATCCGCACCCTGCTTCAGCAATTGCTCCACGCGCGGCAGGTTGCCGGACTTGACCGCGTCGTGGAGATCGGTCGCGGCGGCGATCGGCGCCAGCGCCGCGCACAGCACAAGCAGGGCGATCACGGCGGCGGCTACTCGGACACGACTGCGCCCGTGCCCTGAATCTGATAGATCGTCAGGCCGCTTTTGATCGACTCGGCCCGGAACGGACGCTTCTGCTCCTCCGCCTCGTGCCGGGCGCGCGCGATCGCCTGCTCGCGTGTCAGCTTGATCTCCATCAGCTTTCCTTCCGCCAGCGCCGTCTTGCCGATGGCCGTCTTCGGGAAAACTATCTCCCCGTCGTTGACCTTCACCCGCAGCGACTGTTCGCCGTCGACGAGTTTCATCCAGCAGCCCATCATCTCGCACACCTCGGTGACCTTGCCGCGCACCAGCACGGTTTTGCCGGAATACTGCGCCGGGTGTGCGGAAATCTCCGGAATCGGGGTGGCTTGCGTCAGGGTGAGCGGCTTGCCGAGCTTCACTTCAGCGCCCAGCAACACCCCGCAGGCGAATAAGGCCAATATCCATCGCATATCCGAATTGTATCTCCATGCCCGCCGCCCGAAAATCTGCGACACTTCGAGGGACATGGCGAAGGTAGCTTGGATTACCGGGGCGTCGAGCGGCATCGGCGCGGAATTTGCGCGCGCGCTGGCTGCGCGCGGGTACGATCTGACTCTGGTGGCGAGGCGTCTCGACCGCCTGGAACACCTGGCCGCGCAGCTTGGATCGCGCGTCAACTGCGTTCAAGCCGACTTGAGCGAAGAGCAAGACCTCTCCGCGGTCGCTGACCGCATACACCGCGCGCCGCCGGACCTGTTGATCAACAATGCCGGCTTTGGCACCAAGCCCGTGTTCGCCGAAGCGGATTGGGAAGGCCAGGAGAGGATGCACCGCCTTCACGTCATGGCGACGCTCCGCCTGACGCACGCCGTGCTGCCCGGAATGGTCGCTCGCGGATCCGGAGGCATCATCAATGTTTCCTCGGTCGCCGCGTTCTTTCGCAGCGTGGGAGGCGTCAGCTACTGCGCGACCAAAGCCTGGATGAACGCGTTCACGGAGGGGTTGAACCTGGAGTTGCGGTCGCGCCGGTCGGCCGTTCGGGTCCAGGCCCTATGCCCCGGATTCACGTACACCGAGTTCCACGACGTCATGGGTGTGGATCGCGGCATCATCGACCGGCGTCTGTGGCTGAGCGCCGCCGACGTGGTGTCGGACTCCCTTCGCGCCCTGGAGACGGGCAAGTGGCTGGTGATCCCCAACTGGAAATACAAACTCGTCGTCAGCCTGATCCCACGGCTGCCCTTGTTTATCCGCGAAGCGATTCAACTGCGAAGCCCGCATCGCCGTTCCCGGTGAGTCCGGCACGGACGCAGGTCGACGGCAGATGCATGGGCCGTTACCGCGACGGCAGGTGATAGCCGTCCTTCCCCACCTTGATGCGGTGCAGGCTTCCACCGGAAGTGATATAGAGCACCTTGCTTTGATCGCCGCGGCCGAAGCAGGTGTTGGTCGGGCGCTCGGGCGTGGGGATGTAGGCGCGCTGTTTGCCGTCCGGCGCGTAGACGAACACGCCGAAGCGCTTCTCGTCGCGCACCGCAACCCACAGGTCCCCTTCCGCGTCCACCACCAGCCCGTCCGGTCCATCCTGCGGTGCGTAGTTCACCAGCGTCCTGCGGAACTTCGCCGTACCATCGGGCGCCAGATCGTAGGCCGCCAGTTCCATGCGGCCCTTGCGGGTGGGGGTGCCGGCAGGAAGCCGGTCGAAGCCGAGCGTGCCGTCATCGTTGGTGACCACATAGAGCGTTTTTTCGTCTGGCGACAGCGCGACCCCATTCGGTTTGCCCGCGTCGGTCACAACGCGATGAACCGAGCGGTCGGGATCGATGCGATAGACCGCCTGCAGCGGCTGCGAGATGGGCTCATGCCCGAGGTATCGAGGATCGCTGAAGTAGATGCGTCCCTTGCGGTCGATGGTGATGTCGTTCGGGGAGTTGAAGGGCTTGCCTTCGAACAGGCCCGACACGATCTCGCTCTTGCCGGTCTTCAAGTCCGTGCGGGTGATGCGGCGTCCGCCGTAATCGGCGCCCTCGGCCACCACCATCCGTCCTTGCGCGTCGAACTTGATGCCGTTCGACATGCCGCTGGGCGAGCGGTACACCACGGTCTTTCCGGTCTTGGGGTCGAACCGCATGATGTGCCCGGCCTGCATCTTGGTCTGGGTGGTGAAGGTGATGTCGCTGAAGAAGACCGTCCCGTCGGGGGCGACCGCGCATCCTTCCGTCAGATGGCCTCCGGCGAACAGGCGTTCGAGCCTCGAACCGGCCGGCACGACGGTTGGATCGCCGGAAGGCGCTGGTTGCGCGCCGGCGATGGCGGAGATCAGGAACAAGATGACAGGCAGGGTGGATTTCATGGAATGTCTCCTTGGACACGACGGTACCGCTTTGGCTGATCGAGTCCACAGGGGATTGTATACGATTTGTCGATGGAGCGGGCGGAGGCCGGTCTCCCATCGACGGCCGGGATCACGGCAGTCCCGGGCAGAGGCAGACAGCCGAAGCGCCGGGCGACAAAAAAACGTCGCCGCCCCGGCGCCACTGGAGTCGGTAGAAGCTTAGCATCACCAGATCATCATGCTTGCTGCTGCTTGCCGCGAGGGCGGATGGAGAATCGCGCCGTCGGCCGAATCTCCGCATCGAACGACGCCAATTCCTCCAGTAGTGTTCGCGCGTAGGGGAGGTGTTCGATTAGACCAATCAGGTTGCGGGTAGGAGGTGCCGAGCGGTCATAGAGCCACCGTGTCGCGGATGAGGAGACGCTCCAGGCGGCGGCGTTCAAACAAGCCGGCGCTGAGCGGAACGAACTTCGCAAACATAGTCCTGGCGGAACCACCAGTCGGCCATGAGGCGGCGCTCTTTCGTCGAGGAAGGCGGCGGGAGCGCTCGGTGGCGGGGATGACGTAGCGCTCCCAGGAGTCGTCGAGCGAGGCCTGACGAGAAGAAGCCGCGCTGGCCGGCGGGCGTACTGAGGGCCACGATGGGATCCTCCGGAGGCGGCGACCATGGGGCGGACGGAGAAGTAGAGATCGTCGGAGACACGCGCGGCCTGGTCGAGGATAGGAGGCCGACGGCGGAGAAGCAGCGGATGGGTGTCGGCGCGTCCAGGGAGGGCGAGGATACGGGAGCCGTTCGGGAGAAGGAGGGAATGGGGTTGCCTTGGCCTTCCCCTAACGTCCACAGGGTCGGCATCCCGGAGAGGTCTTTTCTTGAACCCGATACCCGGCCCACCGATGCCTCGGTCTATGCTTCGGCTGCCACCTCACGATGACCGCCACAAGACTCGAGGTCAAGATAGATTCGCTACTCCTCTCTTCCAGGACTCTTTCATGCCCAACCGGCCCGTATCACTACACAAATAGTTTGTAACGCGCGAAGTCTGTGCGGCCCAACAGCCGGACGAGACCGGTACCTGGAACTCCTACAGCAATAGCATGTGTGGAGAATTGCAGCCGGAACGCTGCCCAGCTAGATCAATCGCCTGAGACGCAATGAAGAAACCTCAGTACGATCAGGCTAGGCAGGGGATCCGTACCTTGTGGATGAGGTGGTACTTAAGTGGTTGTTAATACAGGCACATACAGTAGCCTTGCGATCGCAATCCGCCTATTATGGAGGTGCGGGTGAAACCATGAACTGTTCCTTTCCGATTGCCCAGCTCCAGAAGTATTGCACGGCGGAGTTGACTCCCCAAGAACGACTTTCGGTCAAACAGCATATCGTCGACTGCCCGACTTGCCAGGACCGGTACAACGCCCTGGTGGACGATCTTGTCAATGGCCGCGGACCGTCAAGGCCAGCCGTCGAAACCAGACAGGCCACGGTCCGGCAGGACAACCGCAAACCTGCGGGTCCACCCCAAAGCGTCAAACCGGCGCGGGTGCGGCTACGGCTGCGGATGCCAGCGTGGAGCCGGCATGCGATGGCACCGGCGATCCTGGCGCTGTCGTTCGCGTTTGTCGTGGCCGTGTTCGTCGCCGTGGGTACCGGTGCGTACGATCTGGCCTCGCCGTCCGATCAGCTGGCGGAAACTGGTGTGGCCATGGTACCGACCGCAACCCGCGCGGCCGCTGCGCCCGAGGAAACCCGTGCGACTGCCGCGCCACCCGCACCTCGACCCGCGACGCCGGCTCCGACTGTAACGCCAGCCGTGCCGACCCGGCCGGCCGCGGCCATGTCCAAGCCGTTACAAGCTGATGCCCAT
Source organism: Bryobacteraceae bacterium (assembly GCA_046160045.1). Classification (GTDB taxonomy): domain Bacteria; phylum Acidobacteriota; class Terriglobia; order Bryobacterales; family Bryobacteraceae; genus CAZGUX01. The sequence goes on from JBJXGR010000034.1 coordinate 19,713, forward strand.
CCGGCCAAAGCCAAGCTGGCGATTCGTCCGCTCCGCCCAACAGCCCGTCCGGTTGTGAGCCTGTCTTTCGTTCAGCCCATTCCCGTACCGGTCCCGCCGGCCGTGATCGAAGCGCCGGCACCCGCGCCGTTGCTGGCTGCCGTTCGAGAGCCTGCTCCGAAGGTGGCTTTGATTCACGGGATTGGATCGGAGCCGCTGGTGGTTCCCGTAGCGCGGCCTTTACGCCCCGAGGATTTCGTCGAACGGATCCAATCTCGCGTCAGGCCCAGCGTTCGGGCGGTCGTCATCTATGGCGTCGGGTCTGAGCCATTGGTCGTGCCGGTCGGTGGATCCGAACCGGATCGCCTGGTGATCGCCGGATTCTAAAGGGCTCAGAGCACGCCAAAAACGTCGTACGCTTCGCGAAGGCTCTTGCCCTCGTTCAGCATCTGACGGAGACCGTTCTCCTTGCCGGTCTTCTCGTAGGCTGACTCCAGGACCTGCCGCTCCACCGCGGCGGGTATCACCACCACCCCATCGAAATCGGCAAAGACCAGTTCGCGCGGGCGCACCAGGACGTCACCGCATTCCACGGGGACGTCGTATGCCTTCACCAGGCCGCGCCCTTGCGAATCGAGGGGCCGGATGCCGGTGCAGAATACCGGAAACCCCATGTCCATGATCCGGACACAATCGCGGATATTGCTGTCGCAAACGCAGCCCACCGCGCCGTTGCGCCTGGCCACGGTGGTCATCAGTTCGCCCCACGGGGCGTTGCGGAGGGCAGGGTCGCTCGAGTGGACCACTACGTCACCGGGTCCCAGCGAGTCCATCGCCGTGATCTCGAGACCGTAAGGGTCTTCCGCGTCGACGTAGTCGATGTCCATCCACCGGATGGTGCGGGCGCGGCCGACAAAGCCGCAGGTGCGTGGATCCCGCAGAAGCGGCCGCAACCGGTGGGACATCGCCTGGTTGCGGTAGCCGAGCGAGTCCAGGATGTCGCACACCGCCGCGACGTACAGCTTGTCCCTGACGAATTGAAAAATCTCCTGATCGGAATCGAACATGGGAGGGAAGAGCCTATTCTAACCTAACGGTTCGGGTATTCGATCTTCACGGTGTCGAACATGATCAGGCCTTTCGGCAGCGCCTCGATGTCGACCGGATAGGCCTGTCCGGCGCGAGTACGATGCAAGTCCTTGATATCCTTCGATAGCGGAACGATCTTCAGCGGAAACAGAGCCAGGATAATGTCCAGGTTCACGTCGCGCAGCAGCTTGGCGACATCGTCGCAGCCATACTCGTGCACCATGTCGTGGCGGGCGCCGAGGCACGTCCACTGCTTGGGATCCGGCCGCAGGACCACGGTCTGGTCGCTCCAGTCGCGGGTGACCCGGAACGGCTGGCCCGTGAGCACGAAGTTGGGTGTGGTCTTGTCGGTCTTGCCCTGAATCAAGAGCAGGAGTTGGGCGCCTTGCAGGTCGACCGCGCCTCTCAGGCGGACGGTCATGCGTGCGTTGGTCAGGTTGGTGCTGTGCCCCTCCTCGGCGAAGCGGCTTCCCCGGTACGGCAAGCTACGGTTGTATTCGTTGTCCTCCTGGTAGTGCTTCGCGCTGGTGTAGAGCCACATCACCAGGTGCAGGTAGCCGGCGCCAGGCGGGGCGTGGTTGGAATCGAGCCACCACGGGCCGTGACAGTAGGCCACTCCATCCCAGACCGGCAGGGCGTAGCGGCGGTCCGCATACCAGCCCCCCGGGCCGTGATCGAACGTTTCGACATAAGCTCGGGGCGCGGCGTTGAGAAGCACTCCCGCCAGTGGCAGGGCCGCCGCCAGAAACAGGAGATGTGGCAATGCAACTTTCAGATCCATAACCGTTTCAAGCATTCTCCTACAAAACCCGGCCCGGCGGCCATTTGTTGGATACCATGTTCGTCTCCGGACCGGCGAGATTCGAGGGGTCGCCTTGTGCGGCCCCTGCAAGGGACGCTGGCCGGCCCTTTAGTACACTTGGAGTTTCCAAAGGAGATTCCCGAATGCGCAGAAGAGGCTTTCTCACCGGCGCCGCGACGGCCAGCCAGGCGTTTGCCAGCCAGTTGGGCGTGGTTTCCGGTTCTCCGGAGGTCACCCTGGAGCGCCCGCAGTCCGGACGGCCGCATGCCGGCAAGGTCCTGGCGGTGATTCAGCCCCACTCCGATGACATCCCCATATTCGCGGGCGGCACGGTGGCGAAGTTAATCGACGAAGGTTATACCGGATACCTGATCCGCGTCACCAACGACGATATGGCCGGCCCGGGAACGGTAGGCGACACCGTGCTCGCCAACGAAAAGGACAATGACGCCGTGGCGCGCGTGTTCGGCCTGAAGAAGGTCTTCAATCTCAACTACAGCAATCACCAGTTGGATAACGAGTCGCGCCTGGAGATGCGGGCGCGGTTCATTTTCCTGTTCCGCCTGCTGAAAGTGGACACGATCGTCTGCTACGACCCCTGGGGCCATTACGAAGAGAACCCCGACCACTACGTGACGGCGCAAACGGTGGAAGCGGCGTGCTGGATCGCGGGCGGATCGAAGGACTACCCCGAGCACTTCGAAGCGGGACTGAAACCCAAGGGCGTGCGGGAAAAATACTACTTTGCACGGGGGCCGCAGTTGGTGAACCGCGTCGTGGACATCAGCCGCTACATGGACCGGAAGGTGGAGTCGAATCGCGCCAACGTCGCGCAGGGCCCGGCAGGCCAGCACGGAGCGGAACTGCGCAGAAGCCTGGCCGCGCGGGGTCTGAAGCTGCCGATCCTGGGCGACGACGACGAATCGGCGAATCGGGCGTACATCAAGCACATCGTGCTCGAGCGCGACCGGGAACTGGGGGCGGAATGGGGCGTCGACTATGCGGAAGCGTTCCACTATCTGGGTCCCGAGCCGGAGGGGGCACACGAGGAGTACATCCGCCGGAACGCGGTGCCGCTCTAAGGAAGATGCGGTGGTGCGCTGACAAACCCCTCTGCCGGCGGCGACGCGTTTGCGAGGTTCGCTCGATGCGCTCCGGAGGCTGTCAAGAGTGCCAGGGCAGAGGGCGCTGGTCTCTTTTTGTGCGTCCGCAACCAGCCGTAAGTCATTGATTACAAAATGGAACGAGCGTCGCAGAGTGCGCCGTTGACAGCTTCCGTTCTAAGGCGGCGGCTTATCTCAACGAGAAACAGTGGTATACTTCAAAGGTCTTTGCCCGCATCCGTTTTGTCCACGAGTGCCTTCGGGCCGCCTCGCTCTATCGCGTTTCGACAAAGACCAACTCTTGAAAGGAGTAACCCTAAGTGACAAATATCTTTGTCGGCAACCTTAGTTACCAGACGACCCAGGAAGACCTGACCGCAGCCTTTTCCGCATACGGAACAGTGGAACGCGTCAGCATCGTGACCGATCGTGACACCGGGCAGCCCCGTGGATTCGCCTTCGTTGAAATGACGGAAAAGCGCGATGCCGAAACAGCCATTTCGTGCCTGAACGGCGCGGATTTGCATGGCCGGGCGTTGAACGTGAATGAAGCCCGCCCGAAAGGCGCCGGCGGTGGAGCCGGTGGCGGTGGCGGACGCGGTGCCGGTGGTGGTGGCGGCCGGGGCCGTGGCCCCCGCTGGTAACATCCGTTCTCAAATTCCACGTCATCTGCTCCAACCGGGTTGCGGGCGAGGGCACACGTCTATCCTCCTGCAGTGATTGCCCGTGTGTCTTCGTGCCCCCGTTTTCCGCTGTCCAATCCTTGCGTGTTTTCCAATAATGAACCAATTTTCAGAACTACCTTTGTGCTCTCGGTTGCAGAGCAATCTTTTACAGAACGGTTTCGTCGAGATGACTCCCGTTCAAATGCAGTCCATTCCGCCGGCACTGGCCGGCCAAGACGTTGTCGCGACCGCTCAGACCGGAACCGGCAAGACGCTCGGGTTCCTCGTTCCGATGCTCGAGTCGCTGATCAAAAGCGGAAAGGAGCCGGGGATCCAGGCTGTGATCCTGAGTCCCACCCGTGAACTCTCCGTCCAGATCAACGAGACGTTTGCCAAAGTGTCCGTCGGCACGGGCATCCGGTCGGCCGTGGTGGTGGGCGGATTTGCCGAAAGCCACCAGTTGCGAAGCATCCGGCAAGGCGCCCAGGTGGTGATTGCAACCCCTGGACGACTGTGTGATTTCCTCAACCGAGGCCTGATCGACCTCCGCCGTGTCCGGTTCTTCGTGCTCGACGAAGCCGACCGCATGCTGGACATGGGGTTCCTCCCGTCGATTCGAATCGTCCTCAAGGCGACACCGGAGACCCGTCAGACGCTCTTTTTCTCGGCCACCATCGAATCGTCTGTTGCCCACCTGATCGACTCCTACGTACGCAATCCGGTGCGCGTGGCCATCGGCGCGACCACGAAACCCGCGGAAGGCGTCAGCCTCCACGTCTACGAGGTGGAGACGGAGGGCAAAATCAATCTGCTCGAAAAGCTTTTGAACGGTGAGCAGGGATCGTTTCTCGTCTTTGCCCGCACCAAGCATGGCGCCGACCGGGTGGCGAAGAAACTCGCGGTCGCCGGCGTAAAGGCAGCGCGGATTCACGGCGGGCGGACGCAAAGCCAGCGGAACGAGGCCTTGAACGGATTCAAGAGCGGCGTCTATCGCGTGCTGGTCGCGACCGACCTGGCGGCTCGCGGTCTGCACGTGGACGGAATCGGTCACGTGGTGAACTACGATCTGCCGCAGGTCCCCGAGGACTTTATCCACCGGGTGGGCCGCACGGGCCGCGCCGGCGCCCTGGGAACGGCCTCGACTTTCAGCACGCGATCGGAGCGGGGGGAAGTCCGGAGGATCGAGCGGGCGCTTAGCTTGCGGCTGGTTCCGCGCGAGGTGGGCGCCGATCTGCGAGCGCAACACCCGCCTTCGAGAACCGTTGCGATTCCTGCCCGGTTTCGCCCGCGATCGCGCTACGGGGCCGCCACCGCCTGAACGGCAAGCGGACTACACCCGGTGGGCTTCCTCCAGGGACGCCGGGATCCCCGTCCGATAGGACGGGTAACGCAGGTCGACGCCCAACAAACTCCGGATCTCCCGGCCGTCGACCCTGCGGTTCGAACGACGGGTTTCGCTCGACTGCTCGGCCGCCACCGACGGGGGCATCGGCAAGCCCAGCAGCGCGGAGCAGAAGCGCGCCACCTCGGCCGAAGGGCAGGGGTCGTCATCGGCCACGGGGAACGCGCCTTGAAGGTCAGAGCACAGCGCGGCTTCGGCGTGTGCCGCCAGGTCGTCCACGTGGATACGGCTGGTGTACTGCAAGCCGCCTTCAATCAGCCGGAAGTCGCCCCGGCGCATGGACTCGTGTACTCCCCTGCCCGGCCCGTAGATGGCCGCGGGCCTGAGAACCATGCTCGAGCCGCGCGATAACACTTCCTGTTCCGCATTCACGCGCAACCGAACCCGTTCCGTGTTTGGTGCCACAGGCGTCTGCCCGTTAACGAACGGAACTACCCCATAGACCCCGGTCGTCGACAGGTAAACGACCCGCGAGTGGCGACCGTCGAGAGCGTCGAGCAGGCGCGGCGTGCAATCGGCCATTCGGCCGTGCTCCACGACAATTGGAATGGAGTGCAGGATCAGCGCGTCCCGTGGAACGTGCTCGCGCAAGGGCAGTAGGGTGGTGGGGTCGGTGACGTCCATGGCCAACGCCGTCACGCCGTCGAGCGAGGGCGGATGTCTGGCCGTCGCGACGATCCGAGCGTGTGGGAATCGCTTTCTCCACCGCAGAGCCACGCGGCGGCCAGTGTACCCGCAGCCAAAGATGACCAGATCGCTCATCGGAATGGGGTCAACGTGGGGACGGGTCTCGATGCCAAGCGGCCTGAAGGGCCGCCCGGCGTGCTACTAACCAACGAGCGCCGCCACAGCTTGGCCGTGGTCGCAGAACTGAACCTCGCGCCACACGGACGATTCGGGTCAGGGCTTGGGCTCCTCTTCGACCTTGTCAATCTTCGGCGATTCGTCCTTGCGGACCGTGATCGTGCCGCGACCGGTGGCAATCAGGATCACCGGACCCGCGCCCACCTTTCCAGTGAGGTATGAAGTGCGTCCCGTGGTCTCGCTTTTCAGCGGAGGGCCGAACTCGTTCTGGACATCACCCTTTTCGGTTCTGGCGTTCAACTCGAACTTGGAGGCAGGCGGCAGTTCGAGCCGGATCTCGCCGGATCTGGCGCGGATGTCCATCTTGGAGAGGGGCAACACCTGGGGCGCCAGCGAAACCTCGCCTCGGTCGACCGACAGATCCAGGGCTTCCTTGAAACCCTGCAGCTTGATGTCCTTGGTCTTGCAGACCAACTTGATCGGTCCCACCAAGTCGTTGCCGGCCAGGTCGCCGAGATCCATCTGGATGTTCCCGGGCAGGCGCTCCAGGGTCATTTCGGTGTTGCGCGACTCGAAGCGCAGCCGTTTGGCCAGATTCGCAAATCGCAGGTCGCCGCTATAAGAGCCCTTGACCGTCGTTTGTCCCTGGATGTTGGATAGTTCCACGTCGGAGCCGCGGCCCGAGATCAGAACGTCGCCCCTGGCGTCGGTGACCCGGATGATGTCGCTGCGGCCTGTGTCCACCTTGATGCCTCCGCCGATGTTGCTGAGACGGACCCCGGCATTCTCACTGTCGATCTGGACGCCACCCTGGAGATCGGTGACATCGAAATCGCCGAAGCGGCCCTTGCCTTCGAAGGTTGCGCCGCGAGGCACGGTGATCTCCAGTTGCGAGGTGACACTTCGGCTATCGGACGCCTTGTCCTGGTTGGTGCGAATGACGAGGCGATTGCCTGACAGGGACATCTCGAGCGGCGTCTGGTCATTGGCACGATCCGCGTCCTGCTTATCGAACGCGCGAATCGTCTTGCGGCCGCTGACCCTTACCTCATTGGTATCGGCGCCCAGGATTTTGGCGTTCCCGCGCGGGATGTCCACAAGGACGCGCACGTCGGCAGGAACGTTTTTCAGCGAGTTGTTGACGGGGTAGTCAAACGCTTCGCCCATGACATCTCTGCCGAGCATCCGGATCTTGGGCAGGTGTTCGCGCACGGTGTAGGTCGCGCTCCCGAAGATGCAGATGAGAACGATCAGCGCGATCTCACCACCCGACAGCCCGCGCGGGGGGATTGGCCCGCCGCGTCCGGCCACTAACAGGATCTCCCCTAACCTCAGGATTCCCCAGGCGATCAGCAGAAATGGCCAGTACAGCACCAATTGCTTCCAGAGGTGGAAGTTCGGAACTACGTTGTTGACAAGAAACAGGACGCCGATCAGCACCAGGATCAGCGGCCCTACGATCGATCGGCGGTTCATTCTGCGCCTCCAGGAACGGGTGGCGGCGGAGGCTCCGCCGCCGGCGGCTTGGGATACGACTGTGTAGGACTGACATGCACCCGGGGATATCCCTGATAGGGAGCCGGGGGAATGCGAGCCGGCTTCGGCCCGCGCAACAACGCCAGCAGGCCCCCGGCAATCAGTAGCACCGGCCAGGTGCGCACAACCGTAAACTCCGTGAAGTGATCGAGCGCGAACAGAGTCCCTACCACGATCAATATGATGGGTCCGCGGATCGCCAGTATCAGGTTATTGTTCATTGCGCATCTCCGGGTTCACGTTTAACGACGGCGGCGGTGTGTTCTTCGGCTCCGATTCCGCCCGAATCCGCGAATACAGCATGCTGAGGCCGGCCGCGATCAGAAGCACGGGCCAGAATCGGACCATCTGCCGAATCGCGAGGATGTCGAGCGTGTCGAGGAGGAAGACAATGCCCAGGAAGATCAACGCGAGAGCTCCGGAATACGATTGCCTCGACTGCGCGTCGATGAGGCTGGAGAACTCGTCGACCGTCTCGCCGCGCATCCGCCGGATGGCGGTGTGGCGCGCTTCAAACGCCATGTAGAACACGAAGGCCGCGGTCATGATCCCGAACAAGGGTTCGAGTGAGCCAAGGTGGCCGTGTGAACTGATACTGACGAGCAGGCCGAACACCACCGCGTGGATCAGACCTTTGGCATATTGGCCATTGTAAATGGCGCCGACGCCGGGAATCAGGCCAAGAAAGAAGGCCAGGGCCGGACTGGTGGACCCTCCGGCGGCGCTCTCGACGGGAGACTCCACAGCCCCCCGCGTCACCACCGGGATATGCTCCACGCAGTAGATCGTCCCGCCGGCGTACCGAACGGTCTCGGCGGTCAAGCCCTTTCCGCACACGCGGCAGTAGCCGATGGCGAGTGGCTCGGAAGCTGGTTCGGTTGGCATAACTTCGATCATCCTCTCTACGCAGGTTAAAACGCTATTTCGGAGCGGTTTGTTCCGAAGGGGGGGCGGGGTCCGGGGACGCCGGCAACCGCCGCTGCTCCAAGGGCCGGCGAGCCGCCGCGTTGCGCTCTTCTTCTTCCTGTTGCTCGGTCCAGTCGTGCAGCCGGGACTGCACTTCATAGACGAACTTCAGGCTGTCATAGAACTTCACACCACGGGACCAGAGACGGTACGCGGTGTTGTCCACATTGGCCCAGATTCGGATGGGCTCCAGGTCCGCGGCCTGCAGTTGCCGCACGGGCACCCCGGCGCACCGGGCCATCATGGAGAATGAGATCACCGTCAGGGCCATTCCCATGACCAAACGCGGTTGAAGGACAGGCGCCAGCAGGCGGGAGAACCAACTCCGCGCCCGCGAACCCATCTGGCCGTGTTTCCCGGAAAGGGTGTTGTTGAGAATGTTCGCGGCCAACGCGGGCGGGGGTTCCACGTCTCCCACGCGCTCGATGAAGGAGAGCGCGCCTCGGGTGTCGCGAAGGGTCTCCTCGCATGCCGGGCAGGAGCGGAGATGCGAGTCGACCTCGGCCCGATCCGCCGCCGTCAGCGTACCGTCCAGGTAGTCGCAAAGCAGTTGATCGACGCGCGTGCAATTCATACGGCGACCCCCTGCTTTCTCAAAAGACGGCCTAGTTCAGCGCGGCCGCGGTTGATGCGCGATTTGACGGTGCCCTCCGGCACCGCCAGGACCTGAGCGATTTCGCGGTATTCGAGTTCCTGGAGATCCCGCAGGATGACCGCCTCCCTGAGCTCGGGAGACAGCCGGGCCAGGCCAGCCTGCAAGACCTCGCTGGCCTCGCGGCCGGCGACCATTCGTTCGGGCCGGGAGGCTGCCGAGTGGCTTTCCTCGATCGAGGGTAGCTGCTCTTCCAGCGAATCCGTGGCCCGGTCCTGCCTGGTGCGACGGTAATGATCGATCAGGAGATTGCGAGTCAGGCGAGACAGCCAGGTGGCAAACGCACCTTCGGACGGACGGTAACTTCCCAGTGTCCGGAACACCCGGAGGAACACGTCCTGCGTCAGGTCCTGCGCCTCCGAATCCTTCCCGGTAAACCGGTAGCAGTGCGCGTAGACGCGCCTGGTATGGTTCCGAACCAAAGCTTCCCAGGCGGCGTCGTCGCCGCTCAGGCATTGGTCGACAAGACTTGTGTCGGGATCCAAGCGATTCTCTGCCGCTTTCTTTCCGGCTTCACGACCCAGCGCCGGCCGCAGCCACCACTGCTGGGGATCGAGCGCGACGATGGAAGGTGCCGTGGCCATGGCGAATACCCAGCTCGTTTGATGTTTCTCGGCGAGTCCACATCCGATAGGCGGGCCTCGTTTTGTTTCCTAGAGAGAAGAACGAGCGTGCCCGCCAAGAAGTTCAATCCTTGCCGTGAGGGAACCATCGAAAGGCCGGTCACGGGTATTGTACGCTGGAATGCGGGCTCGCGCACGCCAAAAGGGCTGCGGGCGCATTCCTCATGACGACTGGGCAGCCGACTTCCGACAAGCGCGCCTTCTGGATGGCGCTGGCAGTCACCGCTGTCGTGGCGGTGGCGGGAATCTGGGTCTATCGCGCCACGCGCGAAGGCTTTACCTGGCAGCGGTTCGTCGCCTATTTCCTGGGGCTCGATTTGCGCTGGCTGGCCGCCTCGGCTATCGCCGCTCTTATGACATATGTCGGAAGAGCGCTTCGATGGGCAGTCCTGATTCAGCCAATCCGGCCGCACCCCAGTTACCGCAATCTGATCTCGGCAACGGTCATTGGCTTTACGGCATTGGTCTTACTGGGTCGGCCGGGCGAGTTTGTGCGACCTTATCTGATAGCAAACAAGGAAAAACTTTCCATCACCTCCCAGTTGGCGGCGTGGATGCTCGAGCGAATCTACGACTTGCTGGCCGCGCTGCTGATCTTCGGCTTTGCCCTGAGCCAGGTGGACCATTCGACAGCACAAGTGGGTCCGGGACTCAAATGGGTCTTCCAAATCGGCGGATCTGTCACGGCGGTGTTGTCGATCGTTTGTTTGGGCGCCCTCGTGACACTTGGAACCCTTGGGGACAGGATCCGGTTGCGACTGCTGGAAGCACTGAGTTTTCTGGAACAGCACCACCTCGAAAAGGTCGAACGGGCGATCATTGCCTTCCTGGAAGGGACAGCCTCGACGCGTAGCCCGGCGGCGGTCTTCTCCATAGTTGCCTACACGGCGTTGGAATGGCTGCTGATCGCCTTCTGCTTCTTCTCGGCCCTCCGGGCGTTTCCCGATCTTCGCCACTTCGGGTGGCTGGATGTATCGATTCTGATGGGGTTTGTCGCTTTCGGTTCCCTGGTTCAGCTGCCTGGCGTGGGCGGCGGTACGCAAGCGGTTCTGCTATTGACCTTGCGGGAGTTGTTCGGGGTGCCCAACGAGGCTGCGTTGAGTGTTGCCATTGTCGTCTGGGCCATGACATTCTTAGTGGTAGTCCCGATCGGCATTCCGCTGGCTCTTTACGAAGGGATAGGCTGGGGGAAACTGCGCTCAATCGGCCGGGACGCGAGCCCATGAAGTGCCCGTTTTGTGGTCACGTGGAAGACCGCGTCATCGACTCCCGCGAAAGCAAGGAGGGCGACGCCATCCGTCGGCGTCGGCAATGTCTCAAATGTGAACGGCGCTTCACATCCTACGAACGGATCGATGAAGTTCCCTATATGGTCGTGAAGAAGGACGGGCGCCGCGAGAAGTTCGACCGCCAAAAGGTGCTCACCGGTCTCCTAAAAGCGTGTGAAAAACGGCCTGTCAGCATGGCGAAGCTCTCCGAACTGGTCGACCGGGTCGAAGCCATGGTGACCGACTCGCCGGACCGGGAGATCTCCACCACGGCAATCGGAGAACATCTGATGGAAGGCTTGAAATCGGCCGACAAGATCTCGTATGTCCGGTTTGCGTCGGTCTATCGGGATTTCCAGGACGAAGCCGCCTTCTTCGAAGAGTTGAAGACGCTGATGCGTCAGAAGAGCACCTAAACCGACGCCACGACCGAGTCAAATAAACTCGCCATCGCCTGAAGAAGCCAGCCTGTACTGTCGATTAGATTCAGTTGCATACCCGCTCAAAAGCTCTGCCGCCACCGGTTGGTGGTTCTCTTTTGATGAAACCATTTGCGAGATCCTGCATCTTCATTTTAGGCTTAACTTTGTCGTGGATAACTGTTACACTCAGTTGAATCCAGAAGCCATCATCGGGTCCAGAGGCCAGTTGCGCCCTAACGGCGGGCAATGGGAGCTTTTCGTGTTATTGCGACCCGGACCGGCTCTAGTTCTTCCAGCACTGTAACCTTTGCTGAGCAGAATACGCTCAATTACAGAGAAGGAGAGGTGAATCTCGACCGTGGATCACTTTGACGATCAGTATCTTCCGGAAACCGCTGAGCCGATTGGGCTTGCTTTCGAGGAAGAGAAGTTTTTCGATCCCGAGGCGGCAGCCGAGGGCGACTTCCTCCATCCCAATCAGGCGGTTGAGGAGTCGATCTATACCGACGATCCGGTTCGCGTCTACCTGAGGGAGATGGGCGCGGTCCCGCTGTTGACCCGTGAAGGCGAAGTTGACTTGGCGCGGCGGATGGAACGCGGTAAGCTGCGCATGTTAAAGGCGATCAGCCGGTCTGCCTTGGTGCAACTGGCTGTTTTGGAGATTGCTGACCAAATCAAGCGGGGAGCGGAGGAACTGGAAAACGTTGTCGATCTAGGTGACGTCGAGGAAGGAACCACAGCCGACACTAAGCGCCGGGCTGAGATCCGGCAACTTTTTGTAGACATTGTCGTTCTGCACAAGAAACACACCCAGCTCACCGAAAAGCTGGAAGCAACACCCCTCTCGAGCAAGAAGCCTCGCAAGCGGCTCGCCGGAAAAGAGGCCAGAGCTAAGGTAGAAACGTCCCAAGCGATTCGTAAGGCTCCGTTTATCTTTTCCCGTTGGCGTCAATTCGTCAAGGAGATCGAACGGGCCGTCGAAGAGATCACCCACCTCGAACGCGAGCTGAAAAAACTGGAAGATCGCAACGGGCTGGCTGCTCAAGCCCGGGTTCGCGAACTCAAGCGCGAGATCCGTCGCCGCGAGCAGACCGCCGGCGCTTCGCTTTCCGAGTTGCGCCACAGCCTGACCGTGATCCGTCACGGCGAGCAGGAAGCCGAACGCGCCAAAAAGGACTTGGTGGAGGCCAACCTCCGCCTCGTTGTGTCCGTCGCTAAGAAGTACGTGAATCGCGGTCTGCATCTCCTCGATCTGATCCAGGAAGGGAATATCGGGCTGATGCGGGCGGCCGATAAGTTCGAGTACCGCCGAGGTTACAAATTCTCAACATACGCCACCTGGTGGATCCGGCAGGCGATCACACGGGCGATCGCTGACCAGTCCAGAACAATCCGGATTCCGGTGCACATGAATGAGTCCATGAACAAGTTCCTGCGCGCCTCACGCGAGTTGGAAAAAGAACTCGGCCGGACCCCGACGAATGACGAGATCAGCCGGCGAATGGACATCCCTGTTGAAAAGGTGCAGAAGCTCAAGACTATTTCCCGCGACCCGGTTTCCCTTGAGACCCCAGTCGGCCGCGACGGTGAATCGGCTTTGGGCGACCTGATCGAAGATCGCTGGGTTGGATCTCCAGTGGATGCTGTAATCGATTCCAACGTCAGGGACGAGACAGCCGGTATTCTGAAGACTCTTTCACCTAAAGAGGAAAAAGTCATTCGGATGCGGTTTGGGATCGGCTGCGAGCGGGAACACACTCTCGAAGAGATCGGGCAGGAGTTCGATGTCACCCGCGAGCGGATTCGCCAGATCGAGGCAAAGGCCCTGCGCCAGTTGCGGGCACCCGAACGTGCTCGACGTCTCCGGGCTCTACTCGCTGCACGTTAACATAGCTTCAGTGTCAATGAAATCAACGGCCGCTCAGCATCGCTGAGCGGCCGTTAGTCTTTTGTTGTCGGGCTGTCAACAAGTAGAAAATTAACGCATATTTACTTGGCCGTAATTTCAACGAGATCTGGCCGACTTCCTTTGAGCTGACCGCAGGCTGCGAATATGTCCAAGCCCCGAGGCTTGCGCACAAAACAAGGCAGGGCTCTTCGAACGATTGCCTGAAAAGACTCCACCCTTTCGGGACTGGGCGTTTCGAATGGAATCCCAGCGCCAGGGTTCAGAGCGATCAAATTCACTTTGCAGTCGAGATTCGCGAGTAGGCGGACCACCCTCCGGGCGTCGGCGTCCGCGTCGTTCACACCCCGCAGCAGGACGTATTCGAATGTTAGCTTCTCCCACGGTCGTAGTGGATAGCTGCGGCAACACTCGATCAGATCTTTCAGGGGATACTTCCGCGTGATCGGCATCAGCTCGCGGCGCTGCTCTTCGGTCGACGCATTGAGCGAGATCGCAAGCTTCGGCCGCATGCCGGCAGCGCCGAGTTCGATGATCTTGGGGATGATTCCTGAGGTGGAAAGCGTGATTCGTCTCGGAGAGACGCCCGCGCCGTCAAGGAGGATCCGGGTGGCCTTGAGGACATTCGGGAGGTTGAGCAGCGGTTCTCCTTGCCCCATCATGACGATGTTGAGCCGCGTGCGATCCTCTTCCAGTAACCGGTTCTCTCCGATCAGGAACCGAACTTGCCCCACGATCTCGCCTGCCGACAGGTTTCTCTCCAGCCCCATCAATGCCGTCATGCAAAATTTGCAGTCGACCGGGCAGCCGACCTGGGTCGACAGGCAGATGGTATCGCGGCCTTCTTCCGGCATCAGGACGGTCTCAACGGTCCGGGAATCATGGAGGCGAAGGAGGTAGCGGCGGGTGCCATCCGCTGAATCGTTTCGCCGCTCACTCTCGAGCAAGCCGATTTGCGTACGTTCCTCCAGGCTTTGCCGGAGGCCCTTAGGCAGGGAGGAGACGTCCGTCAGGCGCGAGACCCGCTGCCGGTGGAGCGCCTGAAACAGTTGCCGGGCCCGGTAGGCTGGCTGTTCCGGGCCCAACAGGCTCTGGAGTTCACCGACCTCCATGCCGAGCAGCGTTTGGACCATGAGGAGTCTCCGGGAGAGCGGACACTTCCAGTGTAGCGTCCTAGCGGCGGCGGACCTGCTCCGGGAGGACTGCGTATCCCGTCGGCGGCGGAAAGTGCCTCAGCAGCAGTTCCAGCCGCCGCCGGATCGAACGGCTGGGCATCTGCCGCGGTCCGGGTTCAACGTCGATGTCGCAACAGATGCCATGAAGGTAGAGCGTGAGCGTATCCTCAAACGCCTGCCGGACGTAATCCTGAAACGCTTTGGACTCTTTCGTGACGACGGACGGGCGGCGCAGGAGCGCCTGCTTTAACCGCCACGACTTGTCGTCGACCTCGCCGTGCACATCGGCGCGAAGCTCTTCGCGGACGTGTTCCGTGAACTCTTTGAGCGGCTCGCCTCCGGCCGAGGCCACCATCGCGGCCAGTCCGTTATAGAACGAATAGTGATAATCGGCCAGGTCTTCGTCCTTGATCGCGAACGCCAGCGTCACGCCCTGGCCGGTGACGACCCGGGAACAGGGGATCTGCCGCGTGTTCGACGGCCGCTCGGAGCCGGCAAAGTCGCCGCCACCGCGGCCGTTCCTCTTCTCCAAGTAGGGCGTGAGCAGGATCTCCACTTTGGGGATGAGAGCGGTCAGTGCGGGCGGGAGCGCCGCCAGCGGTTCCTCGACGTACTGCTTGATCTCCTCGGCTCCCAACGGCGTGACGGAGAAGTATGAGAAGGATTGGCTGAGCGGAATCATCTGGTGGCGAACCTGCGACGCGAGTTCGTCCACACGGATCCGCGAGCGCTCTGCTGCGGAGGGCATTCTTAGGCGACGAAATGATTGTAACAGATCGGCCGGAAGTCTACTCCTGGGCCGTCGATTCCAGAAACGCCCGAAGCCGGTGGCTGCGGCTGGGGTGGCGAAGTTTGCGCAGCGCTTTGGCTTCGATCTGGCGAATGCGTTCCCGCGTCACGGCGAAGTTCTGGCCTACCTCTTCGAGCGTGTGCTCACTGCCGTCTTCCAGGCCGAAACGCATCTTGATGATCTTCTCCTCGCGCGGCGTCAGCGTCTTGAGCACCTGCGCCGTCTGCTCGCGCAGGTTCAGATTGATTACCGCCTCGGAAGGCGAAACCACGCCCCGATCGACGAGAAAATCACCGAGGTGGGATTCCTCTTCCTCGCCGACCGGCGTCTCGAGCGAGATCGGCTCCTGCGCGATGCGCATCACCTTCCGCACCTTGTTGATGGGAAGTTCCATCCGCTTGGCCAGTTCTTCGTTGGTCGGCTCGCGTCCCAGTTCCTGGACAAGCTGGCGGGAGGTGCGGATCAGCTTGTTGATCGTCTCGATCATATGCACCGGAATGCGAATGGTGCGGGCCTGGTCGGCGATGGCGCGGGTGATCGCCTGCCGCACCCACCACGTGGCGTACGTCGAGAATTTGTATCCGCGGCGGTATTCGAACTTGTCCACCGCCTTCATCAAACCGATGTTGCCTTCCTGGATCAAATCCAGAAATTGCAGACCGCGGTTGGTGTACTTCTTGGCGATCGAAATCACGAGACGCAAATTGGCCTCGATCATTTCGCGTTTTGCGCGGCGGGCCTTGGCTTCACCCGTGCTCATTTGGCGCGCGATCTCTTTCAATTCCTTGATCGGGATCCCAACGTGTTTTTGCAGGTTGATCAGGTTTTCCTGCTGCTCAACGATGGAAGGCTTGAAGCGCGTCAGCATGGCGCCGTAACCCTTGCCGTTGGCGATTTCATCGGCGATCCACTTCACGTTCGTTTCGTTGCCGGGGAAAGACTTGATGAAGTGCGGGCGCGGCATGCCGGAGTTCTTCACGCACAGTTCCTGAATCTGACGCTCCGAACGGCGCACCGTATCCACCAGCCCGCGCAGGCCGCCGCAGAGGCTTTCCACCTGCTTGGCGGTGAAGCGCATTTGCATGAGTTCGCCCGAGATTTCTTCCTGCAATTCCTTGTACGCGCGCGAACGGCTGGCTTTCTCGGCCAACAGTTTTCTCATCTT
>JBJXGR010000035.1:0-13079 GCA_046160045.1 Bryobacteraceae bacterium
GCTGCCACCTCGCGATGACCGCCGCAAGACTCGAGGTCAAGATGGATCGCTACTCCTTTCTTGTAGGGCTCTTTCATCCCCGACAACATGCCGGTTTATCCCGGCGCTCGGACGTCCCCAGGGTTCCCCCAGGTTTCCCAGGACGGAAAGCACGCCGACCACCGGGCGCGCATGCTGGCCGTCAAGCGCGTAATCGAGCTCAGCCAGGCGGGCCGGATGAAAGAGAACGAGAGCGCTTCTGCGACCACGCTCACGTGGCGGCAGTTTCTCACGATCTACCAGGAAGCCACGAGTGGAACCTCAGACCGCCCGCCCGCAGGGCGGCCTTGATCACGCCGCGCACCTGCCAGCGCCGCTAGCGGCCCAGCAGGGCGGCCTCGAGTTCAGCGAGCCGCGACAGCGCCGATTCGTGCGGGAGTCGAGTGCAGTCCAGCAGCGATTTTTCGCTGCCAAGCCGCTCGCGGTGGAGTCACGATCGCTGACGATGCCGGCCACATCGGCGGGTCGACTACACGTTCAAGCGGATCGCCTGACTATGGACGGTTATGGCAAGTAATGCTCGTTTTCCGCAAGAATCAGCGTTCGATGGGTGGCGATCCGAGCTTGTTCACGGCGGGATATTTGGCCATTCTCGGGTCGAATTGCCACGCAACAAACGGTCAACCTACGTTTTTTCCGTAAGAGGGTTTATGCTGATCGCATGGAGCAGCGAATCGAGCGTTATGAAGCTTGGCGGCTTGAGTATCGCGGGGAGCGATACCTTCGTGATCTGTCAAATAGTGAGCTCTTTGCTCGCGGTGGGGACCTGATGACAGTCTCGTTAGGGCACTCGGGAGACGGAAGGATCGGGCTCGGTCCTGCGATCGAAGATAGCTCGAAGATGGAGCGGTTCACGCATGTACTTGAGGAGTTCGTCATTCGCGGACTCGATCATCGGCAACCGGAGATTCTGGAAGCGATGCAGGCCCCGAAACCCGGCAGCCCGAAAGTCAGGCGCGCATTGCAGACTCTAGCCGGAAAGATCTGGCCTAATTCCGTCTTGGTAAAATTCGGCGCACGGAAGCACATGGCTTCGCTGTTCCTCGAAGGCAAAGGCCGAGTCTCGCTAGCGAAGACCTATGACCACCCTTCCTTGGGACGTGCGCGGGATGATGACGAGTCGCAGGTCAGTTCGTATGTTCACCCGATGGACGCCCACCGACTGATGGCGGTTGAGCACTACCCTAATGGAGGCTCACGTGGATTGGATGTTGACGTTCCTTATTTGGGTAGCGTGAAAGTGCAGCTCAAGGCGACCACTGAGTTCTATGTGTACTGCATGGCGCAGAGTTGCGATGTGCGGATGTTTGACGATTTCACCACACCGACTTCGAATGTTGACGCCTGCGTAGTTGTTACCCGCCCGGACGACTTCAAAGCTCGCATTCGGAAAGCTATTGCTACTGAAGTTCCAGGATGGAATCCGTTCGATAGTGCCGTCGTTTACGTTGATCCGTTCTTCAGCCGCGTTCACGACCTGACGCCTCACTTCTGTAAGCATTTTCGATTCGAATATCAGAAGGAATACCGGTTCATCTGGGTCCCCCCGGATCGTGGACACCCGACGGAGCCCGCCCCACCAGATCACGTGTACTTCGATTTGTGCCCACTGACCGATTGTGCCAAGCTAATCTGGCTGTGATGCCGCACTCCGAATACCTGCACAGGGACTGCTCTGCAGCACCAAAAGGGAACGATTAGTCGGGCAGCATCGGATCTGGTGCGCCTGGTTCGGCTCGATTCCGCACGAATTCCGCACGAAAACGTGACCTCGATTCGCCTGTGTGCTAGCTGGCTTCGGCTTCCTGATTCCCTCCCATGGATGGAGAGCGTTGACGCGAAGATTGCGAGAGAAACCAGGGACATCCGCTTTGCGGATTTCCGGTGGGTGCTCGGTGCCGGTCGGACGAAACCCCAGCGGCGGTATCAACCGTTTTGAAACGCCCTAAGATTGCAGAGCGGACCCCTGGCTGGGGTAACCCTTTGCCAGTGCAACCGGCCCGCAGTTCGGGCGAAGCCCTCTCGTTCCCCAAACCGCGCCCTCGATCCAGTGGGAACCCATTCGGGGAAACCCGGGCCAGTAACCGCTTTGCGGGTTTTTCGAGCCGGTTCCACGACAATGAAGGCTGGTGTGGTGAAGTATCCCGACGGTGAAACCTGGGGACTCCTCACCCTGGTGCATTCCGTCGCGTTTGGGAACTATCTATTCAGGGTCGTACCTGGCCCAATTCCCAGGAGGATGCCCGCCTTGGCCAGCTTGCCGGTCCACTGCGGGCTCTTGCTTGCTGCGATGACGGGCGTATTGCGTCTGGTTCATCAGGCTGGGTTTCTCATTCATTGGGTTTGTAACCTGCTGATACACTCGAACCAGGACCGGCATGGAGATTCATCTCGATTCGCGCGGCGAACTTCTGATTGAGCGGCAACTACGCTCGGGCCGCTACCACTCTGCGGAACAGGTGGTGGTCAGCGCTCTGGAGGCCCTCGCCGAAGACGCGTACCCCCGCACCGGCGACGAGCGGCGCGAGGCCGCACCAGACATGCTGGCTTTCGCAGAAACGCATCGTTTGACGCTGGGGGAGGGTATCCGCATTCGCGACCTGATCCACGAGGGGCACAAGCACTGATCAATGCCCCCGTTCGTCGTGGACGCCTCGATGACACTGAGTTGGCGCTTTGTCGACAAGGCCACGCCGTACTCCCGCGCCGTGCTTGCCGCCCTCCAAACCACCTACGCCGTCGTGCCGGCGGTGTGGCCGTTCGAGATCGCTAACGGCCTAGCCATTGCCGAACGCCGAAACCGCATCAACCAAGACCAGATTGCGGAATTCCTGGAAACGCTGCGGAGGCTGCCGATTCAGGTGGAACGGCGCGAGGCGGTCTGGCGATGCCAGGCGATCCTACGACTCGCCCGCGAGCATCAGGTGACGGCCTGCGATGCAGCCTACCGGAATTTGGCGAAGCGGCAGCAGTTGAGCTCGGCCACCCTGGATCACGACCTCCAGGCGGCTGGCCTTTCCCTCCGTGTAGCCACCTTGGATTTCTGAAGAATTTACAAGGCCGGCGGGCCTCGCGCTCCGGCAGCAGGCTAAAGAAAATGCCCGCTCCCTTCCGGTCGCGGCTTCGTCGTTTCAGCAGCTTACGGGAGAGTCTTGCCTGCGGGCGGACATTTACCACGGGCTGCTAGACTAGACTAGAGATTTATGCGTCCTTGTACCGTGTGCATTCACCCGAAAACGCGACGAAATCGATGCCGTGATCCTCGAAAAACGTCCCTATCGCTCGATCGCCGCCCATCTCGCACGTCGCCGTCTATCGCCATAAAACTCAATCACCTTCCCGATTCCTACACCCGCGACTGCAGTCCGCCGACTGCGCGAGGAATCCGATGCGGGGGGGAGCGCTGGTCCCCGGCCTTCCGGCCGGGGTTCGGAGGTGTCGCACCGAAGCCGGGAATTTTCGGCGGCGCAGCGCAGGGCTAGCGCCTATCGAACGAGCGGCGGGCGCGGACCTCCTATCGGGACGGACGTTCCAGGGCATCCCCGGTATGCGCCGGTCGGAGACCGGTGCCACGACAAGTCCTCTTGACGGCAGGGCGAAGGTGCCGCATAATTCGAGTGTAGGCGAATAAAAGGCGAAAACAATATGCCCTCCGAAGCGCTTGCAGCCGTCCTAAACGGACGCTATGCTGCTGATTTTTCATGGCGTTACCTCCCTGATGGGAAGGATGAAGCCGACTCCCTCCCCACCGGCCTTCCGGAGATCGATTCCTTAACCGGAGGGCTGCCGCGGGGAGGGATCACCGAGATCACCGGGCCGGTGTCTTCCGGCCGGACCAGCGTGCTCGACGCCGCACTGGCGCGGGCTACGGCCGATGGCGAATCCTGCGCGCTGGTCGATTGCGACGACCGGTTCGACCCGGCGTCGGCGGAAACCGCCGGGGTGCGGCTCGAGCGGTTGGTGTGGGTGCGCTGCGGCGGGAATACCGAGCACGCCCTGCGCGCCGCAGACCTGCTGCTGCAGGGAGGCGGCTTCGGATTTATTGCCTTCGACCTGGGGGATACGCCCTCCCGCACGGCGCGCCGGATTTCGCTGACGTCGTGGTACCGATTCCGCCGCGCGATCGAGAACACGCGCACCGTGATGGTCGTGGTCGGGTTGGAGCCCTATGCCCGCCAATGCGCGTCCCTGGCGCTGGAGGTCCGGCGCGGCCGCACGGTCTGGACCGGTTCGCCACAGGGCGCCCAACTGCTCACGGGCATGGAGATTCAGGTGGAACGCCGCAAGCCGGCCGGCAAGGCCGCGCACGCTGCCGTGGAGGTGCCGGCCTTCGCGGCATAGCAGCCAGGGGGAAGAAGGATGTTCGCCTGTCTCATCGCGCCGGGCGTGGCCGCCTCCAAGTGCGCGGAAGCCTTCTCGCCGCGCTATGAGGAAGTGGACGGCAACACGGTCATTGTCGACATCAGCGGGCTCCACCGGCTGTACGGCCCGCCGCAGCAGGTGGCCGAAGCGCTACAGGCTGCCGCCAATCACGCCGAGGCGCGCGTGGGGGTGGCGGCGCATCGCGAAGCCGCCATCCATGCCGCGCGCGGTTTTCGCGGCGTCACGGTCCTCCCGCCGGGAGAGGAAGCCGGACGCCTGGGCGGCCTGGCCGTGGAGTTGCTGGATCCCTCGCCGGAACTGCTCGCCACCCTGGATTGCTGGGGCATCCGGACGTTTCGCGACCTGGCCCATCTACCCGAAATCGGGCTCGCCGAGCGGTTGGGGCAGGAAGGGGTCCGGCTGCAAAAGCTGGCGCGATGCGAGCCGCTGACGCCGCTTCAGCCGGTGAAGGCCGAACTTTCTTTTGCCGCTTCCGCCGAACTCGATCATGAAGTGGATTCCCTTGAACCGCTGTCGTTCGTGCTGGCCAGGCTGCTCCACGACGTCTGTGCACGTCTGGAATCGCACGCGCTGGCGGCGCTCGTCATCCGCGTCATTCTGCAACTCGAAGACCGCGGCCTCCACACGCGTGAACTGCGGCTACCGGTGCCGATGGCCAATCCGAGGACGTTTCTCAAACTACTGCAACTGGATCTGGCCGCGCATCCGCCTTCGAAAGCCGTCATCGGGGTCACGGTGGAGATGGAGCCGGCCAAACCGCGTTCCACGCAGGAGGGACTGTTCACTCCGCCCACGCCCGAACCGGAGAAGTTGGAACTGACGCTGGCACGGCTGGCGGCGCTGGTGGGCGCAGGCAACGTCGGCTCGCCCAAAACGCTCGATACCCATCGCCCCGGGGCGTTCGAGATGACGCGCCCGCTTCCAGTGCAACCCTCCAAACCACGTACGCCGCCTTCCGTTCAGCTGGCGTTTCGGGTCTGCCGGCCGCCCATTCCCGCTCAGGTGCGTGTTGCCGACGGGCAGCCGGTCTCCGTGCAGGCGCGCGGGGTCCGCGGCCATGTCGTTTCCTGCGCCGGACCCTGGCGGACATCGGGCGACTGGTGGACTCCCAACGCCTGGGCACGTGATGACTGGGATATCGCCTTGAGCGACGGCGCTTTGTATCGCCTGTTCAGCGAGCACTCGTCCGGGCGGTGGTTTGTGGAGGGACGGTATGACTGAAGGGGAACCTGGACGCTAACCTAGTCCTGGTTTCCAGAAGGCCGGCCGGGGGGCCGGCTGCGGGCCGGGGGGCCCGCCCCACGAGAGTGATATGACCTACTCAGCGGACGAATTCGAACAGTACCCGCTTCGACACGATGCCGGCTTCGAAGCCCATGTCGATCAGCTTCTGCGCCGCCACGGGTACGTCTTCGCCGCAATCAACCGTATGGTGATTGACGTACATGCCGACGAATTTCTGCGCCAGCTGCGGATCCATGTCGCGCGCGAACTGCATCGCGTACGACAGCGCTTCGTCATGGTTATCCAACGCGTACTGGATACTTTCCCGCATCATGCGGCAGCATTCGCTTTTGACCTCGCCGGAGAGGCTTCGCAACAGTACGTTGCAGCCGAGGGGCAGCGGCAGGTTGTACTTCGCTTTCCACCATCGGCCGAGATCCACCACGCGGTGAAAGCCCGTCCGGCTGTAGGTTAACTGGGCTTCATGGATAATCAGGCCCGCGTCCACAGTCTTCTCCCGAACCGCGTCCAGAATCTTATCGAATGGCACGACCACGGCCGTAAAGTCAGGCTCGAACAGCTTCAGCGCCAGGTACGCCGAAGTCATGGTGCCCGGAATAGCGACCTTCTTGCCCTTCAGATCCTCCGCCTCCATGGGCCGCATGGCAACCAGCATCGGGCCGTAGCCATCGCCGATGCTCGATCCGCTTGCCATCACCACGTACTTGTCGGCCACATACGGATAGGCGTGGTAGGAGATGGCGGACAGTTCGTACAGCCCCTCCACGGCCTTGCGGTTGAGCGTTTCGATGTCTTCCAGGACGTGGCGGAAGGTCACCTTGGACGACCGGATCTTACGTGTCGCAAGCGCATAGAACATGAAAGCGTCATCCGAGTCCGGGCTGTGCGCACTGACAATTTCGGTCGGCGAGTCGGCCATATGAATCAGGGAAGAACCTTACTCTAGCACACCCGCCCGCCGCGAAATCGGCAGGACGCGCCGGCGCCAGTTCCTGGTACCTGTCTGCGCCTTTGACCTCTTCTTTACAGAACCACCTGTTCTCTTAACGGCCAGCGATGGGGAGTCGCAGCGTAGCCACAATCAGGCCTCCACCTGTGGCAAAACAGCCACATATTATTCCCTGCAAAATATACTAAACAAAGTACTTAACTTTTGTACTTCGATTTGTTACACTTACCGGTTAGCACCCAGCCACCTCGATGAGACCTCACCTGGAGCAATCCCTTGCTTTTTGAGACCACTCTCTCCCGGTCCGCCGAAGCCCGGGGCGTAGGACTTCACAGCGGCGTCCCGGTCCGCATTCGGATCTCGCCCGCGCCGGTTTCCACTGGTATCGTCTTCCTTCGCTCGGACCTGGACCGCTTCCCCATTCCCGCCAGTTGGCGCAACGTCACCCGTGTCAGTTACGCCACATCGCTGATGCGGCAGGGCGTCCTGATTTCCACCACCGAGCACCTGCTCAGCGTGTTTTACAGCATGGGTATCGACAACGCCTATGTCGAAATCGACAACCTCGAAGTGCCCATTCTGGACGGTAGTGGCCTGCCGTTTGTCGATCTGATCGCGGAAGCGGGTATCCGGCACTACCGGCGGAAACGGCGATATCTTCGAATCCGCCGTCCGGTCACGGTGCAGGACAAAGGGAAGCGGATCACGATTCAGCCCGACGAGTCGTTCCGGCTGACGTGCGACATCGAGTTCAATCATCCGATGGTGGGGAGCCAGTCGCTCGAAATGGAAGTGACCCCGGAAAATTACGCCCGCCACATCGCGCCGGCCCGGACGTTCGGATTCTCGTACGAACTGGACCAGATGCGGAACATGGGGCTGATCCGGGGAGCCTCGCTCGAGAACGCGGTGTGCTTCGACCGGGAGAGCGTGCTGAACCCGGAGGGATTGCGTTTTCCGGACGAGCCTTGCCGCCACAAAGCCCTTGATCTGATTGGAGATCTGGCCCTGGTGGGACGTCCGTTGCTGGGGCACGTCATCGCCCAGCGTGCCGGTCACGCCATGCACGTTGCCTTGGTTGCGCGCATCATGTCCGATCCCAGTCTCTATGAGATCCTGACCTACGACCAGGTGGAGAGCCGGCTCGCACTGGTGTCCTGAGAACGCGATTTCTGCCGGAATCGGGCCTTGCCGGGGAAACCTCTCCTGGGCTATCCTCGTATGTATAGTCAAATTAGCTTGAGGAGGCTAATTCAGAATGAAGAGACTTTTTCTTTCCGGTGTGATGTCCCTGTCGCTGTTGGCTGCCGGCGCTTCCGCCGCTTCCTGGACGGGTTACATTAGCGACGAAGCCTGCGCCAAGAAGGATACGGCGAAGGCGGAGAGCGATGCCCACGCGGGCTGCGCGGCCGGTTGCGCCAAGAAGGGCGCGACCCTCGTGCTGGTCTCGGGTGGCAAGATCTTCCAGCTCAGCGATCAGGAGAAGGCCAAGCCTCATGCCGGCCATAAGGTCACGGTGGATGGCAAGCTGAAGGGCGAAACCATCACGGTTAAAGCCATCAAGATGTAATTCCCGCTTCCCGAAAGGAAGCGTCAACTCGAAGGGCGGGGCGGCTATTGCAGCTTGCCCCGCCCTTCGACTTTCCACACCACTTCCACTTCCCCATTCCTCACGCCGTACAGGTGCTCGTGCAGATTCACGGCCACGCAGACGTGGTTGGGGATCACCGTTACCTTGTCACCGACGGTGAACTCCCGGCCGGCCTTACGGATATCGACGTAGCCGTGCTCCTCGTTCATGGAGTGGAAGACGCATTCGGGCGCTTCGACGACGCGGCCGAAGCCCGGCTCGCCGGAGAGGACGCGATCGGAGGAAAAGGTCTTGGACCCGCCGTCGATGATCATCTGCCCAGGGCGCGCGGTCGAGACGACGGTGGTCAGGATGGAGGCGGCGCAGTCGTCGAGGGCACATCCGCCGCTGCGCACCGTGTTGCCATCGTTGAAGCAGTAAGTTCCGGGACGGATTTCGTTGAGACCCCGCATGAGATGCGAATGAAACAGCGTCGGCGTGGAGCCGCCGCTGACGATCTTCACATCAAAGCCCTGCTGCTTGAGCAGGTCAAGACATCCGCGGAGGGTGTTTCCGAGTTCCCGCAATGCCGCGTCCGTGTCGCCGCCCTGCATCTTGAGATGACCGGGATAGAACGTGATGCCTTCGAACTCCAACCGCGCCAGGCGGTCGATATTCTGGACGAGCGTCAGCAGTTCCTCCCCCGGGGTGACGCCGACGCGCCCGAGGCCGACGTCGATCTCGGCCAGGACGGCGAAGTTGACTTGTGCCGCGCGCGCGGCGTCGGACAACTGCCGGGCGGCAAAGACACTGTCGAGGGCCACGGTCACCCGCGTCTTCCGCGCGACCTCGGTCAACCGCCGCAGCTTGGACTGGCCGATCACGGGATAGGCCACCAGCAGGTCGGGCGTCTCGGACGCGATCATCACCTCCGCTTCCCCGACCTTGGCCACTGTCAGCCCGGCCGCGCCGGAGGCAAGCTGCCGCCGCCCGATGTCCGGAGTCTTGTGCGTCTTGGTATGGGGCCGCAGCCGCAGGTCGTGATCGCGCGCGTATTGGGCGGCGCGCGACAGATTCCGCTCGAAGATGTCGAGGTCGATCAGCAGCGCGGGCGTTTCGAGTTCGAAAGCGTGCATGCGAGTTACTTAGGGACATCGCGGCCCATGGAGCGGTAGATGCCTTCGATGAGCGCGATGCTTTCCTTGGCTTTCTTGTGGTTCGCGTCGTAGGTCAGGGTCTGGCGGAACTGCCGCAGAGCGCCCGGATACTTGCGCATCGGCGGCAGTTGGGCGTTATTCATGAGGGAGTCGCCGTAAGCGAAGTGAGCGTTGGCCAGAGCCGTCTTCACCTCGGCGTCTTTCGGCTTGACCTTGGCTTCGGTTTCCAGCGCAGCGATGGCTTCGTCGAATTTGCCTTCCTTGAGTCTCTTGTTCGCGTCGGCGACTTTGGGGTTCGCCGCATAGGCGAGAATCGCGTACAATGCGGCCGGTAGGAGCCATTTTCGGGTCATGAATTCCATTCTAACAGCGGCTGCCGAGCCGCCCGAGAGAGAACTTCCGGGATCGGGTCTGCCAATAACTGCGCCTTGGGCGGCGCTTTGGAAATCAAGAGAGGGTTCACGCCGGCGCAAGCCAGCAACGATCTTTTGGTTGAAGTCGGCGTCCGCTTGAAAGCGTGGCCTCATCCGCGTGGCGTGACAGCGCCCCCGCGGGCCGCCTCAAGCTTTGCGTAGAGAGATGGACGCTCTCGGCGGGACTGCTCTCGAAGGCGCATGAAATCCGCCTTGCCGGCAGGAACCCTCCTCCTTCCGGGCGAAACTGAAGACTGCCCGCGAACGCGCGTCCGTAAGGCGTCCGGGCTCGGAACCTCGGCACCAGCGTGGACTTACTTTAAGTCACAACGGTACGATGATTCCATGAAGCCCGCTTCCATCCGAACGTCGATCGATCTGCCAAGGGATCTGCATCGGCGACTTCACGAAGCTGCAGCTCGCAAGGGATTGTCAGCCCGCCAGATCATCCTTGCGAGCATCGAACGTGCGGTGGAACAAGCGGAACCCATCCCTTCGACCCGCCGGCTCTGTCTTGATCCTCCCCTGATTCCGGCCCGCGGCAGAAGCATTGATGTCTCGAACGAACAGATCTATGAACTTGTTGAGCTTCCGTGACATCGACGTCTGGCTTGCACGGGTCGCGGGCGTTTATTAGGTATCGCGGGGTGCTGATGGCAATCGGCGCAGGCTGGTTCCGAAAGGCCAGCAAGCCGGATTGCCGTGCAAACCGCCGACCAACAGGGTCACGGGTCGGAGGCGCGGATCCGCGCGGCCGGTCAGATCTTCGATCCGCAAGGCGTGGACACTGAGCAGGGAACCTGGCCCTTCCATGCGAAACTGAAACTGAAGAGTGCCCGCGAGCGCGGGCTTGATCTCCCAGGACCCCGATGACCGAAAGCCAGATCCGGAGCCTGCTCGAGCAGGTGCAAGCCGGCGCCGTCGACGTGGATGCCGCGTTGACCCGCCTCCGCCACATGCCCTTTGAAGACCTCGGATTCGCCAAGGTGGATCATCATCGCGCCATCCGGGCGGGCATGCCGGAAGTGATTCTCGCCAAGGGAAAGACCGCGGGCCAGGTCGTCGCGATCGCGGAAAAGATATGCAGTCACGTTCCGAACCTGCTGATCACTCGCGCCGATCGCGAGACGGCGGCGGCGGTGAGCGAGAGGATTCCCGAAGCGGAGTACCATCCGCTTTCCGGCGCAATCCGGGTGTGGCGCGACAAGACCATCCACGGCAAAGGGAAGCTCGCCATCGTCTGCGCCGGCACCAGCGACATCCCGGTGGCCGAGGAAGCGCAGGTCACCGCCGAGGTGATGGGCAACGACGTGGTCACGATCCACGACATCGGCGTGGCCGGAATCCACCGCCTGATGAACAACCGCGAGAAACTGACCGAGGCGAGGGTGATCGTGGTGTGCGCGGGAATGGAAGGCGCCCTGCCGAGCGTGGTGGGGGGGCTGGTTTCCTGCCCCGTGATCGCGGTGCCGACGAGCATCGGTTACGGCGCGAGTTTCCACGGCCTGGCGGCATTGCTCGGCATGCTGAACAGTTGCGCCAGCAACGTGTCGGTGGTCAACATCGACAACGGATTCGGCGGCGGCTATGTCGCCAGCCTGATCAACCGCTTGTAGAGCGCGGCCGGAATCGGGCATAGTGGTCCCGATGACCACTCGACGCAGCGTGCTCGCGGCCGGCTTTGGCATAATCACGTCAAGAACGAGAGCTGCGGCCTCGGCGCGCCCCAACATCCTGTTCGCGATCGCTGACGATCAAAGCTGGCTGCACACCAGCATCGCTGGAGACCCGGTGGTGAAGACGCCCGCGTTCGACCGGGTGGCGCGGAGCGGCGTGTTGTTCACCTCCGCGTTCACCAACTCGCCGGGATGCGCACCCTCGCGCGCAGCGATCCTGACCGGCCGCGGCCACTGGCAACTCGAAGAGGCGGGCACGCACGCCAGCTATTTCCCGAAAACGCTGAGCGTGTATCCGGACCTGCTCGAGGCGGCCGGATATCACGTCGGGCTCACGGGCAAAGGCGCCGGTCCCTGCAACTGGCGCGGTTCCGGCTGGACGCGCAATCCAGCGGGCCCGGCGTATGACGAACGCAAGGTGACCGGATTGCCGAAAGATCTCTCGCCGAACGATTACGCGGGGAACTTTTCGGACTTTCTGGCGGCCAAGCCGAAGGACCGTCCGTTCTGCTTCTGGCTGGGCGCGCATGAGCCGCACCGCAGCTATGTCAGGAGCTCGGGCCTGAAATCGGGCAAGCGCCTGGAGGACGTCACCGTGCCCCGGTTTCTCCCGGACGTCCCGGAGGTGCGCAGCGATCTGCTCGACTACTACCACGAAATCGAGCACTTCGACGCTCACCTTGGCCGGGTGCTCGATGACCTGGAGAAGGCCGGCGAACTCGACAACACGCTGTTGGTGGTCACGGCTGACAACGGCATGTCGTTTCCACGGGCGAAGGCGACGATGTACGAACACGGCATTCACATGCCCCTGGCGGTCTCGTGGCCGGCGCGGGCCAAGGGCGGCCGGACGGTTCAAGACCTGGTGAGCTTTGTCGATTTCGCGCCGACGTTTCTCGAAACGGCGGGAGTGAAGGCGCCCGCCAACCTGAGCGGCCGCAGCCTGCTCCCGCTATTCGCCTCGAATCGCTCCGGCTATGTCGACCCCGCGCGGCAGTACGCGCTCGCGGGCCGCGAGCGGCACTCGCACGCGCGGCGCGACAACCTTGGCTATCCGGCGCGCGCGATCCGGTCGAGGGAGTTTTTGTATATCCGGAACTTCGCTCCGGAACGGATGCCCGCAGGCGATCCGGCGGGGTATTTCGACATCGACGCGGGACCGACGAAGGAATACCTGGTGGGCCACCGCGAGGATCCAGCGGTGAAGCCATTCGCGGACCGGACGTTTCTGCCGAATCCGGCCGAGCAGCTTTACCGAATCAGCGTGGATCGGGCGTGTCTCGAGAACCTGGCGGGCAAGGCGGCGTTCGCGACGGTTCAGCAACAGCACCGGCGGGAGTTGGAACGCGTCCTGATGGCGGAAGGCGACCCGAGGCTGAGAGGGAACGGGGATGTGTGGGAGAGCTATCCGCGGTTCAGCGCGATGCGTCCGGAGTTGGGCGGGTTTGCGGAACAGGGGAAGTCGAATCCCAGGTATCAGGGCGGGGGGCGCTGACGGAGCAGGCGAGCGGGGGGCTGTGAAAAAACGTTCGCGGTAGGGATGACCATCGCTGATCACCCCCCGCACAGATCCGTGCTCGCCCCGTTAGAGCACACGGCTCCTACCTTGGATTCTGGCGTCGAATCGAACGCTCGGATAGGGATGTA
>JBJXGR010000036.1:0-4957 GCA_046160045.1 Bryobacteraceae bacterium
TTGATCCGGCGCGTGACGCTCGACCTGACGGGCGCCCCGCCGACTCCGGCGGAAATCGACGCGTTTTTGAACGACACGTCCTCCGACGCGTATGAAAGGGTCGTCGACCGGCTGTTGGCGTCCACACGCTACGGCGAACGGATGGCCGAGCGCTGGCTGGATGGCGCGCGCTACGCCGACAGCCACGGCTACCAGACCGACGGCGAGCGGTACATGTGGCGGTGGCGGGACTGGGTGATCGATTCGTTCAACCATAACCAGCCCTTCGATTCGTTCACCGTCGAACAGATCGGCGGTGACCTGATTCCCAATGCCACGCTGGAACAGAAGATCGCCAGCGGCTTCAACCGGAATCACCGCGCCAACGGCGAAGGTGGCATCGTCCCCGAAGAGTACCGGATCGAGTATGTGGTCGACCGCGTCGACACGACGGCGACCGTCTGGCAGGGGCTCACCCTGGGCTGCGCGCGATGTCACGATCACAAATACGACCCGTTCGCCCAGAAAGAGTTCTATCAACTCTTCGCGTACTTCAACAACGTCCAGGAAAAGGGACGCGTCCGGAAGGTAGGCAACTCCGAGCCGTCGATTCCCGCACCGACCCGCGAACAGCAACCCATGCTGATCGACCTGGAAAGAAAACTGGGGGACGCCGCCAGGAGGTTCGCGGGATTGGAACCGGAGTTGGCAGCGGCACAGAATGCCTGGGAAAGATCCTTCGGGTCAAAGCAGGTCGACTGGGTGTTTCCACGAGGACTGGCGGCTCGGTACACGCTGGCGATGGATTCCGCCGACCTGTTGCCCAGGAACAAGGAAGGACAGGCGATCACCACCCAGTGGCGTGAGGGGGAAGCTCAACTCGCGCCGGGGCGGCAGCGCCAGGTGGCGAGCTTTGACGGAAGGCGCTTCCTCGACTGCGGCGCCGCGGTTCCCTTCGCATCGGATGACAAATTCACTTTCTCTGCCTGGATTCACCCCGCGGCCCCCACCGGCGGCATCCTGACGAGCGCCTACGACGCCGGTGAGCGCGACGGTGTGGGTAAGTATCTGCAGGGCGGCGGCCTGTATCTGAAAGAGGGCAAGGTGCAGGTGAACCTGGTCTCGCGCTGGCAGGACAACGCCCTCTCAGTGGAGACCGAACAACCCATTGACCTGAACCGATGGCATCACGTGCTGGCCACCTACGACGGGTCGCGCATCGGCGATCACGTGAAGATCTACGTTGACGGGCGGCCGGCAACGGTAACCGTGCCCGTCGACGAACTGACTTCCGGCTTCAAAGGGAAGGAACCTTTGCGGATCGGCGCGGGAATGGGGCCGGCGAATCGCTTCCGGGGGCTGATCGAGGACGTCCGGGTCCACAACGTGGTGCTCACGCCCGAGGAAGCGGCGGTGGTGGCGACGCCCGGGGCGATTGGCGAGATTGTCGCGCTTGCGCCCGAAAAACGAAGTCCGGCCCAGGCGAACAAGCTACGGCTGTACTTCCTCGAGGCGCACGCCCCCGCTCACCTCGCTCAGGCGTGGAGGGATCTGTCCGCGATCCGGCAGGAGCATGAGCGCTTTGTCGACGGTCTCCCGACCGTGATGGTGATGGAGGAGATGGCAACGCCGCGCGAGGCGCGCGTATTGATTCGCGGCGCGTACGACCGGCCTGGCGCGGTGGTGACGCCCGGCGTCCCGGCAGCGCTTCCACCTCTGCCTGCGGGCGTTCCGAACAATCGTCTGGGGTTGGCACGCTGGCTGGTGGATCCTTCAAACCCGCTCACGTCCCGCGTGATCGTGAACCGTTTCTGGGAGATCTACTTCGGAACGGGCCTGGTCAAGACGACCGAGGATTTCGGCTCGCAGGGCGAGTGGCCGTCGCACCCGGAACTGCTCGACTGGCTCGCCACCGAGTTCGTCCGCACGGGGTGGAACGTCAAGGCCATGCAGCGCCTGATCGTGACGAGCGCCACGTACCGCCAGTCGTCCAAGGTGACGCCGGAACTGCTGCAGCAGGACCCCGAAAACCGGCTGTTGGCGCGCGGGCCGCGGTTCCGGCTGACGGCCGAGATGATCCGCGACCAGGCGCTGTACATCGCCGGGCTGATGGTCGACCGCGTGGGCGGGCCTTCCGTCAAACCGTATCAGCCGGACGGGTTGTGGAAGGAACTGCTGAGCAATGACTACCCGCAGGACCACGGCGAGAGCCTGTACCGCCGCAGCCTGTACACGTTTTGGAGGAGAACCGCACCACCGCCCTCGATGATGACCTTCGACGCTGCCGGCCGCGAAACGTGCGTGGTGCGGAGAAGCCGTACGAACACGCCGCTGCAGGCGCTCGACCTGATGAATGACGTCAGCTTCCTGGAAGCGGCGCGCGCGCTTGGGGAACGCATGATCAAGGAAGGCGGTAAGCGTCCGGAGGAACGGATCGCGTTCGCGTTCCGCCTGGCGACGGCGCGGCGGCCCGCGCCGCGGGAGACCGACGTGCTGGTCAACAGCTTCCGTTTCTACCATGACAAGTTCTTGACGGACCGCAAGGCGGCGGTGGAATACTTGAAACACGGGGAACGGGCGCGCGACGAATCGCTCGACGCGAGCGAGGCTGCCGCCTACGCGGCGATCGCCAGCCTGATCCTGAATCTGGACGAAACGGTAACGAAAGGGTAACGATGGATCCCCGGATCGAATCCCGGCTCCTGCTGACGCGGCGGCATTTCTTCAGCCGTTCGCGCACCGGTATCGGCATGGCGGCACTGGCGACCCTGCTTCAGGACGAGATGCGGGGCTCGGACCGCGGCTTGCCCGGAATCCCCCACTTCCCGCCCAAGGCCAAGCGCGTCATCTACCTGTTCATGTCCGGCGCTCCCTCGCAATTGGACCTGTTCGACTACAAGCCGCAACTCGAAAAGCTGCGCGGAACCGAGTTGCCCGGTTCGATACGGATGGGACAGCGGCTGACGGGCATGACGGCGGCACAGGGCGCGTTTCCGGTGGCGCCGTCCACCATGAAGTTTCAGCAGTACGGAAAGTCGGGCGCGTGGCTGAGCGAAAAGTTGCCCCATACCGCGAAGGTAACGGATGAGATCTGCTTCTTCCGGTCGATGCACACGGAAGCCATCAATCACGACCCGGCCGTGACGTTCTTTCAGACAGGCGCGCAGTTGGCGGGACGCCCGAGCATCGGCTCGTGGGTCTCGTATGGCCTGGGCAGCGAGAATCAGGACCTGCCGGCCTTTGTGGCGATGGTCTCGATCGGTTCGCCCGTGGGCGCGCAGCCTCTGGCCGACCGCATGTGGGGCAGTGGCTTCCTGCCCACGCAGTACCAGGGCGTCAAGTTTCGCTCAGGAGCCGATCCGGTTTTGTACTTGTCGAATCCGAAAGGCTTCTCCGCCGATTCGCGGCGCCGCTTTCTGGACGACCTGTCGACGCTCAACCAGATGCAGTTCGGCGAGTTCGGCGACCCCGAGATCACAGCGCGCATCGCGCAGTACGAGATGGCGTATCGCATGCAGAGTTCGGTGCCCGATCTGACCGACCTGTCCAAGGAACCGGCGAGCGTCGTGGACATGTATGGCCCGGATGCGCGCAAACCGGGAACCTTTGCCGCCAACTGCCTGCTGGCCCGGCGTCTGGCCGAACGGGGCGTGCGCTTCATCCAACTGTTCCACCGCGGCTGGGACCATCACCTGAAGCTGCCGGAGTTGATTTCGCGGCAGTGCGGCGATACCGACCAGCCGTCGGCGGCGCTGATTCAGGATCTGAAAGCGCGCGGCATGCTCGACGATACCGTGGTCGTGTGGGGCGGCGAGTTCGGCCGTACGGTGTACTGCCAGGGCAAACTCACGCCGGAGGAATACGGCCGCGATCATCATCCGCGCTGTTTCACCATGTGGGCGGCCGGAGGCGGGATCAAGGGCGGAGTCACGTGGGGCGAGACGGACGACTTCAGCTACAACGTCGTGAAGGACCCGGTGCAGGTTCACGACCTGAACGCGACGATTCTCCATTGCCTGGGCATTGACCATACGCGGCTGACGTACAAGTTCCAGGGCCGGCACTTCCGGCTGACGGATGTGGCCGGGAGTGTTGTTCGCGGCGCCTTGGCATAAGGGCCGACTCTCGACTTGGCCCAGTGTGCGCCGCTACCTCCGAACCGCGGGCGTGAGCCTAGTCCTCTTGGTTTTTTCACAGCCCCGGAAGCGAGCGGACCCGCCGATACCCAGCACTCCACCCGATCAGCTCGCGGCACCGGGACGGTCACTCTATCTTCACAACCGAGCATTACAATAGGTTTCTGCCATGACCATTCGTTCCCTCGCCGCCATATCCTTCCTTCTCCTCCTGGGCTGGGCTCTCACTGGACAAAGAGATCCGGCGGAGGCCGTCGAGATCGGGAAGGCGAACGCCGATCGGCTGCCGGGCGGGAAGGAAGCCGACGGGATCGCCGGCGACTTCATTCTCCGCAACAGCAGAATTCACGCGTTGATCTCAGGCGACCAACCCCTGCGCCGCGCCAACATGTCCTCCGAGTATGGCTACGTGCTGCAGGGCGTGCTGTACGACCTGGATCTGCGCGGTGCCTCCAACGATCAGTTGACCGCCTTCCGTCCCGCCGGTGAGGGCGGGGAACTCTCCTATGTCCGCGTGGCCGCGCCCGGTGTGATTGAGGCGGTGCGCACGGCAGCCAAAGGAAACGGCCTCGCCACCCGGCACGAGTATCGCCTGGAAACCGATTGGCAGCACATTCAGATCACGTCCACGCTCCGCAACGAGTCACGGGAGTTGAAGAAGATCAAGCCTCCTCCCGTGTGGAAGGCATTCTCGGCCGAGTGGGAGACCGGCGGAGTCCACGTCGGCGATAGCATCGACCCCTTCGACAAGCGGGCCTACGCCTTCGCGGCGTTGCCCGGATCCGCGCCGCTCGACAAGGAAGCGGAACTGAAGCCCGGCGAAGAGAAAGTCTATCGGGTCG
>JBJXGR010000037.1:0-83828 GCA_046160045.1 Bryobacteraceae bacterium
AACCTGATCAAAGACCGCATGGAGCGATCGGGTATGCGTTGGACTCAGTTGATGGCCGAAGCTGTAGTCAAACTCAGAGCCTTATACCTGAGCGGCGACTTCAATACCTACTGGGACTTCCACATCCGTGAAGATCAGCAGCGGCTCTATCCGCCCGGGCGTTGGGCCGTCGTCGTAAAGTAGGCACACCCATATTGAAAGAGTCGTCAGCCGAAGTAAAGTACGACGTTTTTGACCGCCTTAACACCGGTGGCGTGATTGCCGAACCGATGGAAATCCGAAATGCGATTTTTCAAGGCGACTTCAACCGGTTACTGCACGAACTCTCCGACGATCACACTTTCAGGAGGCTGTGGGGCATACCTGTGTCTGATGAAGATCGCGAGCAGAACAGCATGTACCAGAAGATGACCGATCTCGAGTTAGTGTTACGTTTTTTGGCGCTCCGAGACTACGCCCGAATGAACCTTCGGTTCAAAGACTTCCTGAGTGACTTCATGGAGGACCGGAACAAGCAGTATAAGGCGAACATTGCGCTGAGACAGGAGGACACTGAACTGTTCACGGTGGCCGTTCGAAACTGCTGGCGGGTCTTTGGTGAGGAAGCGTTTCGAAGGCCTGGCTTAGCTGGACCTCAATCTAAAAAGTCAGCGCCGCTCGCGGACGCTGTAATGTCCGCTCTCGGTGACGTGCAATCGGAGCGACTCAGCGAAGACAAGACGGCACAGATTCGTACCGCAATCAACGAACTATGCGACCGCGATGAGGGGTTTAAGAAGGCCATCAGCACAGGAACCAATGGTAAGGGTGCGATCAGAACGCGCATCGAGGCGGCACGGAATGCTGTTCGTGCCATTGTCCAGACTCCGGCCGAGGCTCAATAGTCTATACGAACATCGCGTATGCACACGGCTCTCAACAACCTGAAGTCGTCACTTAGCCGGGTCCGCGACATTGCCGATGACGTTGACAGGCACGCTTCGCAGGCCCTTTCAGATGCCGCCCTCAGGGCGCGTGATGAAACCATCGAGTGTGCCCTGGCAGTCATTCTGAGCGGTTTTCTTGAGTCCTTCTTGCGGGAGACTGCCGAGGAATTGATCACGATTATCTCGTCACGATGCATTCCGTTCCAAGATCTCCCGGAGCGGATCAAATCGACTCACTTCGCCGAGGGTGGGGCGGTCCTTGCGCGGCAGGCTGGCGAGGAGCGAAGAGCGAGAGCGGTGCGGATGACTGAATCGGAGGACACGGTGAGGCGCTTGGCGTCGGTACTGGATCCTTCCTATCAACTCCTTTGGGAGGCTTTTGCAGACACCCGTTCGAATCCTGGCCCACAGACAATCAGCGAGTTCCTGGGACGGTTCGCCGTCGAGGACTGCTGGAAGAAGCTTGCCGCTTCGACTGGCCTCAGTGAGAACACACTCCATATCAGCCTAAAGAGTTTCCTGAAAGTACGGCATGAGTGCGCCCACACGGGGAGAGCGTCCGTAGTCCCGACGCCGGGGGATATTAGGGGGCACTGTGATTTGCTAGAACGCCTTGCATGCGGAATCGTGCAAGTTCTTGAGGACCGCCTCGAACAGCCCCCGTTGGGGAGCGGTGTTGCAGCACCAAGCGTTGGCGCTCCGGTGCCAGCTCGATGAGGGGACTGCAACTTGAGACTCCCTTGCGGGCGATACGGACTATGACGATCAAGCTTGGCGAAACGGTCGCAGACGGACTTGGCGTCCGAGCGATACTGTAGATAATTCTGTAGCTGCCCGGTGCTTCCGGGTTCAAACGGGGTCCACAAGCTTCGACGGGCTGCCCGCATCCGCTTGAACCGTAAGGAGTTGAAAACAGGCCGTCATCGAGGGCAGACGAAAACGACTTTGGGCGCAGGGGGTCGGGCGTTCAAATCGCCCGCCCCGACCAACAAAATCAAGCGGATACGGTCATTCCTGTTTTGTCCTTAGAACCCCGCTGTAAATAGTTCTGTAGCTGTGGTAGCCTCGCGGTTCTCCCGTGCGGGAGAAGCGGGTGGTCTGACGCTAGTCCGCACCGCATGAATGTCGAGGCGCGGTGAAGCCGGGTGTCGCGCTGGCCTGGGTGCATGAAGTCGGCAGACTTCGAAAGACGAGAGAGAGGCCCGAACTTTCGCTCCGCGAGCTTGCCAGAAGAAAACCAGGAGATGTCACGGCAACTGGGCAAGCAGCCGCATGAAGGGCAGGACCACTGACAACCCGGAAATTTGACCGGTTCCAGCGGCTCGTGAAGGCCATCGTTGCCGTCCCGAAATTGGAAGCCCAGAATCCGAATGGCGAGGATCCGAAGAAGGACCTTTGCTCCAGTGGTCATGGGGAATCGGGAAGCTTCCATCAAGGCAATGGGTAGTCGCCTGAGGAACCGGCGTCAACGATAGGCTTCGCGGCGGTGGCGGACGCGGCGAACCTCAATGACGTCGTCGCCGGTCGAAACGAAGAAAAGCCGGTAGTCGCCGACCCGTAGCCGCAACTCCTCTGCGTCACCCTGAAGCGCCTTGACATCGCCCGTGCCCGACTCCGCGAAACGAGGCAACGCCGACAGAATGCGCATGGCCGTGTGCTTGATCAAAACCGCGAACGTCGGCCCTGGCCTGCTCGCTCCAGGCGATCCGCTTCACGCCGGTTCCTTGTAGTACTCGATTTCTCCCTGCGTGATGCCGAGTTCGGCCAGGACCTGCTCATGCGGGATCGGTCTATTGTGCTTCAGCCACTCGCGGGTTTCCACAAGAGCTTGCGCCTCTTCCGTGGTGAGCGGCTCGTCATCCACCGGCGCGTTGGCGATCGCGCGCGAGACGGGATCTAACATCGCCTGGAGCAGGCCTCGCACGGCATGCACTTGGCCGGGCGCGAGACGGTCCACCAACTCGTGGAGTTGCTGTTTCTCCTGTGTTAGATCGCCGGCCACACAATCTCGTTCACCTACGGGATTGTACCGCTGTAGATGATTTGTAGCTGCCTGGTGCTCCCGGGTTCAACAAGGTTCTACAAACTTCAACGCGACGGCCGCATCTCATTGAAACGTAGGCGCCTAAATCAAGCGGATACCGCCAGTCCTTCGCCTCTGAGCTTGCCGTGCCCGGTCGCGGCCGGCCCCGGATTTGTTTGCCGCCAGGCACAGGCCACCCGAAACCAGGAAACAAAAGAATCTCCGTACTTTTCGAAAGAATGCCCGAGGTTCGATCGGTGGGGAGCGAGAGAATGAAAGGGCGTGGAGTATGTCAAACTCAAGCGAACGGATCTCGCGGTTTCGCGCGTGTGTCTTGGGACCGCCTTTCGCGCTGAAGGGGACGACGCCACCTGCATCGCCACGGTCCGGAGAACTGAGGACCTTGGGCGCAACGTCATCGACTGCGCGAATGCTTACTGTAACGGCCTGTCCGACGGATTACATCGACTCCGCCCGCCGGCTTGCGTTGAGGTGCACCCTGTCGACGTCGCGCCGGACCCCAGCGATTCGATTCAACAGACATAATTGATCAATGCACACTACAGCCAACAAACTACGCCGGGCGATTGCAGAGAGCCGGCCTTTGATCGGGACCTTTCTTGTCGAGTTCAGCCAACCGGCAGCCGTTCAGGTCCTGGCTGACGCCGGATTCGATTTCGTGATGGTGGATTGTGAGCACGGCAACCACAGCCCCCGCGACATCGAGGCTCTGGCACAGGCCGGGCTCCACGCGGGAGTCTGCGTTCTGGTGCGTCCTCCCACCGCCGGGCGCGATATGGTCACCCGCGCCCTCGACGCGGGCGCCGCCGGGGTGCTCGTGCCCGCGGTCGCCTCGATGGAACACGTTCGTCAAGCCGTGCTCGCCACAAAGTATCGGCCGGTCGGAAAGCGCGGTGTACACCTGCTGCGCGGGCATACGCAGCATCGCCAGGTCGACGCCGTTTCCTTTCTCGAGGAAGCAAACCGGGATGTGCTGACGCTGATTCAGATTGAACTGGAAAGCGCGGTCGCCATCGTGGAGCAGATCGCTTCGACCGAAGGAGTGGACGGACTCTATGTGGGGCCGGGCGACCTCAGCGTCGATCTCGGCGTGCCAGGGCAATGGGACGCACCGATCCTGCAGGAGGCCATCCGAAAGACAGCAGAGGCCTGCCACAAGCACGGAAAGATCATAGCCTGCCATTCCGACAGCGTCGAAAACATGGTCCCGTTGAAGGAAATGGGAGTGCAGATGTTCGGTTACTACTGCGACATAGGCCTGTTCAAGTCAGCCTCGGCCGCATTGACCTCCGAATTCCGCCGGACGTTGGGGGTCGATGCTTGACGCTGACGGGCCAAGAAAGTGTACAGTGCGGGGGTCATCCCGGGGTGATCCCCCAGTCAGGACCCAGTCAGGGGGCTTGACGAGGCACCGGTTCGTCGGCCACGCGCCGGATCCAGTCGCGCGTCCACACAACGGTGTCGGCCGCGTTATTGACCAGCAGGAAGATCACCCCTTGGACCCGGCCCTGCCTGGCCAGCGCCAGGGCTTTTTCGCACTGGAGTTGCATCAGGTCGCGCGGAATCTGGCGGTTCTTGCCGTAGTCATACAGGTAGAGACCCAGGACGATTGGCTTGCCGCCGGCCAGTTTCTCCGCCTCGGCGAAATTGGCGTCGAGGTTGCGGATTTCATCGGCATGCCACGTCCAGAGGTTCACCACATCGAGTAATTTCAAGTAGCCCGGAAGCACGGGATCTTTCAGGTTCATCGTGTAGACGATGCCCCACATCTTGATTCCCGGCACGCTTGCCGCGAGTTGCCGCCGGAGCGTGGCAATGTGTTCAGCGCGGAGTCCCTGTTTGCGCTGCGAGGTCAACATGTCGTCAATCAGAACGGCCTCGATATGGCGGTGTTTTGCACGCAGTTTGCTGAGAATCTCAACCTTCTGCGTGTAGACGAACGGCGGTCCCTCGCCCTTGTCCGGACCGAACTCCCAGGCGACCCGCTTGAGCCCACCGACTTCGCGGCTCAGCCTCTCCGCTTCCTTCAGGTCGTTGGGCAGTCCGTTTCCCGCCATGGCGACGTTCGCCACGCCGAGGATCTTCGCCTTGCTGATCGCGTTGGCCTGGGCGAACTGGGAAGGTTCCATCGTGTCCAGCATCTTCCCCGCCGCGATGTCGTAGGCCGCGATCCCTTGCGGGATTCCCCAAACCCAAAGCAGGTCGGCGAACTTGCGCGTTTGGCCCATGGCTGCTAGAGCCGTGGCGAACAGGCAGACAACAAACCGATAAGTCATCTCCTTGAGTTTACGGGCAAGACCAAAACGGATCTACGCGTTTCTTTTGATGGAGTATGCGAACTTTGATTCGGTCATTGACCGCGTAATACAGGCCGCAACCAGCGCAACACCGTTTCCGCCGTTTCTCCGTAGTTGTAGAAGAGAACTCCATCGAAGTCCCGCTGAGCCGAGCCGACCTTGTCGCGCATCTGGTCCAGGCTGGTAATCTCCCCGAAGCCCGTGCGGACAATGTCATAGACCTTCTTGCCCGCAGGTCTGCCCGAGGCCGGCACTCCGCTTGCGAGCAGGGTGTCCAGTGAAGCGTGATCCGGAGAGCAGACGACATTGAATTCCTGCAGTCCTTGTCCGATGAGCTCGATGGGTGTGTCTTTCAGCCCGGCCGCGACGCGCGCCAGCAGGGAGTCGAGCGTCTTCACCAGGCACTCGCGATAGGCGCGCAACTCCGGTTCGCGCTCCCCAAACTCCCCCAGGCTGGCCGGCAGGCCTCCCGGCGACTGCGGATATGCCGCAAAGAAACGGGTCAGGTGTTCGCGAACGATCTGCCTGACGCGCATCCCGTCGATCCCGGAAAGAGATGCCGCGGTGAGATCGGCTGGCGCGAAGCTCAATCCGAGCAGCTCGCGCTCGAGTTTCGGCAGCGGTATGGACCATCGCTCGTGGTGCTCGCCGTGAACTACGTCCATATAGCGAAATGCTTCGAGCAGAATCGCGCTCAGGGGATAGCGGCCGTGGTCGGCGATCAGGGATTCGACATAGTGCTGAACCATCGGATGGCTGGGACACAATGCGTAATCGTATGGATCGTCGAACGCGTTGCGTACCACGGCGTCCGGGTGCAGCCGCCCGAGCCGCGTGTTGTGGAGGCACACGGTCCAGGCCGCCAGCCGAAGCCCGTGGCGCTCCAGCCGTCGGCCGGCGGAGTCCAGCCAGTCGACCTCACGCGCCATTGCCGCGACCCGAGGCTTCATCGCCCCATACCTGTCGGGACGCGGGTGAAAGTAGACCACGCCATCTTCCGGCGTGTAGATGAGACGCCGTGGACCATGCGGGTGCAGGAATCGCCCCGCGTGGTACGACGATGCGAGATAGAGCGTCCGGATCCCACTCCCGGCGGCGAACTCCATCACGGGGTCCACGCCCTCGCGCTCCAGGTCCCACGGAAAGAGAAGCAGGCCAGTCTCGGTCATTCCAACTCGCCCCTCAACCGGTCGGTATACTGCCACGCCAGGGTGATGACCGTCAGCAGGAGGCCGGCTCCCAGCGCCCACCAGATGGCATGGTCAAGCCGGCCCAGCTTATCGGCGAGCAGGCCGATCAGGGTGGGTGCGGCGATGCCTCCGATGCTGCCGATGGCATCCACCAGCGGCACCGCCACGGCTGCGCGGGCGACGAACTTGCGGCTGGTGATCGAGTAGACCGTGGGCGCCTGGGCCGCAAGCAGGGCGCCGACCAGCGTCATCAATACTAACGCTACAAACAGATCGCTGCCAGCCAGCAGCATGGCGTAGACCAGCATTCCGAGCCCGTAACAGGCGGCCAGGATCGTTCGGTCGGCCAGCCTGCCGGTGACCAGGCTTGCCAAAAGAACGCGGCCTCCAAATACACCGATGGCCTGAAGGCTTAGCACGTAGCTTGCTTGCTGGTCGGTCGCTTGGTAGCGCATTTGGAGCAGCCGCGGGGTCCAGGAGACGATCGCGCCGGCGGCGATCTGGTCGAGGATCACCAGGAAACCGATCAGCCACAGGGTCGGGCTGATCAGGAGTTCGCGCGACGGCAGAGCCCGCTCCGGCTCCTTCGGAACGGGAACTGAAGCCAGGTACCTTCCCAGCAACCGGTCCTGAAGCAACCCGCCCACGCCGATCACGATACCGCTCCCGACAAACACCGGCCGCCATTCGCCGGAGTGTGTCAGCGCAAAACCCAGGGCCGGCGGGCCGAATGACGCCGCGGCTGCAAACGCCGCGGTAACCCACATGAACAACCGGGAGCGCTCCTGGGGAAAGCTGGCCGTGATCACGGCGCTGTTGACCGCCAGGACCCACTGGTTGCCGAGGCCTATCATCGCCGCACCGATGAGCGAGCCCGCGAATCCTGGAGCCAGGCCGAACGTGACCATCCCCGCCCCGAGCAGCGTGGCGACCAACAGCCCGGAACGCCGGATTCCGATCCGTTCCGTGACCCAGCCCGATGTGGAGAGCGCCAGCAGGGCCCCTGCGAAGAAGAGGGATTGCAGTTCACCTTGTTCGGCCAAGCCGATGTGAAACGCCTGCTCCAGTGGCCGGAACATCACGGGCATCAGGTTCAGGGTCAATCCCTGAATCGCCGCGAGACTGAAAACAAAAAGGAGTTGTTGTCTGGCGCCAGGCTTGGTCAGCAAGATCACAAGTGTGTAGACCTTTACAATGACAGAACAGGAGGCGGCGGGACTGGCGCTATTTACGGTCCACCTGGATTTTCTTGCGATCGAGGCAAAGGAAAACGCAAGGGTTACCCAAAGAACCACGTGGCGTCCCACGCCCGTTCTCTGGTAGCTCTAGGAAAGCTGATGGACTTATGTCCTTGACCATCTCGAAGGTCGAATTCTGGAAAGTTGTGGTTCCCTGCCGGCCGGACACGGTGAACAGTCCCGGCATCGACGATTCCCTACAGCGGCATGACCCCACCCTGCCCTTGTTCGACCGCGGACATAAGTGGATCATACGGCTCCAGGCCAGCTCCGGCCACACCGGCCTTGGTGAGACGGGGCGAAGCGAGTCCCAGGCATCGGTGGAGGCGTGTGCGAAGGCGGTTCAGGGCCTGAATATCCGCGATCTGGCGTGGCAGCGTCTACCACTTCCCGCCAATGAAGCGGCGTACGCGTTTGAAGTTGCCCTGCTCGATCTGGTGGGCAAGGTGCTTGAAGTGCCCGTTCATCAGTTGTTGGGGGGCAAGTGCCGTGACCGCGTGGCGGTCGACTATTGGATGGGCCGTTGCACGGTTGAAGATACGGCCCGCCGCGCCGCTCTTGCGTTCGGGCAGGGCTACCGGGGGGTCAAGATCAAGTGTACGCTGACCGATCCGATCGCTGAACGAGTGGCCGCAATCGAAGAACAGCTTCTGGAAGGCGGCGTGGTTCTCGATCCGAATGAGCGATTCTACAATCCCGCCGGAGCCATCCAGATCGACGATGAGCTGGCCGGGCATCGGAACCTCATTTTTGAGAGTCCGGTCCCGCAGGACCGTCTGGATTGGTATGTGCTCCTGCGCCAGAAACTTCGCAGTCCGCTCGCACTCCACCTGCTCACTGCCCGGTCGTTGCTCGAGGCCCTCCGCCGGGACGCCGCGGACTTCTACAACCTCAGCATGGGCAGCCCAACCGAGTTCGTCTGGTGCGCCCGCCTATGCGAGGTGGCGGGCTGTCCTGTCTGGCACGGTTCGCGGATGGAACTGGGCATCCTCGATATGGCTCACATCCATGCATGCGCCGCGGCGCCAGGGTGCACGCTCCCCAGCGACCTGATCGGCAACCGCTTTCGCGAGGACGACCTCATCGTCGAACCAATCTGTATGCATGAGGCGATGGCGATCGTACCGAACGCGCCCGGGCTTGGTATTGAGCTGGACATGGACGCGGTGGAGCGCTACCGCGTGCGATCCTAGCGGCGGCTTTGAAGGAACCGGTCTGAGCGATCCTTCCGGACGGTCAGCAGGCAATGGTGGTCGCCGGCGCGCTGCCTGCCGTGACCGGCACGTAGAACTGCCGCAGTCCCCGTTTCGCCGGTTCGGGCCGTGCGCCCGCAGGCCGGGCCAGCAGATCCACAGGCGGCGCAAGCGGGCGTTCCGCCATATTCTCGTGCCGGTACTCGCTGGGAGTTGTCCCGACGAGCCGGCGGAACGTTCTGTTGAAGTGTGCGAGGTCCTTGAAGCCGGAGGACAGACCGATCTCGACGACCTTGAGTCTGCTGGTAGCGAGCAGATGTTTTGCGTGTTCGATCCGCTTGCCTGTGATGTATTCCACGACGCACTGACCCGTGATCTTGTGAAAAACGGTGCTCAGATAGGAGGGAGAATACCCCGCGTGATCCGACAGGCGCCCTAACCCGATCGGCTCACAGTAGTACAAGTCGATGTAGCTTCGCAGTTCCTCCACCACGTCCTTTGCGGTCGTGTTGAGCTTCTCCTTCTCACTTTCCATCGACGTCCACTGGCGAAAGGACAGCAGGAGAAACTCATCGAGCATCAGGCGCGTGGACGTCCAGAACAACTCCGGACGCGAACGGTCCACCTGTAATGCCCTCTCGAGAAGCCACTCCACTTCGGCGTGTGAGCCATGGGGAAAGCAGATCGAGGCGGCATTGCCACGAATCCACCGGAGGAACCTGCGAAACGATTCCGGAACGCAATCCCCGGAGGTGTCAGGAACCAATCCCCAGTCAAGTTCCAGACTCACCCCCCGGATCCCCTCGCTGACATTCATGACGCACGGGGAACTGAGGCAGATCAGATTGTGGGGCTTCGCCGCTACCGTATGAGTTGTCAGATCCAGTTGGCCCCATCCCGACCGGATCCAAAGGAACTGCGCGCAATTAACGTACGGCGCGATTTCGGCTACCGACCGGGACTTCCACTCGATTCGTTCCAGACAGAAACGCATAACCACCTCCCACAGGTCTAGCTCCTGTGTGGGGAAGGTTATCACAATCCGCTCGTGAGGTGTGAGCGGGTATACATCGGATGCAATGAGAGAGCATACAGCGCCACGCTACGAGGAGGCGGGCCGCAACGTCCCGCATCCAACGAAGCCCATGGTCAGCCGTGTTGCGCCGTCAGAGCGAACCCTCGTGAGGTCGTTCCCATCCGCCGCCAAAGCCCGCCACGCCGGATACACGGTACTGGCCGCGCGTCATATCGAAGTCCGCGGTCACGCCGTTTGCGAAGCGGATACGCTGCATTCTACGGTCCG
This sequence comes from Bryobacteraceae bacterium, assembly GCA_046160045.1. GTDB lineage: Bacteria > Acidobacteriota > Terriglobia > Bryobacterales > Bryobacteraceae > CAZGUX01. The sequence goes on from JBJXGR010000037.1 coordinate 10,192, forward strand.
GCTCGAGGAATTCGTGCGACACCATCTCGGAGTACGCGATGGCCTGATACCAGGCGCTCCAGCGGCGTAACCACTCGATGCGGGCTCGCATCCGATGGTCACCCCATTCCCGGATGGGCACCCCGCCCTGGAGACCGAGGCCCGGAAAGCCGGCGCCATAGGGCAGCATCCAGTTGTAGCCCGGCGCCGCGCCGAGCAGCAGTTCATAGAGCCGGGGATTCTTTTCCGCCGGCCAGTCGTAACGTCCATACCCGCCGCCGGAGAAGCAGGCGGAGTAACAGTCACGAAATACGAGTTGGAAGAGCGGGACCGGCTCGCCCACCGCCAGGCGGTCCGATGACCAGCCGTTGTCGAAGAAGAAGAACGCGCACTCCCTGGCGGCCCAGAACCGGGGCAGTTCGGCGCCGGGGATAATGCCATGGCGGCGCGTTTCGCGAAAACTCTCCACCTGGCTTTCGAACCCCTGCCGCCGGGTGACTGGATGCGCTGAGGAGTGGTCTTCGCCGTGTCCACTGTAAGCCGAGTAGCCGTCGAAGTAGAGCGCATCGAAGCGAAGGCCCTTCGACAGTACGTGGTCGAGGGCGCGGCGGGTGGCTTCCGGGCCAAATCGCGGGCTGAGTTGCGGGAAACGGAGCGGCTTGCCGGTCTCGTCCACCGGAGCACGCGCCGGATCGTAGCCGGGGCTCCCCTCGGTGTTCATGTTGGGATTGATCATTACCTTGATGACGCAATCCTGGGATCGGGCTTGTTCGGCAAATTGCGCCAAGCCTGTCCAGCCTTCACGCACTGGCTCTTCACGGAGAAACGCCTGCCAGCCTGCGTCCGCCGAGTAGCCGGCGTCCTCGGGGAAGCCTCGGGAAGCCCATTTCGGGAAGAACAAATTCACGCGCAGGCCTTGCTCCTGCCAGCGCCGCAGATCCCCGAGGACGGCCTTGCGCTCGACTCCGCTCCAGGCCACGGCACGGTACTCGAACCCGCTAACGTATTTGCGGATAGCGGGAAGCTCCTTAGCCTTCTCATCGAGTGTCCGCAGCAGGCCTTGGTCGCGCGCACGGCGCCGGTATGCTTTTGCCATCCCAACGTAGTCCATGCCCTCGGCGAAGTGCCAAACGAACCGCCGCGGGTAGCGTAGTTCCCCGAGTGAAGCGGCCCAGTTGAGATCCAGCATGGTTGCTTCACCGGGACGATGCTCGGCCTCCACGCTGCAATCCCAATACGTCTCGACGATCTGGTAGAAGGCGTGGCCTTCCCGGACCATTCCGAACAAGGGCAAGGTGTAACGGTAGCCAACGAAGCCAGTGCCGGAGAATTTCTCGGCCATCTCCGCGGGAATGAGGTAGCCACAACCATGCGGCAGGACGAGATAGCCGCCCTGCGAAACCGGCTTCTCGATGGCGTACAGGTGGTCGATCTGGCGGACGCGGTCCCGGCCGCCGGCCTGGCCGGCTTCGACCAGGAGTTCGTCCCGGTCCCGATGGAGGGCGAGGATCAAGTCCACCGCGACATCCGTTCCCGGGAAGGAAGAGAGTTGAATGCGGGATCCGCGGTACTCGCCTTCTCGGAATCGCCGGTAGCGCACGCGGCCGGCCGCGCGGAATTCGAGAGGGCGTCCGCCGGCTACGACCAATTGGGGCGACCGCCTCTCTGAAGTCCGCCACAGCAATTGCCCCGCCCGGTCTTCGATCAGGAGACCGAAGTCATCCCGAGTCCGGACGCGGATTTGACGCCCTTCGAGGGGAGGCCGTTTGCCGGCGGCATCGAGCACGCCGGTCAGGCCGGCCCCCAGGACGGCGCGGCGGCTCAGCGGGTTGAGTCCGAAACTCGAAGCATCGAAGCGATGCTCTTGCTTTGCCACTCCGCGAACCTCACTTCAGACCAGTGCCGCGCTTCGTCAGAACTCCAGCATCAGGTTCAGCTTGATCGTTCGCAGGTTCGGAAAATTCATCAGGCTGGGCTGCATGCCCAGTGTACCGACGTTGCTGGCGGAGATATTCGTCCTCGGCTGATCCCAAACGGGATGATTCAGCAGGTTGATTGCGGTCATCCCCACGCGAAAGTTCAGGCGCTCGTACACCGGGAAGTGCTTGTACACCCCCATGTTGTAGAACCAGGCGCCCGGCCCCTGTATCGAATTGATCCCCGCGTTCCCGAAGCGGCCAACACCCGCCGGCGGAACCACGAAGCAGCTGTTGTCGAACCAGCGTCCCTCGGTCCTCTGACCGGAAGGCAAATTCCCATTGCAGGTGCGGTCCGGGCGTCCGCTAAAAATGTTCATATTCGAGATGTCCCTCCCCGAGTAGGTCGCTGTCCACCAGCGCCCGGAGTAGGCAGCGAAGTATCCGCTGGCGTCCCATCCGCCCAACACATGGCTCACGATCGCCGGAACCTGCGACAGGTACTGCCGCCCTCGTCCGAACGGCAGTTGGTAAAGATAGTTCAAGCTCACTTCATAGGGCATTGGCAGAGCGGTCGCGGGTCCCTTGTTGGACGCCCGGTTATACGGATCGTTGAGCCCCATGTCGAAGTAAGAGCCTTCGTTATGCGAGTCGGTCAGTTCTTTGTGATAGGTGAGAGCGGCATCGATCGACAGTCCTCGCGTGAAACGTCGTGTCGCCTGCATCTGGAAACCATGGTAGGTGGCATTTCCGCCGTTGTCCGTGTAACTCACAGACTGGAACAGTGGGTAAGGATTGCGTGATGCCGCAAAGGGAATCGTGCTTGCGGGAGGACGGTTGATTTCCCGCGAGTACTGCAGGAACGAACTCTTGGATCCGATGTAGCTGAGCCGTAGCGCCGTCGAGAAGCCGATGTCCCGCTCCACGCTCAGATTCCACTGGGTGAAAGCCGCGTCTCGCAAGTTCGGATTGATGCCGGTGGAGCTTTGTGCCGGAGGGGCCCCGATCCTGGGGAAGGGGTTGCTCAGAGTGAGCAATGGCGCTCCGTTTGACATCTGGTTTATGAAGTTCTCAGTTAGGGCGAAAGGTCCGCCCGTGTTCAGCCCGTATGAGTAGATCGAGAAGTGGCCGAAGCCCGCCCGAAGCACGGTATTTGCGTTGCTGAAGGGGCGGAAGCTGATCCCCACACGCGGACTGAGTCTTCCGTTGTTTCCCTTCAGCAGGTGCTTCGGAAAACCTGCCTGGGAAGCGGTCACGATCTTGATGGTGGAGGGGAAAGCCGGGCTGACCAGCCCCAGGGCGCGATCGTCGGGTACCACGATGTTTCCTGTCGCCGGATCGAAGTTGAAAAAGGCGCCGGCCTTGTCCACGGGCACAGTCGAATTGTCATATCGCAGTCCGTATTGCAGCGTGAAGCGCGGAGAAACCTTGAAATCGTCCTGAAGGTAGAAGGCGTAGAGCCAATTGTAACGGCTTACGGGCGGTCGAGGCGTGAAGCGCGAGGTTGTGGAAGGCAGTCCCAGCAGGAAGTCAGCCCACGAGAAGCCTGTAAAACGGCCATCGAAGTTATAGCTGCCCGCCCATACACCGCCCGTCCAGGACTGTGCGTCGATGCGGCGCAGATCGGTCCCGAACTTGAAGCTGTGGTGGCCTTGGATCAACGTAAAGTTATCGATCAACTGGTATCGCTTGTTCACCGTGTCTTCGCCCGTGTACTGGCCGCCGCCGGCTCCGCCCCACATCCCCGAGAACCCGTTGATATCGATTCTGGGGGTGCCCGTCAAGTCCAGCGCGACCCCCTTGATTCCGGCGCCGTCAAGGATCGTCTTGCCGCGGACCGAGTATTGTCCCGGCAATTGGTAGTACTGCAAGCTGAGCCGGAACTCGTTGAGCCTGGTGGGGCTGAACGTGTGTGTGTCGGTAAGAATGTAGTTTTGATTGAACCTCGTGTAGATATTCGCGCCGCCGTCCGGCACCTTGGCCACCAATCCGCCCGTCCACACGCCTGTACCCTTGATATTTGCTTCGGTAAAGCGCGTGTAGCCGAAAGAGACATGGTTCATCCGGCTGATCTGATGATCACCGCGGAAATACCAGCGCTGAACAAACCAGGATGCGGAGTTCGTGGCCGCATAGTTCAACGCAAGCGCGCCCGCGGCTCCTGCGTTCGGCAGCGGCCAGTACTTGTCCTGCAACCACAAGCTGCCGGGGTTCATGAGCGATTGAGGGATGCTGTTTCCGGTGAACGCAGCGCCGGTGAACGGATTGACCAGTTGCCTGGAAAGCGCCGAGAAATCCCCTTGCCGAAACTGCGCCGGCGGAACGTCCAGGAACCCGCTCCGGAAGTAGCTGCCGTTCTTCCCTCGCTCGTAATCCACATAGAAGTGGGTGCGATCCTTCCCGTTGTAGATCTTCGGGATCATGACCGGGCCGCCGCCGAAGTACTCCCCGTAGTAGAAGGGAACTCCAGGGGGACGCCTTTGCGCGCCCACGCCCGCCGCGTTCAGGGCTCCGTTCTCCAACTCCGCTCTGGCGCCGCCGCGGAAGGTGTTGGTGCCGCTCTGCATCACCGCGTCCACGGTAGCCGGCGAACGGTATTCCGCGTTCGCATTGACATAGACAATGTTCATTTCCTTGACGGAAAGCACCGAGGGCGAACCTTCGTTGTGATTCGTCTCCGACCCGTCCACCTTCGATTCGTACATGTTGCCGCGCGCACCGCCAAGTTTGAACTGCGCGTTGCCCAGATGCACGGAGCCGGGCAACATCATCATGGCCAGCAGGTGGGGGCTGTACGCGTTCGCGGTCGGCGTGTGGAACTCACGGAGCAGGCTCTCCTGCATCCCACCACTGATGGTTGCCGACTCGCTGTTGACCACCGGGGCCGCGCCCGACACCGTCACCCGTTCGCTGATCTCTCCGATCTGCAACTGGATATCGATCCGAAGAACCTGCCGGACTGACAGGCGAACTCCCCGGTTCACGTACCCCCTGAAGCCGGCGGCTTCTGCCTGGACCGTGTAAGTCCCTTCCGGCAACTGCGTGATTTCGTATTCCCCTCGGGCGTTCGTACTCGCTTCCCGCGTCTGACCCTGCTCTTCGTGGCGGACGGTGACGACAACGCCCGGAGTCACGGCCCCGGACTGGTCTTTGACGACTCCGACCATGGTGCCTAAGGTCGACTGAGCGCGCACCAGCGGCGCTGCAAGGAGGGCGACAAGAGCTACCCTCACGGCCAAGCTATGGATCGAGAAACGACTGAAGTGGATCCTCGTGAAAACGGCTGGCACTCCCAGGGATGGATGGACGTATCCATGCTCCATATGCTTCCTCCTGGGCATAGTCTAGACCTCAGGACTACCGGTTTCCAGGCGAATCTTGCTCCGACGCCGCTTTTCTCTTGTTGTTTCTTACGAACCTGCCAGCCACTGCCAATCGTCGATGCAAGGTTCTGACCGCCGCAAAGGTCCGAAATGTTGCCAGATTGCCGGCGACGCCCATATGCCCATTAAGCTCTGCTCATCGGGTTCAGGGCCGCGGCATGATCCTGGCGATCGCGCCCTTGGGTTCGGGAACATTCTCATCGATGACCTTCCACGTTGCGCCCGTCTCGCGAAACGCCGTGAAGTCCACGGGCCGGTAGGAGAATTCCAGTTGGGGGGTGGAGAGGATCTTCCCGCCCTGAAACCTCGAGTGCATGGCGGCATCGAGGATTCCGGTGGTCAGCAGAGTCCGTTCAACCGGCCAGGGCGCCTTTCCATGTGACAGATGGTGCTGGATGGCACGACTGAAGGCTTTGAACAAGTAGCGGTTGCGCCAGGGACCCACGTAGTATCGGGTGGCCCGCGGCTTCGACTCGCCTGCCAGGCGGCAGGCAAGGTTCCACCGGATGGAGTCGTCACCGGCCTTCAACATCGTCGCGCGAAATCCGTCCTTGTACTCGATGAGGACACCCTGGGGCTGTGGCTGGAACGCGCGCCATGCCCGGTTGTTCGCGCCCAACTCGGCCTCCATGGCCGCATCAGCCAACGGTAAAGACCACCTTCCTTGTTTCGCAGCCTCCCAGAGCGCGTTTCCCTCCAGGTACTGGACCCTGGAGACGCCCGTCTCCCCACCCTGACGCGCTTCCACGATCGATTGCAGGATTTCCAAGGCGTGAAAGCCGTAGACTTCCACCGGCCCCCCGTGGATCGAGATCGCCTCCTCCATACGGGATCCGGATGGAACCTCCAGCGCGGGCCGCCGCTCGGCCAAGGGAACCGAACTGCCGGCCATCAAAGGGATCTTCATCGCCCTCGCCGTTTCGTACATCTCCTTGGCCCAGTCCCACCGGTAGGAAAGATGTTTGTCGGTGAAGAGCGGAACCACGCGCTTCGATTTCCGCATCACCGCCACGATCTCGTCGAAAAATCGTTTGCGTGGGAACAGCACCTGGTCGAACTGGTTCCGGTAGTATTGGCCCCCCTCGCCAATCGAGAGCACTCCATCCACGGCAAGTTGCTCGCCTCCCAGGCACAAAGCCCCGGCGATCGTGTCATGCCGGGAAGGACCGTATTCCCGAATCACGTCATCGGCAAAGTCGCCCGGCAGGTTCTGATCGCCCCACAAGGAAACGATTTCAAAGGTGGTGCGCGGATCGATCACCCTGCCGTTGAAGTAATACGGCTCGAGGAAGTTCTCGAGGATCACATTGGCGTGCGACCGGTGGGTGAAGACGGTATAGACCGCGGCTACCTTGAGCTTCCGCGGGCGCTCGGGCTGGAACGCGGCGGCCTCACTGACCAAAGTTGCGGTTCCAGCCATGTGTTGGAACAGGTCTCGTCTGGAGAAGAGATGGGTCATGGAATGTTAATTCTGTCAGGCATCGCTGCCAGGAAGTACCCCGGCCGGACGCGCGCGTGCACGCTATTTGAACTCCGGCCGCACGCCCTGCGGCGTGATCCGGATCAACTGGTAGAGCAACGGCATTTTGCGATTCGTGTTCATGTAGGTCGCCAGAAGCACGTTGGGTTCGACTTCAACCAGCGTGCCCATGGCCCACGCCGGGTAGTCGATGATGGTGCCGTCGTCCCAATGAAGCCCATCGTCTGTGCTGAGGTTGAGGGCGTAGTTGGGAAAGCGGTGGGCGACTGCAATCGCTCCCGCCCGCGAGCGAACCATCGACTGAGCGTAACCCGGAAACGTCGCCCGAGCGGCGGCATCCCAGTTGGCGCCTCCGTCGGCGGACCGGCACTGCCACATCGTCGAACTGTAGATCGGCCGGATCAGCACGAGCACCTTGTTGCCGATGGCCACACCGGTCGGCTCGGTGAGGTCGAGCGACCCGAGGATGGTGCCCCTTTTCCGATCGGCCCACGAAGGCTGGTCGACCTCGATGGGCGCAGACCAACTCTTGCCGCCATCGGTGCTGCGAATGGCGAAGGCCTTGCAGTGAACCGATCCCCAGGAAACGACGTTCGTCACCCGGCCCAGCGCGTCCGGCGGCGAGCCCTCGCCGCCCATGCCGCCATAGAGGAAACGGAGCAACCCGCCGTCGGCCGTCTCGACCAGAGGACCATAGACGCTGAGGTTCTTGGGAACGGCCGGCCAACCGCCGGCCACGAGCGAGGCCGCTGGAGTGGACCACGTCCGCCCGTTGTCGGCGGATTCCGAGATCAGGATTTCGGGCGTCGCCTGTCCGGTTGCCGCTTGGGAGCGGTAGACCATCACCAGCAGGCGGCCGCCGTTGGTCCGGAACATGGAACTGCCGTAGTCCCCCACTTTGCCAAGGAAGCCTGGAAGCGCTTCCGCGGCGCCCCAGGTGCGGCCCTTGTCGCGCGAGCGGATGAGCGTCTCGCCTGCCGCAAGCAGCACATCGCCATTGGGGGCGACGCAATTGCTCGGCATCTCGGCGGAAGTCATAGGAAGATCGCGGGCGTGGGACTCGACCGCGATGGAGCGGTTCCACTTAGGCGCCGGGGCGCTCGCGCCCGCGACCTTCACGTTGCGGAATGCATACCAGCCGTAGCCCAACAGACCCACGTGACCGGACCGGTAGCTGGCGTCGGAGACCTCCGCCGCCCGGATGCCGTCGACCCAAACGCTGATGAGCGGACCCTTCGCCACTACTTTGACGTGGTACCAACGATCAGTTTCACTGGGCAGACCGGGCACCCACCCGAATCGCAAGTTCCGGAGATAGCCGTCGCCGTCGACCTTGGCAATGCCCGCCCAGAAGTGCTTGGCGCGGAGTTGCTGGCCGCCCCAGGGGAAGTGGACCACGTAGAAATGCGCCGAGTCGGATGCCCGCAGAATCAAGCCGGCGTTGCCGGTGCCGGTTTCCCGGTAGTCGGGATTGTAGTCGAACTCGGCCGTCACGTCGGAGAAGCTTTGCCCGGTGTAAAAGGCCCGGCTGTGGAGGTTGCGGCGGTCGGGAGGACGGATGACGCCGCCGGCGTTCTGAGTCCACTCGCCCCCGGCGAAGGACCATTGCTTGCCGTCGCCGATCGTCAACTCAGCCGCCTGCGTGGCGCCGACGGTGATTAGCAGAAGACAGATCTGTCGGTTCATTGCTTTGGTATCCAAGCCGTGTCCGGAACCAGCCCCTTCGGACCCACGCGGATGAACTGCGCGCGTACCGGCCCGCCAAAGGAGTCCATGTACGCAAGAAAAACAAGATTGGGCTCAACCTCGACCATGTCGCCCATGGCCCAGATGGAGGAATCGAGGTAGGTGCCCTCATCCCACGTCTTGCCATCGTCGTAACTCGAGTGAATCGTGATGCCCGGGAAGCGCGTGGCGATCATCATGGCCCCCGAGGCGGTTCGAATCATCGGCAGTGGCGCATAGCCAGGGAAAGGACCGCGAACAGACGGGCCCCATGTCTTGCCGCCATCCTCCGACCAGGACTCCCACATCCAGGGTGAGTAGATCGGCCGCGTCAGGGAGATGATGCGTCCATCGCTGGTCTCCGCGCCAACAGCTTCGGTCAGATCGAGGTTTCCTTCGTATTGAGGGGAGTTCGGAGGCCAAGGGGGGTTCGCGTCCAGGTTTACCGGCGGCGACCACGTGCGGCCGCCATCTGTCGACCGCGTGGAGAACGCCGAGGTATGGATCGAACCCCACGTGGTGACATTGAGACCCTTCTGCGTCGACGAGTGGCCGCCGATCAGGAACAGCACGATGGCGCCGTCCTTCAACTGGACGGTGTAGGCGCCGCCGAGCGTCTTGGGGTCCTTGGGGAACGGGCCATCCCAGCGGGCCTTTTCCGGCTTGGACCAGGTGCGCCCATCGTCGGATGATTCGAGCCGCCAGATTTCGTTGGTCGTCGGCTGAGTGGTTTCATGAGGCGGCGTACCGGTTTTGATCGCAATCAGACTGCCGTCCTTCAGGGTTAACAACTCGCAGCCTGTCAACTCGGCCCGGATCTCCGGCTTGGACCATGTTCGGCCCTTATCGGTCGAGCGCAACAGGACTGTGGCATTGCCGGCTTCGCGGGGGTCGACCATGGATTTCCCCTTAGTGGTGTTCATCAGCATCAGCATCGTGCCGTTGCGCGTCATGGTCAGCGAGGGCCGGTGCTGCCATCCGAGTTGGGGAGCGGCCGCCGGAATAAACCATGTCTTGGGGAACTTCACGCCTTCGTTCCAAGCCTGCTCAGGCAACGCTTTGCCGTCGATCCGAAGGTTACGGAGTTCGAACCGGGCGAAGCCGGCTAAACCGATGCGGCCAGGCTGAAGAAACGTGCGATCTCGCACCGTGAACGCCTCGAAGCCGTTGACGAAGAGCCGGAACTCGTCGCCGGAAACCTGGATCTTCACCTTCTTCCAAAGACCCAGATTGCTTGGCACGCGTGGGACCAGGGCAAGCTTGAGAAAGCGCAGGTAGCCAGTGCCATCAGACACGGAGAGGGCAGCCCAGAAGTGCTGGGCCCGATACTGCTGCCCGCCGTTGGGAAAATGGACCATGTAGAAGTGCGCCGGATCCTGGGCCCGGATGATGAGCCCGGCGTCGGCGTGGTTGGTGGTGATGCGGAAGTCGAATTCGGCGGTCAGGTCGCTGTGAGAGGCGCCGCGGCGGAAAGCATAGTAGAAGTCGGCCCGTTCCGTGGGCGGCTTGACGACGTCCCCGTCCTGTTTCCAGGCGCCGTTAACGAACTGCCAGCCGGAAGCATCCCCGAGGTCGAGCCGCGCCGGCTCGGCCAGGAGAATCAATGGGGCCATTAGAATAATCAGCAGCTTTGCCATAGGATTTCTCTCCCCAGACTATCAACAGCGGGGGGGCGCATCTTTGCGGATCTTTGGTGCAATGTGGGCTTTTCTTGCATCCGCAACGTTCGCTCGCAGCGATACCAGCCATCGGAGCACGCCCGGGGACTCGGGGAAGGACGAACCCGGCGGGAAACAACGCGCGACTCCGTCTCTCACTATCTGACGGCCCGAATCTCCGCGTTCACGAGCGCTTTGCGGATCTCGTCGAATCCCATCTTGTCAATGACCAGGTAGCACGGGCGGTCATTCGAAAACTGGCGTAGTCCGAAGAAGACCGGAACCCGCAGCGAGCCCGTCGGCGACGGTTCAACCGGCTCCTCCGTCCCAGCCTTCGGCCACGTCATCCTGCCGCCGTCATCAAACACTTTGACGCTGGCCGGCGCGAACGGGAGTGACACGAACAACTGCGGATCCACCAGATGCGCCTGGGCCTTCGCGTACAGCGCCATCAACCGGCCGTCGGTGAGTTCCCAAAGAAACAGACGCACGTCGTTGGCTAGCGCAACCCTCTCGCGCAGCTTCGCCCCGCGCAGCAACGGCATCCCGCTCACGGACAGGTCGAAGTCGTTTTCGATCGGGCCGGCCAGTCCCAGATAGTGAGGCACCATGGCCTTCCACGTCATTGCGCACTGCTCAAAGCCTTCGCCAAAGGCCACGGCCTTTACGGTCTTCGGGTCGAACTGCAGATTTCGTTTGCCGAACTCGGCCCTGATTTCCTCGGCGATCATGCGGTTGTAGAAGATCACCTCGAGCGCCATCGCGCTCCATTTGTCGTCATTCCGCCGCACGGTCTCGAGCAGTTCGTCGGCGAGTTCCATCCGGGCCTTGGCCGGAAGCAGGGTCCGGTAGTCGACCTTCATGTTCCCCGACGGGCTTTCCGAGCGGATCACCACGACCCGCGGGCCCAGGGTCATCTCGGCGAAGCGGATCAACTCGCGCATCGCGGGCTTGTTGCCGATGGGATAGAGGATCATCGCCTCGTCGGGGCGCATCCGCTCGATGTACTCCTTCTGCTTCTGGTTGACGCGCCGCTCCCAGGCCAGGATCTCCTGGAACTCGTGCGATTCGTACCAGGCGCCGCCGCGAATGTTTTCCACCGAGGTGATGTAGCGGTGCGCCGTACCGTCCCGGCCCAGCGCCAGATCCCAGCAGACCGGATGGATCAAAAAGCTGATCTTGTTGATCCGGGTCGGCGCCGGAGCGGTTTGTGCGGCGGCCGCCACGCTTACGGCGAGCATCAGTTGGAACCACGTCATGAGCCCTCCCAACGTCAAGAAGTAGCTTATCGCAACTCCCGAAGGGGTCAATCCTCCTCGGGGTGAAGATTCGCCGGTTTGCCCATAGACTGAGAACATGCTACGTCGCGCCGGACTGCTCCTGGCCGCCTGGACCCTGATGGCCGCCGACCCCTTTGAGATTCTCTACGTCAACGACGGCGCTGACTTCATGATCCGTGGGGTCACGCCATCGGTCGAGAGCCTGCACCGTGTGGTCGACAGCTATGCTGACGCGGGACACACGATGCTCATTTATGGCGTCCGCAGCGGACTGTTGACTTTCAACTATCGCAGCCGTCTGCCGGGCGAGTACTTTGGTGAAGGCTACTCCGACGAAGTGCTGCGGGAACACCCTGGCATTCGCAGGATGCGCGACACCCTCAAAACCTACTTTGACCGGGGCATCGACCCGTTGGGCGAGATCGTCAAGCGGGCCAAAGTCCGCGGCGTTCGCGTCGTCGCGCAGTTCCGCCCGAATAACTTCAACCCGACCACGACGATGCTCGACCGCATCGTCAACGGACGCTATTACTACGAACACCCGGAGCTGCGCATTCCTGGCGACGCCAACTGGGACTACGGCCGGGCTCAGGTGCGGAACTACTTCCTTGATGTCGTCAAGGAACTGCTCGAGCGCTACGACATTGACGGAATCGATATCGACTTCACCCAGCAGCCGCCCTTTTTTGCCGAAAGCGAACCCCGGAAAATCGAGATCATGAACGGCTTCGTGCGCGAGATCCGCCGCAAGTTGGACCGGATGGAGAAGGCGCGTGGCAAACGGATGGTGCTCACCGCCGGTGTGCGCCTGACGCCGCCGCACATGCACTGGAAGTCCGCTGCACTGGACCTGTCCACTTGGGCCAAGGAGGGATTGATCGACCTTCTGGGCATTTACCTGTTCATGGAAAAGGGCCCCGTTCCGGGGCTCGGGTCCGCTGCCCAGTACCTCGACTTCACCAGGGGAACGCGGTGCCGGCTCTTCATCGCCCACTCCCACCAGCCGGAGTTCGATCGCGCCTACCTTGGTCAACAGGAGATCACTCGCGGCCAGGCCGGCGAGCTGACGCAGGAGTACTTCGCGGCGGTGGAACGGATGGTGCGCTCAGCGGGGGCCGGCGGCGTGATGTATCGCAACTATCAGATCTATCCCTCCGACCCGAGGATTTCCCACTCGTCTTACGACGAGTACCGTTCCTACCGCGTCGACTACCGGCCGGTGGCGGTGCCGGAACGGGCTCCCAACCGCTGGATCAGCAACGGTTCCGGCAGCGCTGTTGTGGGCGAATCCTTTCTGATCCTGGATGGCGGGCGTATCTACCACCGCGACCCGGCGATGCTCAACGTGGGCGCGGAAGAGGTAACCGTGGAGGCGGAGGTGCGCGTGGACTCGGCCACGACCTACCGCGACTGTTTCTTCGAGGCGGCGAACGGGACGCGTCACGCCCTGGTGGAACTGTTTGCCGATCGGGTGCGAATCTCCGATGTCGGTTTCGGCACGTACCGCGAGGCGCGGGCGGATCTCAGCGTGTTTCAGCGTGTCCGGTTGTCGCTCGATCGGGATGGCCTGGCGCGCGTGTACCTCGCTTCCAGGCCCGTGCTGGAACTCCAGCTACGGAATCGGAACCCCTATTGGCGGGTGGCCTTCGGTCACGGTTCGGCGCGAGCCCGCAGCGAGTGGAAGCGGGTCCGGTACACGCTCGACGCCGCATTCCCCGGGTTCGAGTAGCGAGAGACCCTTGCCAAGCGGAGGACGACGGGAACTGCCGGCGGTATCGACCGCTCCCTGCAAACGGGGGCGCAGGCCGTGCCTGGTAAGGGTTTACACGAGCCCACGTTGGACCCGGCCAATCAGGTCCGCGGCGTTGTTGTAGAAGATGTCTTCAACCTGTGCACGGGTGAACCGCGCGTGACCCGCCGCACGGCGCATCGCACGAAGCATCTCGTAGCGGACGAAGGTGAAGCGGCCGTCGCAGTGCGACCGTAACAGAGTCTGGTTCGTCTCGTCCATATTGGACCAGGATCGTCCCCACGCGACGTATTTGCCGCGTGTGATGCCGACTCCGATGTCGTCGGTTCCGTAGCAGATGCGCTTGGGGTCGATGTGAGTGAACAAAGCGTCAAAGGCATCGGTTTCACAGACAGAGGACGACTCGATCCAAACATTGGGGATGCGGCGAAGCCGGGGCGCCGCCTTCTCGAGCGCCCAGGCGGAGTAACTGCGGGCGCAATGAAAGAGGACCCAATGTACGCGCGGATACCTGGCGGCCAACCGTTCCAGATCGTCCAGGTTCTGGGGATCGGAAATCGCCCGCTTCTTGGAAAGGTGAAGACCGATCAGGAGGCCAAAGCGGTTCGCGACGGCGATCTGATGTTCGGGAAGGAAATCAGTAATCCGGCACTCCTCGATGTCGCCGCTGGTCGAGTAGAACCGATAAGGCTTAAAGCCCAGGAATCGATGTTCACGGACGTCGGCTTCAACGGCCTTCCCGCTCATGCTGGGATGCACCACCATGAGCGCGGCCCGGTGTTCCGTCTTCAGCTTCTCGGCCGCGATGAACCGGTTGGCCGCGGTGAAGTCACATCGCAGGTGCGGCGATGGAAAGATCAAGTGATGCACGGTGCGGCCCGGCATCAGCAGGCGCTCGATTTCGGCAAGCATCTCGACGCTGCACTCGCGCCGCAGACCCTTGGTCGCTCCGGTGAGGTCGAACTCGGCCCGTGTCAGGTGGAGGTGAACATCGAAAGCACGGGCAGGAACGAAGGAGTCCAGTTCTTCCCGCCAGATCGCGCGGTCGAGATCATTGACGCGGAGCGCATCGGCCACATTCATCCTCGCCATGGCGACCGAGGTTCCGCCTACCACCAGCGAGCGGCGCGAGAACCGGCCGCTCACGCGACGATCCCCCCATAAGAACGGCTGCCGAGATCAGTGCGGCACTCGAGCCGGCTGCCAAATCCGCACACGAGATTGAACTCTTCGAGGTTCATACGAGAGGCCCGTTGCATATGTCGTCGCGATGTTCAGTATTCGAGCGGCTTGCGCTCGAAGTGCCGGTGCACCCGGTATTCGATCGAGCAGTCCGCGTCGTAGACCTCAAAAGGAATATTCAGCTTGGGATCGCGCTTGACCAGGGTCACCTTGATCCGATTGTCCCCTTGGCGGGGATAGAATTCCGGCGACAGCGGGAATTCGTAAATATAACCGTAGGGATTGACCGGTCCCGCTTCGACCACGTGGAAGTGGAGATCGATCTTCCGCGCCAGGGAGTCGGGCAGGGGCCGTCCGTTGAATTCCACGCGAACCTCATTGAGCGAGGGCTCCAGGTTGCTGAACCGGACGCGCAGCCGAACCGCCGAGACTCGTTCCAGCGCCTGCCAGCGCGGCAGATCGTCGGCGATCCGCAGCGGCACCTCCACGGACTCCCCTTGTTTCAGGACTTGGGGCAGAATTGAGCCCGCGGTGGGGAACAGGCCCTTCGCGAAAGTACTTCCTCGCGCCATGGACCGGGCACGGTAAGTCTTGTCGGCCGTCGCGAGCATGTCGGGATGCCCCAGCAGCCGGAGGGTCTGATAGTCCTCATTCACCCAGGGCCAGCCGTTGGGCGCCCACATGCCTTCGCACAACCCGAATCCATGGACGCCGCGGTGGTAGGCATTGGCCGCCGCCGCCCAGGTCATGGCGGGGGTCGCGGCGCTCTCCAACTGGCGGCCCAGGTTCCCTTCGAAACCGGCCAGGACCCGGCACTCGGTTCCCTTCGTCACAGCCAATGCGGCAGCGGGATCGATGTCCTGGTCAAGCATCCCGCGATGGGTGGTGAGACATACCAATCCGTCCACCAGTTTGCGCGACACCCATGTGGGAACCTCGAAACCAACCACGCCCCAGGACGATGCCGGGCCTGCCGGAATCCGGACGTAGATTCGCTTGCGGCGGCCCTGAGCCTGCTCGGCCTTGCTCGCCACGGCTCGCAGATCGGCGATCCACTGCGTCAGGACCGGCGCCAGGCGCCCCACCTCGCTGAACTTGCAGAACGGGCCAAAGTCGTTGTCGATCGACAGGTCCAATTCGATCCCGTCCGTTTGATAACGGGTGAGCAGTTCTTCGCAGATCCGGAAGCGTTCGTCGCGAACCTCCTTGTGCAGAAAGTTGAAGCGATTCGGTCCGAAGAAACGCGCAGGGTTCTTCGCCAGCGGATCGTCATCGGGTCCGACCTGGAACTGCGGGTGGTTGTAGACGAAATCGGGTTTGCGGCCCAAGCCGAGGTCAACCTTGCGATCGCCTCCGATGATGCAGACGCAGACCGTCGGCAGAAACCAGATCCCTTTCTCGCGGGAGCGGTCGCACAACAGCTTCATCGGGTCGAGACCGTCGGCCACGAGTTGATGCAGCGTGCGCGCGGCCCGATAGAAGATCTCGTGAGTCCAGATGTCGACGTTGTCGCCCCACTTCGCGGCCACACGGCTGTCATACTGAACCACCCCTCCCTCGGGACCCGCCGAGTAGAAGAGCGTGTCCACTCCCGCCTCCACCAGTTGATCGACCGTAAAGGTGACGTCGGCGGCGGCGAGCGGAGGCGCGAACTGGTAAAGCCCCGCGGCGTGGCGGCCGTCGTCATAGAAAAAGACTTTTGGGTCCGGAGTTCGATATCCGGGGGGAGTCCGGGATTCGCCCGCACGCGGCGCTCCCGACTGCGCCGCCAGGAGGGTGGACGGGGCCGCGCCCCCTATCGCTTTCAACATGCTTCGCCGTTTCATGATCTTAAGATTATCTCCTGACCAAAGGACTGATTAGTATTCGAGAGGCTCCCGTTCGAAGCTCCGGTGCCGCCGGAACCGTATGCAGCAATCGACGTCAAACAGCTCGAAAGGCACGTCGATGTTCGGATCCCGCCGGACCAGCGTCACCTGAATGCGGTTGTGTCCAGGCTTCGGGAAGTGTTCCGGCGTTAGCTCGTAGCTGAAGATATAGCCGTACGGACGGACCGCTCCCCCGTCGAGAATCCGGTACGTCAGATCGTTGGGATGAAGCAACTCGCGAGGCAGAAGGCGTCCGTTCAATTCGACGTTCACTTGATTGAGCGACGCGTCGATATTTGTCACGCGGACCCGCAAACGAACCGATTCCACTCTTCCCAGCGACTGCGCCTGCTCCAGGTCGTCCGCGACCCGGAGGATCACCGTCACCGGCGTGCCTTCCGGCAACTTCCGGGGAAGAGCGGGGCCGTCATCGGGAATCAGTCCGGACTGCCCACCTGGCGGCAGTGACCGCACACGGTAGATCTTGTCGGCGGTTGCGAGCAACTTGGGATCACGCAGCAGGCGCAGAGTCTCGTAGACGCCGGCCTTCCAGGGCCATGAAAACCAGTGAGCATCGTCCAGGTTAATGCCGTCCGCCCCTTGGCTGTAGGCGTTGGCCGCCGCCGCCCAAATCATGGGCTGCGTCGCTTTTTTAGCCAACTGTCTGTCAATCCCGCTGGCGCAGGCGGCGATCACCCGGCAAGGGGAGTTGCGGGTCAATGCGACGACATGGGACAGATCGAGATCCTGATCCATTTTCTCGGGAACGCCGCCGCCGCAGATCAGGCCATCCACTAGACCTTCGGAGACCCAGCGGTCGACCTGGTAGCCCATGATCATCCAGGCCGCGGACCTTGCCTGCAGATAGAAGAGAATCCGCTTCCGGCGTCCCTGGGTTTGAGCGGCCTTTCGCGCAACCTCGCGCAGGTCGCGGATCCACTGTGTCAGTGCCGGGGCAAACTCGCCGACCTGGCTCAGCTTGCAGGGCGGAGGGGAATCAAAGAACAACTCGATGCCGTCGCTCTCATAGCGCGCGAGCAGTTCTTCGAAGATCAGGAACCGCTCCCGCCGGACTTCCGGGTGCAGGAAGTTCAGCCTCGTCGGAAGCAGGTCCTTTGCCCGCGGGTCTTCATCCTTCCCAACCTGGAGCCGCGGGTTGTCAAACACGAAGTCCGATGTCCGTCCGTGGCCGCGCTCGGAAATATACGTTCCAATATCCACCTGCAAGCTCGGAAAGAACCAGATCCCATGCTCATGGCAGCGGTCACAGAGCATTCTGATGCGGTCGTGGCCGTCGGCGATCATCTGGCGGACGTGCCGGGCGTCGCGATAGTGCACGGCATGTGTCCAGCGGGTGACGTTGTCCCCGAGTTTTTGGGCGACCCGGCTGTCGTAAATGACCGTGCCGCCTTCGACGCCGGCCGAGAACAGGAGGGCGTCCGCGCCGCTCCCGATCAACTGATCAACGATGACGGTAATGTCCGAGCGGTCGAGGGGCGGCTCGAACTGATCTGTTCCCGCCCCATGACGCCCGTCGTCCCGGACAAACACCTTCGGCTCAGTCCGATCCGCCCCCAACGGACCACGAACCTGCGCGGCCACGGGGGATACGGCTCCCGAAACCAACGCCGCGGAAGGCGCCGCCGCGGCGATTTTCTTCAACCAGTTCCTACGCCTCACCTTTTGTTGGGTTCCCCTTTCACGGCTTCGTCTGCAACGAGCCAGCGCCCCGTCACGGGCGGTTGAGTATCCTTACAGATACAGGCTGAGGGATGGAAGCCTCCTGGCCGGTTGAATCAAGCCGGCCGGTTGCCGGATCAATTCTGAAAATCGAGAGGCGGTCGCTCTTTTGGTTGGCTACCAGGAGGAAAGCCCCGGATGGATGGACAGCGAGGCTTCGAGGGAACCTCCCGCCGCTCGGCGTCTGCCCGGTTGATTCAAGACGCCCGGTGCCGGCATCGACCCGGAACACCGCGATGCTCTCGTGCCCGCGGTTGGTGCCGAAGACAAACTTCCCAGTCGGATGAACCTGAATGTCCGCGGCAAAGCTCTCTCCCTTGAAGTCCGCGGGGAGAGTCGAAAGGCTCTGCATCGCTTCCAGCTTCCCGGACTTCTTGAAGAACCGAAGCGCGGTGATCGTATTGTCGAGTTCATTAATGGAGTAGGCGAACTGGCCGGCCGGATGGAACGCGAGATGTCGCGGGCCCGCGCCCTTGGGTATCCGCGCGAACGCGGGGTCATTCGGTGTCATTCGCGCGCGCGCCGCGTCGAGACGGTACACGAACAACCGGTCGAGCCCCAGGTCGGCGGCGACAGCGAAACGGTTTCCGGGAACGACGTTGATGGAATGCGCCTGTGGTTTCCCTTCGGAGTTTTCGCTTTTCCCCTCATGCTGGATGAGCGTCGAAGCATCGCCGAATCGCCCGTCCGCCCGCAGCGAAAGACACGCGACGTTGGCCGTGCCGCAGTGGGAGACCAGGAGAGATTTCCCCTCGCTGTCGATCGCGAGGTAGCAAGGGCCAGTGCCGCCTGACCGCCGGCTGTCGATCTCGCGCAGTTCCCCGGTGGCCTCGTCGATGGCGAAGGCAGCGACGCCCCCAGTTGGTTTCCCTTGCTCGTCGGGCACAAGCGTCGTCGCATAGAGGAAACGGCCGCCGGGACGGATCGCCAGAGCCGCCGGACTACGGGCGCCACTGGCCGGGCGCAACGGTCCGAGCACGCCGCTGCGCGCGTCGAATGTCGCAAGAAAGATCCCTTCACCCTCTTTTTGGCTGTACGTGCCAACATACACGCGAGTCACGTCGGGGCTGGGCCCGCCGGCCCACAGAAACACACAGGAAACCTCGAGCGCCCAAAGCGCCACCCCGAAGTTGGCCCAGCCTCTCGATCTCACCATTTGTGTGCGGCCCCGGTTCAGAATGAATAGCGCAAGCCGAACTGAATCGACCGCTGGTCATACGCGTTACGGAGTTTCTCGCCGCCACCCGTATTGAGTACCCTAGTGGTTGGAGTCCGGCCGAACTCCAATGTGCGCATGAAGAGGTTCGCGTGATTGGTGGCGTTGAACATCTCCGTGCGGAATTCCAGGTTGTGGCCTTCCCGAATTGCGAAGAGCTTGGAAATGCCGATATCGGCGCGCTGGTAGCCGGGACCATCCATTACGTTCCGGCCCAGATTCCCGGGGCACCCCGGGTAGCCCAACGGATTGCAGTTCGGGCCGCCTGTCTCCCACTCGAACACCGAAGGGTCGAACCAGCGGTCTCGGGTGCGCTCCGAGGGCGGCAGGTTCGCCTTCTGTCCGGGTTTGATATTGGGCCGCATTGTGTAGATGTCGGATATGTTGAACGGGTAGCCCGTATTGGCCTCGTAGATATAGTTCAGCTTCCAGCCACCCAGGATACTTTCCACAACACCAGGCAGGTTGCTCAGATAGGTCCTGCCCCGGCCTATCGGAATCTCGTAAATACCGGCAACGGTGAGCAGGTGCCGCACGTCCTGCTGTCCCCTGCCCCATTCTCTTCGCCCGTCCACCTGGGACTCGAAGCTGACATAACCCGAGGAATTCTCCACATTGTTCAGCGCCTTTCCCCAGGTATAGCCGAGCAGGTAAGAACAGGCCATGTGAAAACCGCTGGGTGGCCTTCACCTGCAGTGCGTGATAGATCGCATCGAATCCGTTCGATGCCCACTGAATCGTGCTGAATGGCAGATAGCGCGGCTTTCCGATGTACTGGGGCGCGAAGAAATTCGCGTCACGCCCTACCGAAAGATGAGCTGCCCGGTTTCCGACGTAGGAGGTCTCGATCGCCAGGCCTCTGAGGACTTCCCTCTCCACGCCGAAATTCCAGTGTTGGGTATAAGAGTCCCGGCGATTGGGGTCGTTCGGGAACAGCGTCCCCGGATCGCTGAAGACCCCCTCGTTGATGCCAGGAGGCACGCGGTCAAAGAAAAGCGGAGTCGTGGCATTGCCCTCGGAAAAACGCAGATACGACAGCCACGGAGCAAGCCGCGCCGCCGAGGTGATTTCTCCTCCCCGGGGCGAGGTATAGAATATCCCGTAGCCGGACCGGACGACGGTCTTGTTGCCGCCGAACGGCCGCCAGGCCAGGCCGAGACGAGGAGCCCAATCCTTTTTGTACGCATTGTAGGCTCTGTCCGGGCCGTCGAAGCGCGCCGGGTACTGAAGTTGCGCCTTCTGTGCCTCCGGCACCGCCCCCGCGGCATAGACTACCTGACCGGTTCTCAGGTCGAAGCCGGCGATCAGTTTGTCACGGGCTCTCCAGGCCTCATTGTAGTCGTAGCGAACGCCGAGATTCAGCGTAACCCGGGGATGGATCTTCCAGTCATCCTGAAAGTAGAACGCGTAGAGTGGACGATCTAAACGCACCCAGGCGGTTTGGGGCTGATACCAGCTTCGGGAACTGAGGCCCAACAAGATATCCGCCCAGGAGTTTCCGCTATAGTTCAGGCCGCCCCGGTACACCCCGCGGCTGCCATAACCGGCGATCGTCCGAAATCGCTCGTAGTTGATGTCCACACCGGCCTTGAAGTAATGATTCTTGTGGACGCCGATAAACTGCTGAACCAGGTTGTACGAGTCATCCTTCGAGACAGACGGAGCGTCGCCGTGTCCCATGACCTCGCCCAGCACCACCGATCCGAGCTGAACCTGAATTCGAGGAACTCCAAAAGCCGCCGGGTTGGTCGGGAAGAACGGAAATCCCCACTTCTGGGCGTAGTTGGTCTTGTCCACCAGATCCCGTCCGCCATAGCTGTACGCGGTTCCGAAACGCGTTTCACTCAGGACCTTCGGACTGAAGGCGTGCGTATACCCGAGGACGTACTGGCCGCCGTCCTGGTAGCTGGTCGAGTCGGAATGTGAAAACAAGGGGTGCTTTTGCGCCGCGTTCTGCCGCGTCGGGCTGATCGTCAGGAAGAGTGAATCGGACTTGATCTTCTGGTCCACACGCACGATGTAACGATATGCATTGATCGGCTGTGGATTCGAGGCGATGAAGTTGAGCAGTCCTCCCGCCGGATAGTTGGGCTCCGGAAACTGATCCATGATGATCTTGCCCGTGGGGCTGAACGAAGTGGAGGGAATGATGCCTCCCGGATAGGGGCCGCCGGTGACGGTACCCGCCCTCCAGGGCCTGGGTGCCGGTTGAAGCGATTGCGAGAAGTCTCCCCGTTTTTCGGCGGCCGTCGGTACACCCCAGAGCAGGGTTGTGCCACGCCGGTCTTTCAGTCCTTCAAAGGCGAAAAAGAAGAAGGTCTTGTCCCGGCCATTGAGAAGCTTGGGCAACACGACCGGCCCCCCGATGCTGCCTCCGTACTGGTTATAGGTGAATCCAGGCTTGGTCAGAGCGAAGTACTGACGCGCGTCCAGCGCCGAATTGCGGAGGAACTCGTAGGCGCTGCCATGCAGGACATTCGTACCTGACTTCGTACGCACGTCGATTACGGCCCCCTGCGCGCGTCCAAACTCGACCGAGTACATGTTCCGGATGATCTGGAACTCCTGTACCGCATCCAAGGGCGGAGCGGACGACTGGGTGTTGTCGGTCGAGGATACATTCGAAAGACCATTGAGGCGATAGTTGTTGGAATTGCCGCGCTGTCCGTTGACCTCGATCGTCGTGCCCTGCGTCTGCCCGACCCCATTCGGGTTGCGGCTCGCAACCCCGGGCATCAGGGTGGCCAACTGAATGAACTCGCGCCCCTTCAGAGGTAGCTCCAGGATCTTGCGGCTGTCAACAACCTCGCCGATCGACGCGGTCTCCGTGCGCACCAGCGGACTGGCGTCCTCCACCGTGATCGACTCGGCGACCTCACCCACGGCCAGAGTGGCATCGAGCCTGGCCGTCTGGCCGACTTCAATCAAAACGTTGTTGAAAACGGTCGCCTTGAAGCTAGCCATCTCCACTCGAACGTTATAGTGCCCCAACTGGCGAAGGTCGACACGGTAGTCGCCTCGATCGTTGGTCGAGGCTGTGTAGGTGTTGTTTGTGGCTCGATGCACGGCGGTAACGCGGGCCCCCGCGACCACGGATCCCGTCCGGTCGGTCACGGTGCCCACGATGGCAGCCGAGGTTTGTGCCCAGGTGAGTCGCGGTAGGGCGAGCAGCGCCAAGCCGGCGAGAACCGTCAGGGGAAACCGAAGCAGGTGGACGGCTGTCCTCTTGCCTGTAACCCGTCGAGGCGCGATCCTCGCCGTCCCGTCGATCTCGAATCTTTGGAAGTAATGGCGAATCCGGTTCATAACAAGCCTTCCTTACATCGCTAGCAGCGTTGCGAACACTGTTCTGCTTGTCGCGTCTGCTGAGGGGCAGCGTCAGCGATGCGGTCGCATACTCCGATGGATGTCGGGAGTATATACGAAGCCGGGAGGCGGAGCTTTGCGGATTTTGCGATTCCCTGCCGGTCCTTGCTGTCCTCGGGAGCGGCGGGGGTCGAGATCCGAGTCGTGTCCTGCTGCTCAGGGTGTCCGGACTTTCGTCCGCGGTTTTCTGCTCGCCTATTCGCCCAGGTGTGATATTGTGCATAGTTCCTTCTCCTGAGACGCGGAACAAGCGGTCGGAACGTAGTGCCTCGCAATGGCAGTTTCAAGAACATCCCATTCGGACGAGTCCCCGGCGAAATCGGCCGATGCGCACGGCTCAGCCGAATCCGGTGGCTTCTACAGGTGGCTCCTGGTCGGAGTACTTTTCTGCATCGCCTGCCTGAACTACGCCGACCGCGGCGCCCTTAATGCCGTGTTTCCTCTCCTGCGGAAGGAACTGGGGATGTCCGATGTCGCCCTCGCCGCGACCAGTTCCATCTTCCTGTGGACTTACGCGATTCTGTCGCCGCTTGCCGGGTATGTTGGGGATCGCTTCTCGCGAAGCTCGATCATCGTCTGGAGCCTGGCCGCCTGGAGTACGGTGATGGTGCTGAACGGCCTCGCGCAGACGCAGGGTCAACTCCTGGCCATGCGCATTCCGCTGGGAATCGCCGAAGCGCTCTACATCCCCGCCAGCATCGCGCTCATTAGCGATCATCACACCGGCGCAACCCGCGGAAAGGCCTTCTCCATCCATTTGTGCGGATTCTACACGGGCAACATCGCGGGGGCTTCGATCTCCGGATATCTGGGCGGCCTGTATGGATGGCGGACCCCGCAATTCGTTCTCGGCCTGATTGGCCTGGGCTTTGCCCTGGTGGCGAGCCGGGTGCTTCGCGACGCACCAGCCACCGGCGAGCGGCCCCAGGCGGCGGCGAGCGAAGCCGGGCTACTCGCCTCCTTCAAGGATGTCGCGCGCTTCGCCACCTACTGGTTTCTGTTGATCGACGCATTCCTCATGGCGGCCGTGATGTACATCCTGTCCACCTGGCTGCCGTTGTACCTGCACGAAGCGTTTCGGTTGGACCTGGGGGCCGCGGGCTTCCAGGGGACCTTCTTCATTATGGCCGGCAGCGTTCTGGGAGTCCTGATCGGCGGGGCCTTTTCCGATGCCGTCGGGCAGAACAACAAGCGGCGGCGGATGCTGCTTCAACTCCTGGCGAGCATGCTCAGCGTACCCCTGCTGCTGGTATTTGTCCTGTCGCCCAGCCTGATTGTCCTCGAGGCGGCGCTGTTCGCTTTTGCGATGATCCGCTATGGAGGAGGCGCGAACGCCAATCCTCTCTTGTGCGATCTGATCCCGGCCAACCGCCGATCGGTGGCGTTCGGCGTCATGAACCTGAGCAGTTGTCTCGCCGGCGGCGCGGGCGTCATGATCGCCGGAATCCTGAAGGCGAAGTACGAACTCCTGTCGATCTTCGCGTCGGCTTCGCTGATCCTGCTGGCGGCTGCCCTGATTCTCTGGTTGGGATACGCGAAGTTTCTCGCGAAGGATCTGGATCGGGCAAGCGCCTGAGCCGCGCCGCTGTCAGCGTCCGCTGGTATCCACCCCGCGCAGACGGTCGCTCGCCGCGTTCAGCCTCTTGAGCGCCTCCGGAGGCAACACTAACTGCGTGCCGCGCAGATTGTCCTCGACGTGCTTCGGTTCCTCGGCGCCGGCCAGAACGCTGGTCACCTCTTTGTGGGCCAGCATCCAGGCGATGCACACCTGGGGACGGGTCGCGCTCAGGTCGCGAGCGACCGAGTCCAGGACCTCCACCACGGGCGCCCAGGGCTTGTTCGGGTCCACGGGCCGGCCAGGCGCCAGGCGTCCTTCGGCCAGCGGACTGAACGCCATCAGGCCCAGGTTTCCCCGGCGAATCAAGGGGAACAACTCGTTCTCCATAAAGTCGCGCCGGGTGCCCGCAATGATGTTGTAGTAGTCTTCGAGTCCCGCTATCGGCGCTTTGCCCTTGCGCTTGCCCAACTCAATGAACTCGCCGATCTGTGCGGACGAAAAATTGGAAGCGCCCCAATAGCGGATCTTGCCCGATCGCACCAGCGTATCCATCGACTCCGCCAGCACTTCGGAAGGCGTCTCGTTATCCGGGTTGTGATAGAGGTACAAGTCGATGTGGTCTGTCTTCAGGCGGCGCAGGCTTCCTTCCACCTCGGTGAGCACAAAGTCGCGCGAGAGCGGCGTCCTGCCAGATGGAGTGCCGCCCTTGGGCTTCTCAATGGGAGAGACCTTGGTGGCGATGACAACCTGGTCGCGCCTGCCGGCAATCGCCTTCCCCAGTGCCGTCTCCGAGCCTCCCCAGCCATAGGCGTTCGAGGAGTCGAAGAAGTTGATCCCGAGATCCAGGCAGCGGTGCAGGATCTTCTGGGCATCGGGATCGTTGGCATCGCGGGAGACCTTACGGAAAGCGGTCCCCTGGCACAGCCGCGAAACGTACAGATCCGTCCGGCCAAACCGGACCAGGTGACCTTTCGTTGCCGCCTGGGCCGCGGCGGCGCCCGCGCAGGCCTTCAGGAAGGTCCGGCGAACCTGCCCTCCAAAGGGATTCGTATCGAAACGTTTGGTTTGCATGTCTTCAAAGGCGGGCCCGGCGATTTGAGCACGGCGGTCCGGCCCGTCTGGCGGGCCGGACCGTTCCGCTGCACAATTTCGACTAACTGCCGGCGATCTACCTAATGCTTCGGTCTACACAAGTCCATCGCGCGTCAATCAGAAACCGACCCTCAGGCGAAAATAGATGCTGCGATTACCGCCCGGACGGAAGATCCCGAAGTTGGGATTCGCGATGTTGGTGGACTGGGGTCCGCTGGAGTTGCGGTGGTTGAAGAAGTTGGTCGCATACATCTCAGCTTTGAAGTAAGGGCTGTTCTCCTTGTCGAGCAGTCTCCACATTTTGAACAGGTTGAAGTCGGTCTGCCAGGTCGTGGGCCCGGCCAGGGAACCGCGCGAAGCGTTTCCATAGCGGCCGTTTGGCGGAGCGGCGTAACAAGCCCGGTTCCAGAGCAGACCGGGGCCCGCTCCGGCGCCGTTGCCATCGCACAAAGCGTCCGGCCTGCCGCCGCTGCGGCCGACATTGGCCGGGTCCGAACCGCTGAACGACGGTGTGAACCGTTGCGCCGATTGGATGAAGAACGACGGTGAAACGGTCCAGCCGCCGATGACGTGGTTGAGCAAGCCAGGCATTTGGGCGCCGAACTGCTTCCCACGGCCGACGGGCAGTTCATAAACGGCGACCCAGCGGCTGCGGATCGGCACGGTTCCATCCTGCCAACCCTTGTCGCGCGAGCGGCTATAGGGATCCTCAACATGATCGCCGGTGGAAGAGCCAAAGAGCCCGGCCTGGACGTCGTTCAGACTCTTCAGCCATCCGTACCACGCGCGGAAGTAGAGTCCGTTCGAGAACTGCCGCGCGCCTTCGATCTCCAGGCCGTGATGGGTGGAGTTCCCGCCGAGTTCAAACACGTTGATCGAATTGAACTTGTCCGGACCAAACGGCCGCCGGGCGGGAGTGAACGGCGTCCCGCTGGCCGTAGGCACCTGCAGGTTTCGCACGTATGGCCACTGCGTGCCCTTGCTGCCCACGTACGAAGTCCTTACCGAGAAGCCGCCGGGAAGTTCCCGTTCCATGGTCAGGTTCCACTGCTGGTCGTAGGGCCAGGCGTTCTGCCGGGCGTTCACCGGCGCGGAGTAGACATCCGAGAGACCGGATGTTCCCGTCGGGAACGGCGCGTCGAGCGTGAACTGAGGCCGGCCACCCGTGATCTGATTGGGGCCGAACCGCTCACTTAACTGGAAAGGCCCGTTGGCGTGGCCCGCCAGGATTCCCGAGCGGTCGATCTCCCCGAACACGTTGGCGGTCGCCCAGGCAGCGTTCGATACGAATGGAACGTGGTAGATGCCGTAGGCGGTCCGGAAGACGGTCTTCGCAAGCGGACGCCAGGCCAACCCGATGCGCGGTTCCAGCAGCAGGAACTTGAAATTGCGGAGTCGCTCCGGATAACCCGCGTCCTTGGCGGTCACGACCGGAATGGGATAGCCCTTGGCGACCTGCGCGAGGGCGCGTTGGTCCGGCACCACGACCCGCTGCGAGGCAACATCGAAGTTGTACCAGATCCCGTTGGCCTCATAGGGAACGCCGTAGTGCTGGAAGCGTAACCCCGGGGTGATGGTCAGAGTGCGGCTGATCTTCCAATCGTCCTGGACGAACGCCCCGACCTCCCACTGGCGGGCCTCCACCTTGGAGCGGATGGCGTCGATGTTCGTTTGGAAAGGCAGTCCGAGAAGCAAGTCGCCGACATCGTAGCCGGTAAACGCTCCGCTGAACTCAAACCGGCCGAACGTGTCGCCGGTGATGCCGTTCAGCATGCTGGGCCGCTGCTTTCGCACTTCAACTCCGGCCTTGAGCAGGTGCTTTCCTACGTTGTACGAGATGCTGTCGCGAAACTGATGGACATAGCCGTCGGTGTAGTCAACCGATCCCGAAAACGGCGCGCTCCCAAGAAGTTGGGCGGGAAACGGATTGTACGATCCGCCCAGGAAGCCCAACTGGTTGCCCAGCGTTTGCGTGACGACACGCGGGCTGCCCCGGCCCGCGCCGATGTTCCGCCCGCCGACGTTGGTAATCCCGAGAATCTGAGTCAGAAAGTCTTTGCCCTCGATCGGGCCCGGCGCCCAGATGGAGTGCTGCCGGTTCCAGGTGTATGCGACCTCATTTATGAGCCGAGGGGTGAAGATGTGGCTGTCCTGGATGCTAAAAGCGTTCGTCCAACCGTCTTCGACAAACCCGGCGTTCGGGAACGGATTTCCGTCCAACTCTTCCGAAGCGCTGTTGGTGTACCGATAGTACGAGAAGGACAGGTTGTTGTTGCTGGTAATCTGGTGATCGATCGAAGCCTTCCACCATTTGTTCGTTGTGTTGTTGAAGTCGGTCCAGTTGAAGTTATTGACCAACGCGCCCGGCGGTCCAAAATTAGCCGTAGGTAAGAGCTTGAAAATGTTCTTGGCGATCGGGCTGATCCGCGAATCGGGAATGACGTTGTTCGCGAACGGCAGTCCCGTTAACGGGTCTTTGATGGTGACGCCGCGAAAGGCCGCGTACTCGGAAAGATCGCCCGTCCGCATCTTCGCCGTCGGTACGACAAAGTTGTCGTGGAAGGTGAAACTGCGGCTCTTCTGCGGTTGGAACAGGAAGTGGAAAAACGTCTTGTTCTTGCCGTTGTAGAGTTTTGGAATGAACACCGGCCCGCTGGCTTCGTAGGACCAGCGGATCGTCGGCGTCGAAGGCGGGCGGCTGCTTTGCCCGAGCGCCAGCGCATTCAGCCGGGGATGCGAATAGTTCGAGAAAATCTCGCCGTGCAGCGCGTTGGACCCTTTCTTGCCCACACCGATCACCGAGGTGGAAGTGCGGTACTCGGCGGGAGCGTTCAAAGAGATCTGGTGGATCTCCCGCGTGGTTTCCTGCGGCGCGCGAAACGAGCCATAGGCGTTGGTCGAGATGCCGTCCTGCTCGGCGTTGGTATTGTTGGCGAACCCGCCGTGCACCTGGCTGCGCGACTCGGCGCCCGGATTCAGGTCAATCCGATAGATGAGGCTCGCTGAGATGTTGAGGGCGTACACCTCCTGATTGGCTGTCTTGTACGTGACGGCAGCGGTGTCGGTTTGAATCCTCGCCCCTTCTTCCCGAACGGTCACGGTACTTGTCAGTTCTCCTACCTCCAGCTTGATGTCCACCCTGCGCACGTAACGCGCGTAGACCAGCACACCGGTGTTCTGATACTTCCTGAACGAAGGAAGCGTCGCTTCGATCGTGTAGGTGCCCGGCAGGATGCCACGAAGTTCGTACTCTCCGGCGTCGTTACTGGTTGTCTTTTGCGCGCGGCCGGATTTCTCATCGGTCGCCGTGATGGTAGCCCCGGTGACAGCGGCTCCGCTTGGGTCCGTAACCGTTCCGCGAAACCCCGCGTAATCCTGGGCGTTTGCGTAGGGTGTTGTCAAAGCCAGCAACGCCAGCATCGCAAGAAAAACGTCACGCCGCACTCGGCCAAGTCCACTTGATAAAGCGCTCAACTTCCCTCCTCAGGGTGCTCGAAAGCATCGGACTCCACGTTGCGTCTGCCAGTTCGTTCAGAAGTTCCCCCAGCCTATGTGCGACACAACGTGGTCTGTGTACTATACTAAACCTGTGACAGGGTCAACCTTGCAAAATTTACGATTTACCTGGCTTATTTATCGAAACGGGTCGTATCTTCGATAATCGGGTGGTATCGGTTCCGCGCCAGCCCGGTCACGGTCTGGCGTCTTCCGCTCGGCCACACAATCTCGACCGTCACCACCGGCGGTGGGTTGTCGCCGAGGCCGACGGTGAGCCGGCTGTCATGAGAGGCGAGGAAACTCCCCCCTGACGTCACCCAACGCGCGAGGCGGCGGGTTCCCGCTTGAAGCGTCACCTTTGCTCCTATCGCATCACGGTTGCTCCGGCGGCCCTGAAGCTGAAGTCCAACCCACGCGCGGTTCTGCCCGGCGTTGTTCCTCAGAAGGACCGGGCGGTCGTTCAGGCAGGAAAAGGCCGCGTCCAGGTCGCCATCGTTGTCGATATCCCCGACGGCCAGCCCGCGGCCCGCGTAGCCTGCGCCGAAAACCGGCCCAGCGGCGTCTTTCCGGTCGCGAAAGCGCCCGCTCCCGTCATTCTCGAGCAGGAGCGGCCGTTCTTTGTACCGGATGTCTTTGCGCACGCGCTCAATCGTCTCGGTGACGTGGCCGTTGACGATCATCAGGTCGAGGTCGCCATCGTTGTCGTAGTCGAGAAAGCGGACTCCCCAGCCCACGAACGGTTTGGTCAGCGGGCCTACTCCCGATTCGAGCGACCGCTCGGCGAACGGAAACGTCCCCGTGTTCAGATATAACGCGTGGAGTTCGTCGTGGAAGTTGGTCACCGCGAAGTCCGGGCGTCCATCACCGTTCACGTCTCCGGCATCGACGCCCATCCCGGACCGCGCCATCCCGTCGGAGTTCAGAGCCACCTCCGCATCCAGGCCGAAGTCCTGAAACGTGCCGTTCTTTTGGTTCAGCAGCAAAAGGTTCTGCGTGGCGTCGCAGGCCACGAACAGATCCTGCCAGCCGTCCCCGTCGATGTCGACGCTGATGGCTCCAAAGGCGCGGCCGGTGAATTTCGAGATCCCGGAGGTCCGGGTTACGTCGGCAAAGGTCCCGTTCCGGTTGTTGCGGTAGAGGCGCGAGCCGGTGCCTTCATACGACTTCTGATCGCAGTATGCCGGTCTTCCGTCATATTCGCAGGGCTTGGGACGCGCGAAATCGAGCTTGGCGTAATTTGCGACGAACAGGTCGAGGAACCCGTCGCGGTCAAAGTCGATCCACGCGGCGCTGGCCGCCCATTCTCCCGAATCGCTCACGCCGGCCCGCGCCGTGACCTCGGAAAACGTACCGTTGCCGTTGTTGTGGTAGAGCACGCTGGCGGGAAAGCCAGTGACGTACAAGTCCGTGAACCCGTCGTTGTCGTAATCGGCGGCCGTGGCGCCCATGCCGAATGAGGCGGCCTTTGCAACCCCGGCCTTCTCCGCCACTTCCTCGAATCGGCCGTTTCCCCGGTTGCGATAGAGGGCGTTGCGGACTGGAGCCGGACTCTTTCCGCGAGGGGTCTCGCCTCCGTTCACCAGATAGATGTCCAGCAAGCCGTCGCGATCGAAGTCCAGGAAGGCGACGCCACCGCAGGAGGTCTCAATCAGAAAACGATCGGCCGACTCTCCGCCGAAGTGCCTCCAGGTGATGCCGGCCCGCTCGGTGATGTCGTCGAAGATGGCCGGGGCGGCGGTCCAGGCCGTTGGGAACAACGGAGCGAACACGACAACGGCCAGCAGGAATCCCGCGAGTCTGAAGAGGGCTCCCATTTCCACTACTGCCGCTGGGCGCTCACCGCTGGGAACCCTGGATTGGCCGTCTGCTCCACGGCCTTGAGCCGCTGGTAGGCTCGGAGTTCTTCGGCCGCCTCCGCGGAACGCCCGGCGCGGCGGTAGGCGCGCGATAGCGCGTACCGGATCTTGCTCAGATCGGGTTCGAGCTTCCGGGCTCGCTCCAGGTGGTTGAGGGCGGCCGGAATCCGGCCCTTGTTCATCGCAAGGTTTCCGAGTTCGTAGTGCGCCTCGGACAGACTGCTGTCAACTGCAATCGCTTTCTCGAACATCGCAACCGCGCGTGATTCGGCCGCCGCATCTCCGCCCTTCGCCAGGCTGAGCTGCAGCCTCCCGTATTCCTGGTAGTGCAGCGCATCGCCGGGGAATTCGCGTATCCCCCTCTCGAATGCGGCCGTCGCTTCCTCGACCGATCCCGCCGCCCACAAGGCCGCGGCCAACCCCAGATTCGCCCTTGCCGATCGTGGATCGATCTTGAGCGCCCGGTTGTAGGAGGCGATGGAATCCTCCGTCAGAAGCAGCATGCTTTCGGCCAGTCCTTTCACCTCTAGTAACGGACCCGAACCAGGGAACTTCACCGCCGCCTTCTGAGCCGCCTCCAGCGCGGGCCGCCACTCGTTACGGCTGGCCAGCATCCGAATCAGGTCGAGGTAGTTCTCCTCGTTGGAAGGTTCGAGCTGAATGGCTTGATCAAAAGCCTCCCCTCCGGCCTTAAGCCGGCCGGTCTTCCAGAAACACCGGCCGAGAAGGTTGTACACGGGTCCACTCAAAAAGCCCGCTGAAATGATTCGCTGCAGCAATCTCTCGGAGATGTCAAAATCACCGGCGGCAAAAGCCTGGAGGGCGGAATCGAACAGTGGCCTGGGATCGCGCGGTTCGCCGGCGAGGAGCAAATCCACTGATCTGCGTGCTTGCTCCTTCCGCCCGGATTGATAGCAGGCTTGCACCAGCGCGGAGACGGATTCCGGTCGTTGCTTTACCAGATCGTGCACGGATTCCAACAAAGTCACGGCGCGTGCGTGTTGCCCCAAGTCCTGCTCGACCATGCCCAGCATCAGAATCGCGAGGCGATCCCCGGCCTGTGTCTTGAGCAGGGCTTGTAACTCCTCGCCCGCGGCTCTCAAGTCGCCGCAGTCCCAGAGGGCGAGTGCCAGATTGCGGCGAACGGCCGCGTTGCCCGCATCGGCTTTCAGGGCTTTCCGGTAATAGCCTACCGCCTCGGCGGGCCGCTTTTGCATGCGGAGGATACTGGCGAGATCCGAGAGATAAACGGCATTCCCCGGAGACAGGCGCGCAGCTTCGCGTAGCTCGGATTCCGCCGCGGCGAGATCCGTCCGCGCCAATTCGAGTCCTCGCGAAGCGTGCTCCTGCGCGGTTTGCTGGGCGGGCAGAATGGCTGCGAGTCCTACCCAGAGGAGCGGCAGGCGCCAGCAAGCGCTGATCAGGGCGGCCCGTGCGCTCCCCTTCTGGGACGGCTTTCCGGATCGGGCAGGCCAGGCACAACGCATGGTGTGTGTGTGAGTATTATCGCCGGTTCGAAGCCGATCCGGCAACGAAGCTGAGCGGCCCTCTTGTATACTCACACTGATGAATCGCAGAAAAGCCCTGCAGTCCTTGACCGCGGCGGGAGGGGCGCTTGCGAGCGTCCATTCGCGGCTCTTGGGAGCGCCGGGCGCGACTACGCCGCCCGTCTGCTACACCAGCGAGTGGAAACGCACCCGGCCCGATCACGTCCTCTACCTCCCTCCGGAACCGCTCGGCAACGACGGGGACAACGAACATCTACTCATCACAGAGACGGCCAGAGGAGATCTGCTCGCCTTCTGGTGCCAGGGCGAGTACGAGATGTCGCGTGACTACCGCATCGTCAGCGCGCGCAGCAAGGACGGCGGTGCTCATTGGACCAGGCCGGAGACGGTCGCCGGCCCAACCGACCACCGCGGATTCACCGCCGCATGGCCGCTGCCGCTCCTCAGCCGGACGGGCCGGATCTATCTGTTCTACTTCAAGCACCAGGGAATCTCGGACATGTCCTACACGACCACCGCGATCTGGAGGTGCCTCTACTCCGACGATGACGGCCATACGTTCCGGGACGGCGGCGAGATCCCGATTCGGCGCCGCGAGAAATTCGACCATCCCGACCCCTCCGTCCCGAAGAACATCATCATCTGGCAGCCGGCCGTTCGCGATGCCAACGGCCGATTTGTCGTCGGCTTGACCCGGTGGAGCAGTTTGAGCCGGTTCCCGATGGCGAATGGTCCCGCCGGTTGGTATCCGGATTCGCGCTCCGAGTTTGTGCGCTTCGAGAACATCGACGAAGGACCGCTTCCGCGCGATCTGAAGATAACCTGGCTGCCCGAAGGAGACTCCGTCTCCGTCCCGTGTCCTTTTGAGCCCCACAAAGGCCGGGGTTATAGTCTCGGAGAAGAACCAGCGGTCGTTCTCCTTCCGGACGGAAGGCTCTTCGCCGCCATGCGGACCATCACCGGCATGCTTTGGTACTCGGTTTCCGAGGACGCGACCGGCCGTGTGTGGCGAAAATCCGAACCGCTCCGCTATCACGACGAGGGTGGCCCTTTGCTGCACCCGAAGAACACGGCGCCGCTCTACCGGCTGCTGGATGGCCGCTACATCCTGTTCTTCCAGAACCACGACGGCACCGGCTATGGCGCCAAGGGAGCGGGCGACATGGAAGCTCGCTCGGCGCCGATGTTCTACTCTCTTGGTGAGTTTCGCCCTCGCGCGCGCCAGCCCGTCTGGTTCAGCGAGCCCCGCATTTTCTGCGACGCCCAGAAGATCGCGGTTGGTCCGGGGAATGGGAACCGCGAGGGCGGACGGACGTGGTTGTCTTTTTACGGCTGCATGACATTTGCGAAGGGCAAACAGATTCTGTGGTATCCCGACCGGAAACACTTCCTGTTGGGTAGGGAAGTCACGTCAGCCATGCTGGAAGGCATGAAGCCTCCGGCGTAGCACCACACGCCGCTCGCGATTCACCCGGGGGTCGCGTCCAGGCAAATGACTTCGCGCCGGCAAGGCCACTGACCTGAATCGCAAAATATGCAAACCTCCTCCGTGAGTTTGCCGTGGACTCCGGGTCTCTGATGCGGATAAACTCTCCCTACATGCAGCGACTCTATCGGTGGAGTGCGTTTGGGTCCGTGATGTTCCTTATATCGGTTGGGGCCGCGATCATTTGGGCCCAGAGCTCCGCGAAGGATTCCGGCGCCCCCCTGTGGATTCGGCATACCGGCTTCGAGTCCCTGCGGCGCGGCGTTCCGGGCGACGGTGGCGCGAATCTGTATGTGTCGCGCAAGGGACGGCTCCAGACGATCAACCGGTGGGATCTCAACCGCGACGGGGAGCTCGATCTTCTGTTCACGCAGGATCACAACAACGTCTATACGCCGGAGTCGATCGTCTACTGGGGCGGTCCCGAAGGGTTTCAGTCGTTGCTTCCGGATATGTGGCGCTGGCGCGCCGGGACTTCCTTGCTGGGCTACCTCTCCGCCCACCGCCGGAACATGACGATGCTTCCAACTCAAGGCGGCGGCCGCAGCCGTATCGCGGACTTGAACGGGGACGGTTACCCCGACATCGTCCTGTGCAACTACATGCATAACTACCGGCCGGATCAGAATGCGTACATTTACTGGGGAGGTCCCAATGGTTTCGACATTTCGGCCCGGACCGAATTGCCCGCGTATCTCGCGGGCGGCGTGGCCGTCGCGGACTTGAACCACGACGGCCGCCTGGACATTGTCCTCGCCAACCACGGCGATGAATACGGCGAGAGACGCGGCTTTCGCCTGCACCTGGAATCGTACATCTACTGGGGGAACGCCGCGGGTTATGGTCCGTCACATCGCACTTCGGTCCCCTCGATCAGCGCCTCGGACGTCGCCGCGGGAGACTTCAACGGGGATGGCCACCCGGACTTGGCGTTCGTGAACAACAACAGCCAGGAGCAGAGCGCTTTCATCTATTGGGGCGATGGGAAGGGCGCATTCACCGGGAACCGCCGCCGGGTCTTGAGCAGCCGCGATCTGCATCTCCCGGATAGTGTCAATGGCCGATTTGGCGGCAGCATGAAGACCACTTTCGCCGCCGACCTCAATGGCGACCGCCTGACCGATTTGGTCATTTGCGGGTCAGACCGGGCCGTGGTGTTCTCTGGAGGCGTCAGCGGTCTGAGCGCGGCGCCGTCAGAGCTTCCCGCCAAAAACTGCGGCGGCATCGAGGCCGCGGATTTGAACCGTGATGGTCACCTCGATCTGATTCTGGCCAATGAAGGCAGCGGCGACCAAGCGGCGCCGGCGTCTTCCATCTTCTGGGGTTCGGCGCAGGGCTATGCCGCAAATCGAAAGACCGATCTGCCGGCATTGGCGGCGACTACTGTCAGCGTCGCCGATCTGAATCGTGACGGCTTCCCCGATATCCTCTTCGGCAACGCGCACGACGCGGACAGCTATGACGTTCCATCCTACATTTATTGGGGTGGGCCGAACGGGTACTCGCCCTATCGGCGGAGCGGACTGCTGGGCTTTGGCGTGGCTGGCAGCGGGATTGCGGACCTCAATCGAGACGGGCATCCGGACGTCTTACTGGTAGGGCATCTGAGTGGGAGCACTCATGTCCTGCCGTCAACCATCTATTGGGGGAACCCGGAACACTCCTATTCCAGTGCGTCCACAACCTTGCTCGATCCGGGTGGAGAGATGGAGTATAGCGCCGCCGATCTCGATGACGATGGATATCCGGACCTGGTCCTCCTCCACGGAAAGCAGGCAGCCATCTGGTGGGGTTCCGCCGGCGGTCATCGCCCCGAGAACCGTACGTTCCTGCCGATGCGCCAGCCGATCAGCAGCAGCATCGCCGACCTCAACCGGGATGGTTTTCTCGACATCGTGATGACGTCCCATGCCGGGCCGGCTGAGACCCATGCGCCGGTGATGATCCTCTGGGGGAACGCCAACCGTTTCAAGGACGCCCGAACGACGGAATTCGAACTCGGCGCCGCCTCCACCGAAGCCAACACCATTGCCGATTTGAACCGGGACGGCTACCTGGACTTGATTTTCCCTCAGGGAATGTCCGACCAGTCGGAAATCTGGTACGGGAGCGCGGAGGGCTACCGCCCCCAGAACCACAAGCTCATCGATGCCGACGGGGCTCCGCACGCGGCAGTGGCCGACCTCGACGCCGACGGATGGCTGGACGTGGTTTTCACGGCCGCCACCACCGCTACCCGGCCCACGACCAATCTCAAGGCCTGGATTTATTGGGGAAGTCCGAACGGCTTTTCAACCGCGGCGCGCACGCCGTTGGAGAACTATACGGGCCTGGACGCGGCAGCGGCTGATTTCAATCGCGATGGCCATCTGGATCTGGTTCTGACCAACTACCGGTCGGACACGGCTCGCGACATGCCGGCATTCGTCTATTGGGGCGACGGAACGCGGAACTTCAGCGAGAAGCGCCGCACGATCCTGGAGGCCACGTCCTGTTCAGCCGTCGACGCGCTCGACCTGAATCGCGACGGTTGGGTCGACCTGGTAATTTCCAACCACCAGAAAAGCTTCGACCACTCGGCCGGGACGTACATCTACTGGGGCGGCGCCGAAGGGTTCTCTCGCCAGCGCCGGGCGCATTTGCCAACCGTTGGTGTGCACCTCGACAGTATGGTGGAGGCGGGCAGCATCTACCATCGCAAGCATGAGTGGGACTACGTCTCGGCGCCGGCCGAGGCGCCGGCCGGCGCCGCTTTTGCGAGACTGCACTGGAAGGCTGAAACGGGCCTGGGTACGGCGGTCAGGTTCCAGGTGCGTACGGCGGGCGATCGCGGTAGTCTGGAGCGAAGCACCTGGGACGGGCCGGATGGACCGGCGTCATTTTACACGCAAAGTGGAGCCTCTCTACGCTCCCCTGCCGGCAGATGGATGCAGTACCGCGCGGTGTTGACGTCGCCGGATGGCGGCAACTCTCCGGCATTGACGGAAGTGGCGGTCGAGTGCCTCCGCCGATGAATGGATTTCGTAAATTTCGCTGGAACAGGAGAATGTCTACTTGCCGACAACTTGGGAAGTTCGTGACTATGATCTGGAGTTTTTCGAGAAGGACCTGAACAGCTTTGTCCCCGACCGGCTGTTCGACGCGCATGCGCATCTCTACCGGATGGCGCACTGGGGGCGCCCCACCAGCCTTGACCACGGACCGGATCCGGTCACCCTGGAGGTGTTTCGCAGCCAGATGGAGTGGATTACCCCACGCCGCCACACCTCGGGGCTGTTCTTCGGAGTCGGCTTTAATGAAGGCTTCAGCGCGTCAAACGACTTCATCGACGGCGAAGTGACCAAAGACAACACGTGTTTCGGGCACTTCCTGGTTCCTCCGACCATGGATCCCGAACTGCTGCGCCAGGAAGTCCGGAGTCGCAAAGGAATGGTTGGCCTCAAGGTCTATCACTCCTTCATCACGGGCAAGGCGTCCTGGTTGGCCGATATCGGGGAATTTCTCACCGAACCACACGTGCGGGTCGCCCACGAAGAGGGCTGGTCGATCACCCTTCACATGGTGCGCGACCGGGCGATGGCGGATCGGGCCAACCAGGAACGGATCGTGGAGTTCTGTACCAGGTACCCCAACATGAAGCTCATCCTGGCGCATGCCGCCCGGGGCTTCAATCCGCATCACACCATCGAGGGAATCGGTGCGCTCAAGGGATTGCGCAACGTCTGGTGCGATTCCTCGGCGGTGACCGAGGCCGGGGCTTTCGAGGCGATCGTCGAGACCCTCGGTCACGACCGCCTGTTGTGGGGGTCGGACTACCCGGTGAGCCACTTGCGCGGGCGCTGCGTCGCCATTGGCGACCAGTTCGTATGGCTGTACGAAGATACGCTCGATTGGGACACGGTGGCGGGACACACCAGGATCAGGCCCCTGCTGATCGGCCTGGAGTCGTTACGCGCGATGAAGTTGGCCGCCATGCGCCTTCGCTTGTCCGATTCGCAGATCGAGGACATCTTCCACAACAACGCGGTCCGGATGCTCCAGCGGTAGGCGATCCCATGGATCTTGTTTCCGGCAAAGCGAACCACCAACTCACCGCAGTTCCATTCAGAGCCGCGACCGGAAGGGAGCGGGCACACAGTTCCATTCAGAACCGCGACCGGAAGGGAGCGGGCACA
Organism: Bryobacteraceae bacterium; assembly: GCA_046160045.1. GTDB lineage: Bacteria > Acidobacteriota > Terriglobia > Bryobacterales > Bryobacteraceae > CAZGUX01. The sequence continues at coordinate 47,908 of JBJXGR010000037.1, forward strand.
CAGTTCCATTCAGCCGCGACCGGAAGGGCGCGGGCACACGACGATTTTTGTCGCCCGGCGGCACTTTCAAGGGCGCGGGCAGCCGTGGGGCCGTTGGTAATCGGGGCGCCCCCCCGCCATTTCAAAGGAGTGTTGATATGAGCATTTCCCGGCGAGGTCTCTTCTCCTCGTTCAAAGCCATGCTGGCGGGCGGAAGCGCGGGACTCGTCTCCCGGCAGACGCTCGCGTTTGCACAGTCGTCTCCCGCGCGCCCCTATGTGAATCCCCGCAGAGTCTTCCTTGGCGAGACCACCCGCAAGGAGTTTCGCGAGGCCCTGCAGTCGGGCAGGATCAAGGCGGCGATCATTCCCACCGGCTCCACCGAACAGCACAATGAGCACCTGACGCTGGACTGCGATGCCACCTGCTCTACCCTCATCGCCCAGCAGGCGGCTCTGCGCCTGTACCCCCAGATCATCGTGTCCACCCCTTGCCCGCTCGGCTACGCTCCCTATCACATGGCGCGTCCCGGCACCTTGACCTTGAGAAAAGAGACCTTCAAAGCTTACGTATTCGACGTGATTCAGAGCCTCGCCACTCACGGCATTCGTACGATCCTCGTGGTCAACGGGCACAACGGCAACCACGCTCCGCTCCTCGAGATGATGCCCGAGTGGCGCAAACAACTGGGCATCACTCTCGACTCGGAGACCTACATCACGGCTTTCAAGGACGACGAGTTAGCTGGGTTTCTGACCAGCTACCGATTGCTCCGCGAGGGGAAACTCGACACCATCGGCCGCCGGACCGGGATGAGCCACGCCTCCGAAGTCGAGACTTCCATCCTGATGGCTGCCCATCCGGAAAGGGTTAGACCCTTCACGATGGAAGAATATGACCAGGCGAAACTGAACTACGAGTCAGGGTATTCTCCCCAGGTAGCCGCGTATCTGGAGCCCTTCACCAAGCAGGGGTGGCCCAAGGGAGAGAACCCGGAAAACGCTCGGGATCGCGCCCGCCAGGAGCAGGCTCTCTTCGCGACCAAGGAGAAGGGCGAGCGTCTCATCACGATCGCCACTCAATTCATTGCCGGCAAGCTCCAGCGAATGATCGCTGCGACGGAGAAGGGAACGCCCTGGCCGGTCAGAGGATAGCCTATCAGCCTGTGGCGAAATGTCGTATCGAGCGACTGAAGCGTCCGGAAACCGCTGAGAATACAGAGCCGCGACCGGAAGGGAGCGGGCATTCTTTGACTTTTGCCACAGCCTGCTACTCTACGCCCCCTGCCACGGCCTGCCGGGATTGGACTGAAGATAGTCCACCACAACCGGGCGCATTCGCACGAAAGCCTCCAGCTTGGGATACCCCGGCTCGCTCGTTTTCCAGATACTTCCGATCGAGTCTTTGCTCAGGCCGAAGATCGATGCCTGGGGCAGCCACGCTTTCTCCTTCGCATCCGCGGTCGCGCTGACGTCCACAAAGACATTCGGCGCATCGCTCTGACCGAGCGCCTGCCACCGGTCCGGCTTGCTGTTTGGATAGCAATAGACAGCGCTGACAATATGGGGAGGGTGCTTCGAGTCCTGGAACGTCTCTTCCATGGCAAACATGATGGCTCGCAACACCAGGTCTCCCGCGTCGCGATGATCGGGATGTCCGGCCAGGACGGCCACACCCGGATGATGCGTCAGGACAATGCTGGGACGAACCTCGCGAATCAGCTCCGCCACTGCCCGCAGGCTGGCCGTGTCCGCCGTCAATGGGCTGTCTTTCAGATCAAGTTGTCTCAGCTCCACCGGTTTCAGTTCGGCGTACGATTTCCTGACGCGGTCCAGGTAATACTCGCGGGCCTGTTCCAGGGTTTTCAGGCGTTCCGTTTCCGGGTCATTGAGCCGGCCAAAGCCGCCTTGCGAAGGCTTCCAGAGGTGTCCGATTCCGGCGGTGAGGGGCGCCGCCACCGCCCGCTCGCCGCGGCGGGCATGCTTGAGCAGGGTGGCGCCGCATCCGCCCAAGACATCGGCCGGATGGGCCCCGAACGCGAGAATCGTCTCACCTTCTTTTTTCGTTGTCTGCCCGGCGGAGGGCCCGCCCGCCAGCAATGCGGCTGACCCCGCCATGAACTCGCGCCGTTTCCACATGATTCCCATTCCGTATTGATCTTCAAGAACTCTATCAGGCATCCACCAGCCCACTCCAGGCATTTCTTGTGTTCCGCGAGTCAGGCGTCGAAGATCGGGTGAGCCTGCCGATCGAAAGAAAGGCTAAGTCCTTCGGGAAATCCGCATAGAAAGGACTCCCCGATCTCAAGTACAATATTCCACAACGGCTGTTGAAGGGGGGGGTGTCTCCGCGCACTTACCCAACCACCATTAGAGGGATACTGCTATGACTAAACTGTTTCGTCTCCTGCCAGTGCGGCTGTCCGCCGCTCTGTTGGCCGGCGCGCTGAGTCTGTGGGCGCAATCCACTGCCGGCAACTTCGTCGGCACTGTGGCCGATTCCACCGGCGGCGGGGTCGCCAACGCGCCCGTCACTATCACGCGTCAGGAAACGGGCTTTGTTCGCAATGCCACCACCAACGGCGAAGGCAACTTTGAGTTCCGGATTGTGGAGCCTGGCACCTACACGGTCGTGGTGGAGGCGAAAGGCTTCAAGAAGTACACCAACAAGGATCTCCCGCTGGCCGCCCGGCAGACGCGCCGGGTCGACATCACGCTGGAAGTAGGCGCCCTTACCGAGAGTGTTACGGTCACGGCGGACGCACCGGTGATCAACACCGAGACCGCCCAGATCAGCGAGACCCGTACGTCGAAGTTGCTGGTGGAGGGCCCCCAAGGCACACCGATCATGAACCGGTTTGGATTGAATACCGCGCAGTGGTCGCTGACGATCCGGGGCGGGACTTCTCCCGAAAGCAATTACAAGGCGATGGGTTCCAGGCCAACGATGTGGGAAACCGCGGTCGACGGCAACGCCGTCGAGGCTTCCTGGGTGGGCCCGCCCACCGAAGCGATCGCCGAGGAGAAGAATGTCGTCATCAACGCCTCGGCCGAGCAGCGGGCGCCCGTTGTCATCGACGCGGTTACCAAGCAAGGCACCAACATACCGCACGGATCGTTCACGGCAAGTCTTACGCACGCGGCGTTCAATGCCCTCGGGGCCGGCCGCCCCGGCCAGCCAAGGGGAGCGTCGGTGCCGCGGAAAGTCTATAACCTGACGGGCGGCGGGCCGGTCTATATCCCGAAGATTTACGACGGACGGAACAGGACTTTCTTCTTCATCTCCGCCGAACGGAATCCCAGGTCGGACACGAACTACTTTCTCACGCAGTATATCGAGGCGGCGTCGGTACCCACGGCGGCCATGCGAAACGGAGACTTCTCGAGATACCTGGCGAAAACCAAGCCCAACCTCCAACTGACCAACCCGCTCACGGGCGTGCCGTTCGCGGGCAACGTCATCCCCCGATCAAGCTGGAATCCCGCGGCAGTGAAGGCCGTGGACCAGTTCTATCCGTCGCCGAACATTTCCCAGGTCAACGACCCGGATCTTCCGTTCCGCAACCTTGAATACAAATACAACGAAGTCGGAACGTTCAGCCAGTGGTTCTGGCGGGTGGATCAGAAGATCACCGACAAGAACACCGCCGGCTTTAGTTACAACTCGCGGCCACTGATCGAAACGGGCCAGCACGCTGGATGGTGGGGCCTGCTGCCCACCACCGGGCGCTACTTCGCCGACCGGCGCGCTTGGGACTATGCCTGGCACGATACCCATGTGTTCAGCCCATCCGTGGTCAATGAGTTCAGACTGGGCTGGTACCGGGCGCACAACCAACTGGGAGGCACCCAGCCCGCGTCCACCGTCATCGGCGCTCTGGGAATCAATCTCGGCGGCGATGCGGCGCGGCGCACCTCGCTGAACGTGATTCCCGACATCAACATCACCGGTTACGACCGCATCGGCGGATTGTACGGGCAGACCGACGAACTGTTCAATTGGTGGAACTTCCGGAACAACCTGAGTTGGACCAAGAGTAAGCACACCCTGAAGTTCGGTTACGACCACCGGTTCAAGCACTATAACGCGGACAATGTCTCGAAGGACGCGGCCGGCAACTGGAACTTCACCGGGCGGTTCACCGGCGATGCCTTCGCGGACTTTGTTCTCGGCATCCCTGAGCAAACGGTCAGGTTCACGCCTCGTCCGATTCTGCTAGCCCGCTACAACGAGTTCGGTTTCTTCGTGCAGGACGATTTCAAGGCCAGCAGGAGTCTGACCATCAACATTGGCGCCCGAGTCGATCGGATCAGTCCCCGGATCGATGGCAGCGGTGCGCACTACAACTTCAATCCCAAAACCGGGGCTCTCGTTGTGCCGAACGAAACCAGCAGAGGGCTGGTGAACCCCGCGTTTCCCAGGAGTATTCCCATCGAAACCGCGTCACAAGCAGGTTATCCGGAGCGGTTGACGAACCACTGGTTTGCGTTCACGCCCCGCTTCGGGATGGCATGGCGGCCCGGGGCCCAGAGCACACGAGTCTTCCGCCTCGGCTATGGCGTCTTCTCGACCGACGCTGGCGCCCAGGGTAACAACTTCGCCCTTTTGCAGGGCGGCGGCCCATTCGCGTTGAGCGAGACCTTCATCAATAACGTGACGGGCGGGACACCGTTTGTCACCCTGGACCGGCCGTTTCCGGCGGCCTCCGGCAACGTTCCGGCCACGTTCAACATCACCGGCGTAAACCCGGCTCTCCGCTCACCGTACATGCAACAGTGGAACGTTTCCGTGGAGCAGCAGTTCGGGCTGTGGGCGTTGCGAGCGTCCTACGTCGGAGCGAAAACGACACAGCTATCCTACACGCGAAACCTCAACAAGCCGGCTCCGAGTCTGATTCCCTTCACCACAAGCCGTCTGCTTTATCGCGGCTTCAACAACATCAACTGGTTTGACTCCGGCGGCAACTCCAGATACCACTCGGCGCAGTTTCAGTTCACCCACCAGTTCCGCCGCGGCCTCTTCGTGGACGGTCTGTTCATGTGGTCGAACGAGATCGCCGACCTGGCCGATGGCGGCGGCCCTGGCACGGGAATCGAGAATCCTTACAATCGCAGCCGCGACCGCGCCAAGGCGTTCATCGACTCGGTCGATTTCCGCACCAGCTTCATCTACCAGTTCCCCTTCGGCAAGGGCCGAAAATTCGCCGCCGATTCGAACCGCTGGCTCCACGCCGTCATTGGGGAGTGGGAGTTTTCCGGCATCATCGACGCCCGGAACGGACGTCCGGAAACGGTGACCTTCGCGGGGGCCGATCCGTCGAACACCGGTACCTTTGGAGGGCGCGCCAGCCTGGCCAGTGCGGGTTGCAACACGCGCCCTGGGCAGGGCCGGTTTGATTTCAAACCGTACCTGGCAATCGGCTGCTTCGCCGTCCCCACTGCCGGAGATTTCGGAAACCTCGGACGCGATATCCTCCGCAAGCCGGGCTCCTGGGATTTCAGCGGCAGCCTCTACAAGTTCTTCACGCTGCGATTCATCAGTGAGGACGTCAAGATGCGCTTCTCGGGCAGCATCCAGAACCTCTTCAACCACCCGACCTGGAACAACGTCGGCAACAATATCAGCGTGCCGGCGAGCTTCGGCGTGTTGTCCGGCCAGGGGGCGTTTGGACGCCGTTCGGGCGCCCGCTCCATTGCTCTGCAAGGTCAGATCCAGTTCTGACGGCCCAACCTACCCGATTGGGAGGCTGGCTCCTTCACCCCACTCCCGAATGCGGTCTCGGCCGCATTCGGGAGTTCTTTCGCCGCCGGCCGGTAGGGTACGGTAAGGTTCTCTTGTGAGTCCGTCTTTTCGACCAACCCTCGTTCGTGCGGCGGTTACGAGCCTTCTGCCACTGTTGGCGCTCGCGCAGAAGGACGCAGGAAGCCGCACTCGCCTCGCGGACCTCACGCCGGTCGAGGTGGATCAACTTCGCCGGCTCACTCCGGCACCCATGCCCTCAACCGCCGAAGGCTTTGACCGGGTTCTCTCCGCTTTGCGCCGCGAACACGTCGAGCGTGCTTCGACGGCCCTGGACTACGAGGTGGTCAAGCTGTTCCGGAATCCGATCAGCCCAGGGAATTGCTTCCACGATTTCCTGCTTCGTCAGGCGGCCGCTCAGGGCGCCGAGCGCCTCGCGTTTCTGACCCAGGCACGCCAGACGCTCGACGCCGATTCTTACCGGCTTCGTTTTCAGGGAACGTGGCGGGCGATGACGAGTGACGGATGCCCGCCCGACGCACGAACGCCCGTCTGGCGGCGCTATCTCGCATCCCGGGGCATCGAAGCCCGCGACCCGCAAAAGGTGATGGGGTTCATCGAGAAGACCGCCTCGGCGTATGACGCGCAGTATCGCGATGAGCAGGATAACCTGGCCCGCCAGGCCGACCCGAATCGCCTGGGTTTTCGTGGAGGTTCGGGTCTGTTCGTGACCTCCATCTTCGACACGGCATTCCGTCTCGACCGTCTCGTGGCTCACATCCGGCGCGCGCGGGCCGAACCATTCCAGCGCGTTCTGGTCGCCGGCCCCGGCCTGAACATCGTCGATCAGTTTCTGGGCACGCAGGTTCCCGTCTCCTCGCCCCAGCCGGTCTGCCTGCTCGAGAGCCTGCTCAGTCATCGCCTTGCCCATGAACGAACGCGCGTCGACTTGGTAGATCTGAGCCCGGAAGTGATGGCTCACTGGACACTGGCGTCGCGCGGGGTTGCCGACTATCCGATCCTGGCGTACCTGCTGGCCGGCGCCCCGCACGGCGAGGCCGGACGTTTGACCCGTGCCTATTTGGAGAACTTCGGCCGCCGCCTTCCGTCGTCGGAGGCAGAGTGGTTCGTCAACCGCGAGCCGCGGCGGGGAGTCCTTTGGGCCGATCCTTCCGGCCGGTTTCTTCCGGCGCCGGCAGGCCTTCATGTCCGCGAGTTCATCGCCCGTGCTGCCGTGTTGAAGCGGTTCGCGCCGAGCCTCGGTGACATCGTGACGGACCGCATCGCGGCCGAGGGAACCTACGACTTGGCGGTGGCGACCAACCTGCTCCTGTACTTCGAGCCGCGCGAGGCGGCCCTTGCCGTGTTCAATCTGGGCCGTCTGCTCAACCCCGGCGGCTACCTGTTTGTCACGGAAGACTTGGACCCGGTGTTGCCTTCGGGCCATCCCCTTCAGCGGGTCTGGATCGACGAAATGAAGGACGCCGCGCCCCCGGGTGTGACGCTGCCGGCACTGTACGTTTATCGGAAGCAGGCCTCCGCCCGGGCTCAACCGGACTCGGCGGCGCGGTGAAAAGGCAAAAAGGAGAATATAGGTAGCATGAGCAGGTTGTTCGTGATGTTGTTACTATCAGCCGCGTGCGGCTTCACTGGATGGGCGCGCACCGGGGAGGACGGTCTCAACTCCACCATCAAGGGGCAGCGGTTTGAGTTCGTGCGCGTCCGCGCCGGCAAGTTCCGGATGGGTTCGGCCACCGGCCACGAAAGGGAAAGGCCTGTCCACAAAGTCACGATCAGCAAGCCGTTTCAGATGGGGAAGTACGAAATCACCATGGAGCAGTGGGATGCCTTCATGGAAAAGAACCCGAGCCGCCGGCGGGGCAAAGGCGTTAACCTCCCCGTGGACAGCGTGACGTGGGAGGAAGCTCAGGAGTTCATCAGGAGACTCAACCAGGCCGATGCCGGCTTTACGTACCGTTTGCCGACCGAGGCCGAGTGGGAGTACGCTTGCCGCGCCGGCCGAAAGAGTAACTTTACCCGCGACCTCGACACCACGGCATTCTGGTCTGGCAATTCCGGTAACGTCTGGAAGAACCTCAACAAGCCCGGCGAGGTTCTGGAGGGTCCGAAGATGCCGAGCCCGGTGGGGAGCAAGAAGCCGAATCCCTGGGGCATTCACGACCTGCAAGGCAACGTGTGGGAGTGGGTCGAGGACTGGTTTGCTCCCTATTCGAGCGCCTCGAGCGTCGACCCGCAAGGTCCGGAATCAGGCTCGACCAAAGTGTTTCGAGGCGGAAGCTGGCTCAACTGGGGTCTCGAGAAGGCCGAGGTGGAGCCTTCGTTCCGGGACCATCGGAAGTTCGGCTTCCGCCACACGGATCTCGGCTTTCGCCTGGTCCGGACGCCGAGGTAGTGGAGCTTCAAACGATATGCGAACCAGTCATGCATGGATCGGTCTGGCCGCGTGCCTGACCCTGGGGAGTCTCGATGCCGGTGCGCAGGCGGTCCAATCGCGCGCACTCAAAATCGGGGACACGGTCTATCTGTCGGCCGCCGGCGGCGGAAGGCCGGGAGCGTCCATGGAGCAGGCGGTCCGGCAGGTTCTCCTCGAGCTTGAGTCTCCTCTTCGCGAGCACGGCCTTACCTTAGCGGACATTGTCTCGACCGATGTCTGGGTCACCGGCCTGGACAAAGCAACGGAAGTGCGGAAGGCATTCCAATCGGCCTTCAAGCGTCGTCCGCCCGCCGGGACCCTGACCGAGGTCTCCGCGCTGCCGGGCGGCGCCATCGTCCAGGTCGCCGCCGTCGCGGCCAAAGGAGACAAACGAGTCATTCGCCCGCAGGGAACCCGTCATCGGAATCCGCTCTTCAGCCCGGCCGTTCAGGCGGGAGACGCGCTCTACCTTTCCGGCCAGACCGGCATCGACCCGGGATCCGGCAACCTGATCGCCGGGGACATCAAGGCTCACGTGGGCCAGTCCCTGAAGAACATCGGCTCGATCCTCGCGGCCGCGGGACTTGATTTCTCCAACGTGGTCCAGGCAAATGTCATCTTGACCAACCCCTCGGATTTCGGCCCGATGGGCGACGTCTACCGGACGTTCACCAGCCCGCCGCGTCCGGCCCGGGTCCCCCTTGGAGCCACACGGTTGGACCTCGGCGCCCCCGTCGAGATCACGATGCGGGCCCGCAAGACGAAGGGCCGGGCCATCCTGCCGGCGGGCATGGAACCCAGCGACAACTACAGCCGCGGCTTTCTCGCCGGACCGGAGTTGTATGTCGCGGGCATCGGCTCGGCCAAAGAGTCCGTCGAGGAAGGGACGCTGGACAGCCTGGAGCGGGTGAAGAAGATCGTCGAGGCGGCGGGCCTGTCGATGGGCGACCTCGTCGAAGCCCGCGTCTACTTGAGCGACATCGGCAACCTCGATGCCATGGAGCGCGGATACCGGAAATACTTCGGAGGCGCTAAGCCGCCCACACGGGCGGTAGTAGCCGTGGCGAACCTGCCGGCCAAGCTCAAGATCATGACCAGCTTTGTGGCCGCAAGACCGTAGCGCCTGTACTGCCTGTGGCCGCTTTCAAAGTGCCGCCGGGCGACGTTTCTTGTGGCCCGGCGGGCGCGTAGGGCAGGTCCCGGCTGCGTCGGGCGAGGGCTCGGAACTGCAAGCGCTTACTAGACCAACTCCTCAACCGCTTTGCCGGCCTTGTCCCCAATCGAGTTGGCGATGTAGATCGGCCGGCCGCCGGGCCCGAGATAGGTCTTCGACCAATCGATGCCCAGTGCCTTGTAGATGGTGGCAAACAGGTCGCCCTGCGTCACCATTCGCTGGGCGACATTGGCCGCCCTCTCATCGCTCGATCCCACGATCTTCCCGCCGCGGATCCCGCCGCCTCCGATCAGCAGCGACCAGCATTTCGCCCAATGATCGCGCCCCCCTTCCGGGTTGATGTCCGGCGTTCGTCCAAACTCGCCCATCACCACCACCACGGTGGACTCGAACAGCCCTCTCTGATGGAGATCCTCCACCAGGACCGAAAGCGCCTGGTCCAGCTTGGGAGCCAGGGTCTTGCGCAGGATGTCGTCGTTCTTGAAGTGCGTATCCCACTCGCTGTGCTCGTATCCCTCCGCCGTCACGAACCGGCACCCGGCCTCCACCAGCCTGCGCGCCAGCAGCATCGACTGGCCAAACCGCGTCCGTCCGTAAGCTTCGCGATTCTTCGCCGATTCCTGGGTCAGATCAAACGCAGTTCGCACGTTCGGCGCCAGAATCATCCTGAGCGCCTGCTGCTGATACGTGTCCATGCTGTCGAACTCGGCAAACTCCTCTTTCTCGCGTACCTTCCGGTCGACGATCTTGAGCAGCGCCCGCCGGTTCTCGATCAGTTCCGGCGAGAGCGACTTCGGCAGCGTCAGGTCCGGCACCTTGAAGTCTTCCAGGCTGGGATCGGGCACCACCAGCGGATCAAACCGTGGGCCGATGAATCCCGCGGCGTACGAATGAGGGTACGACTGCGGCGGCGTCACCACGTAAGGCGGGATGTCGTTTCGGGAACCCAGTTCCTTGCTGATAATCGATCCGAAGCTCGGGAATCGCATCGTCGGGTTGGGACGGTGGCCCGTCATCCCGTAGTACGTTCCTTCGGGATGATTGTTCTCCTCGGTGTGCATCGACCGGATGATCGAAAGTCGATCCATCAGCTTGGCGACCCTCGGAAACAGCTCGGAAATCTGGATACCCGCCGTGTTGGTGGAGATCGCCTTGAAGTTGCTGTTCGGCTTCGGATCCCAGGTGTCCATCTGCGGCGGACCGCCGGAGAGCCACACCAGAATGCAAGCCTGCCCCTTGTGGGTCCGCGGGCTGCCCGCAACGCGAGCCGCTTCCGCCGCGCGCAGGTACTGCGCCGTCGTCATCCCGAGGAAGCTCAAGCCTCCGACGCGCAGAAAGTCCCTGCGCTTCGAATTCCAGTGAGTGTTGCCGAGGTCGTTTTCCATTCCAGTGACTCCCCAGTTTAATGCCGGTAGGCAAACTCCCGCGAGCTGATCAACGCCCAGATCAGGTCGCTGATCGCCTGCAGCCTTGAAGGTCCTTCCCGGAGCGTCTTGTCAAGGGCGGCTGCTTCTTCACGGTCAGGGTACCTCGAAAACGCGGCCAGGTACAACTCTTCTATCAGTTCGCGGTTCGACAGCTTACTCCTGGCCAGACGGTCCGCGCGGCCCCCATCCTTGCCTAGCCTGTCCGAGTACGCGGGCCCGGTCATCAGGTGGAGCGCCTGCGCCAGGCTCGGTTCCGGCTTCGCCTCCGGAAGCGTGGCCCGGTCGTTCTGGCCGTAGGCTTCCAGGAACTTGGACGAAAACAGATCGGGGCACAATTCGATGGCGCGCGCCCCTTTGGGCGGCGCCATGGCTCCGCTCTTGAATGCCTCCTCCACCTGCGTCACGCTCACGACCGCATCGAGCAGGACCGCCGCGTCGAGGGCCTTGGGATTCGCGTGCGAGAAGTTCGTCCGATCGCCCCGATTGGTCTCGTTGGGCGTGCTCGACAACTGGTACGTTCGTGAGCTGACGATCAGTTTCATCAGGTACTTCAGATCGTAGTGATGATCCCGCAGATCCTGCGCCAGGGCTTCCATCAGCTCGGGATGGCTGGGCGGGTTAGTGGAGCGGAAATCGTCCACCGGTTCGACGAAGCCGCGTCCGAAGAACCAATCCCAGGACCGGTTGACGATCGTCTGCGCGAAGTACGGATGAGACGTGATCCACTCCGCCAGGGCGCGGCGTGGATCCGGCTGCCGTTCTTTCGGCAGCAACCGTCCATCCAGGAACGTGGGCTGCACCACCTGTTTGGTCCGGGGATGGCTGACCGCGTTCGCCAGTTCGGGAGCGTCCACAACCACCGAATCGTCCATCACCGTAGTTCGCAGATCGGTCATCCGTCCATAAAACGCCGCCATGCCCCAGAACTGATCCTGGCTCCACGACTCGTAGGGATGGTTATGACAGCGGGCGCATTCGAGGCGTCTGCCCATGAACACCCGCATCTGTTCGGAGATGATTTCCGGCGGGGCGCTCAGGAACCGCAGTTCGTAGTAGTAGCGGCTGGGCCCGGTGAAGCCTTCCGCCGCGATCCGTTCCCTGGCCATCTGGTCGAACGGCTTGTTGTGAGCAATGCTGTTCCGGATCCACTCGCCATAAAGCTGGGTGTCCTTCATCAGTTGTGTCGCGCGCTGCCGGTAACGGAAAAGCTCGCTGAGCCGGAACGTCCAGTAGTCGACGAACTCAGGCGAATCAAGCAGCGCATCGATCAGCTTGTCCCGCTTCCGCGGGTCCTTCGATGCCAGGAATTCCCGCGCGCGCTGCGGCGGAGGAAGCGTGCCCGCAAGATCGAGACAGACTCTTCGCAGAAACTCCGCATCGCTCGACATCGCCGACGGGACCATGTTGAGTTTCCGCAGCTTGGCAAAGACGTGCTCGTCGATGTAATTCCGCGCCGGCGTCACCGGGTAGTTCGCAATCGGCTTCGAAGCCACGCCAATCTGCGTGCTGACCGCCTGCCCCGCAACGCGAATGACGACGGCCGTTTCACCCGGTTTGACCGCGGTCGCCAACCCTTCCGGCGTGACCGTGGCCACTTCACTGTTCCCGGCCGAGTACAACGCTTCGCCGGTGACGTCTTCTGAGGTTCCGTCCGAGGAATGCGCGGTCACCAGAAGTTGTTGCTTGCCCGTCGCGTCCAGGACCGTATTCTTCGGCAGCACCTCCAGTCTCTCGATCCGGGCAGCCTCCTGCTTCGATTCCTCGCCGTAGGGCGCCCCTTGCCGCACCCACCGGAGCAGGACCTCGTAGTCCGGCGACGTGGCGGTGAACCGCCGACCGCCCCCGTGTGGAGTAATCATCGCCGGCTTGAGCAGCAACGGGCTCTTTTCCGGTTCCTTCACGTTGACCCGAGGCGTCTTCGCCCCCGCCGATTCCGCCGACAACACCTGGAACACGCCGCCTTCCACGATCCACTTGTAGTCTTCCTTAGGCTGCGTCCCGTTCACCGATAGCTTGAATCCGCCTTGTCCCTTGACGCCGCCGTGACAATCGCTGCTGTTGCAGCCCTTCCGCGTGAGAATGCCCCCGACCTCGCGCGAAAAGCTGAACGGCCGCGGCTTGTCCGCCTGTTCGACGCGAACCCGGGCCTGCGCCGAACGACCTTCCATCTGGAACTGCACCGGCGTCTCGCCGTCCGCCCTGGCGGTCACGCGATGGTCCCCGGCGACGCCGGCGATTCGTTCATCGGACACCGAGAGCTTGCCGCCCGCCGTCACGTCCCGTTCAAAACCATCGGAGTACTTTGCCAGCGCGACAAAACGCTGCGAGGCCCCCGCGCCCCTCAGCGTCCGATCCTCGGGAATCAGCCGCAACGAGACGATCTTCGCGGTGTCCCGGTTTCGCAAGGCCCCTTTGGTTTCCTTCGCCGCGCCGCCCGCGATTCCGCCGGCGGCGGTCAGAGCGACCAGGAGGCGCAACTCCCACAGGTATGTTCGATAAGCCATCAGTTATGTCCTGCCGGGCGAAGAACCATCACCGGCAAATCGCCGATGACGATCGAAGGCCCCGGTTTCCCCTTCACGTACGAGCGCGCACTCACCCGCGCTAGAACAGGCATCTTCGTCGCGGGCGCGTCCTCCTTTGCTTCCAGAACAATCGTCAGATTCTGGCTGCTGGGGTAGTAGCGCTCCGGCTTCTGAACGGCGGGACCGCTGAAGCGCGAGGCCAGACTCGGGTTGCTCGATCCGGAGATCGCGGCGACTCCCGGCGGGAGACCTTCGATGTGAATCGAAACAAGATTCGACGGGTGATAAAACCCCTCCTCGTGGTCAACGGTCACATTCAGTTTCCTTGCCTCGCCCGCCGGGAGGTTCACGCGCCACGGATCAAGCCTGCCGTCTTCGTTTGACCTCGTCCTCGTCTCCACCACGATGTCTCCGATATGCGGAATCTGGGGTCGCACGATGACCCGGTACCGGAACGCCGCATTCCCGCCGCGATGCGTGATGTCCCGGATCTTCAGATAGTAGTCGCCTTCCTGCTCAAACGTCGCCACCACTTTGGGCTCGACCGAGATCAGGTATGCCGCCTTGGAATCCCGGTATTTCGGAGCCCGTGCGACATTCGTCAGGAACTCCGTTCCCTTTGCGTCCAGCACCTCCAGGCGCGGGTTGAACTCGGGCGGAGCCGCGTCCGGAGTTTCAATCTCAAAGGCCAGTTTCTGTCCCTGCCGTGTCTTGAACCGGAAGGTATCGACATCCCCCGCGTGATCGATCGCCCCTTCGACGACGACCGGAAGCGAAACCGGCAGAGCCTGCGCCTCGATATCGTTTGGTTCCCTTTCCGCCGCCGCGGTGGTGGCGGCGTCCGGACTGGCCGCTTCGGAGCCGGTCTTCACGGCCGTCGCGGCCACCGCCGCATCGCCGGAACTCGCGGCCACAACCGGCTCCGAAGCGGCCTGCGGGACCGTCCTTGTCCGAACGATCTCCGCGCGGCTCGCCCCCAGCTTTCGCGTGAAATCCCGCTCCCTCCAGAGCTGTTGTACCCAGAATTTCGGAGGCACGGCCTTCTCCGCCTCGGCCATTCGAAGCTGGTAGATGTTCTCCGTCCCGCCTTTCCCGTAGAGCGATCCGACCTCCAGGTAGTAGCGCCCGGACTCGACGAATCGATGCCGCAGAGTCACCCACGTGCCCGTGCGGTCTCTGGGGTCTGTGTTGACGATGACGTTCTCTCCCCTCAGTTGATCGGTGAACGCGATCCGCTCGGCTCTCTCCTGGTTAAACCAACTGGGCGTCAGCTTGTAGAGCGTCAACTGCGGGTGAAATCCGGTGGCGGCCGCTTCCCGGCTGGCGATCACATCGAACGCTGTTTCCTGGCCTTTCGCCGCTTCAAAGACGTAGTAGTCCGTTTCACCCGGCTTTTCGATGCGGCCGTTGACGACCACGGGGAAACGGACCGCCTGCGCGTTCTTCGGGAACTCATGAGCCTCCCCGGACTCCGATACCACCGGCACGTCATACATCCGCAATTGAACCGCATTCGAAACGCCTCGCGTCGAAACAAGGCGCAGGAAATGAATGCCCGTCTCGGCCGATGGCTCCGTTTCGACTTGAATCGCGACTCTGTACTCTCGCTCGCTCTTTTTCTTCTGCCCCGCGCCCTCGGGTGGCTTCACCTCTTCAACTTTCCGGACGACGCCTTTGATCCCTGGCTTTGAAAACCAAACAGCATAAGTCCCGTCCAGGTTCCTACCCGTGATTTCCGCCAGCCCCACGGTGGACTTCTGTCTTGCCTGAGGAAACAGAGAAACCACTTCCGGTTCCGGCGGATTCGGGTCGGTTGCATCTTGCGCGGCGGTATGGCTAGACAAGATGAGCAAGAGGAGCGCTGTTCGGCAGGGACGGCGGCTCCGGACTGCCGCAACAGGGCTCTTACATAGCTGGGTGAACCGTGTCTTCACTTTCACCTTCCCTCATCTTTACACGATCGGATGTCACTGGTTAGAGTATCAATAGTTGGACTCGTGCGTTCATTCATCAGTTTAGATGGAGGTTCCAAGCGCCGCCCTGCGTTTTTTCCTGTCAGCCTGGATAATCTCTAGAATCGCGATCGTCATGCCCGCCGATGCGTACACGGGAATGGGAATCGGCGCAGCACGGCAATTCCATGAGGTGTAGAATCTCAGATCAGCGGCCCGTTCGAGCGGGGCGGACGTTTTTGAACGCGGAGGACACCTTGCGGGGAATCGTGGACTTTTCTTTCTCATTGAAGGGGCGGACTGCATGCGCGCTCGCTGCATTTAGCCTTTTCGCCCTCCTGGCGCAGGGGGCCGACGAAGCCGGTACCCTTCGCGTGCTGAAGGTAACGGACGGTATCACCTTCCGGATGGGCGCCGTCACCGCGTACCGGATCGTTCATCCGGGCATGGGCGCCAAAAGGCTGACGCTGAACTACTCGACTTCCGAGCCCGGCCACGAGTTCGCCCAGCACGTCCACGATCAGTCTGACGATACCTTTCTTGTCCTCCAGGGCCAGATGGATGTCCGGCAGGGAGACTCGCGCAAACCGGTCAGGGTGGGGCAGGCGGTGTTTGTCCCGGCGGGCCAGATTCACGGGACCATCACGACCGGCGCGGGCACGGTGTCGATCAGCTTTCAGTGTCCGCCGGACCTGGTGCTCTACACCGGCGCACGGGATTCGTCCCGTCCGGGCGCAGCGCCGCCCAAGGGGGTGATCACACCCGGTGCGGTCAAGATCCTGGACTTCGGCAATCGCAACGGCTTTTTCACCCACCCGGGCATGGGGTCGAAACGCGGCGCAGTGGCGCATCGCAAACTACGTCCGGGAGAATCCTTTCCGGCCTCGGTGGGCAAAGATGGGGAGCAGTTGCTGTTCGTCTGGAAGGGCTCGCTGACCGTGCATTCAAAGGGCGCGCGCCACCTGGCCGGCGAACGGGAAGCCGTGTTCCTCTCCGGCGCGCAGACGCTGAAAGTCGAGAACCAAGGCCCGGGCGAAACGGATGTGATTCAGGTGCAGGCGCCTCCGAAAATGGTGCCATTAGAGACACGCGAGATCGGCTTCCCGGTCGGATCGGCGGCGGCGCGACCCTGACTCGCGTCGCTCTCGCGCCGGTTTTGTAGGATACGCTAGATGAATCGTCCTGTTTCTTGAGAACGCTATGGCAGATCCTGGTAATGTCCGTTCCGTTCCGGCCGCGGCTTCGTTGGCCCGGCGCCGGAGACTGACCCCATTTACCCCGTACGTGATGGCGGCGATAGTATCGGGCTTCTTCGTTCCAGTGGGCGCCCAGCAGCCGCCAAAATCCGCGGCAGTTGTCGCGAAGCCCGTGGCGGCGCAAAGAGGACCGGCGATCGACTTCCAACGCCAGATCCGGCCGATCCTCTCCGACAATTGCTTTTTCTGCCACGGACCCGACAAAGCCACCCGCCTGATGGATCTTCGCCTCGACACTAAGGAAGGGGCCTTCAATGCCCGCAAATCCGGTGCGCCCATCGTGCCGGGGAATCCGGCGGCGAGTCTTCTCTATCAGAGGATCACCGCAGCCGACAGCGCACGCCTGATGCCGCCCGCGCACTCCAAGCGGAGTCTCACGGGCGCGCAAAAGGACCTCATCCGGCGCTGGATCGAACAAGGTGCGCCGTGGAAGGAACATTGGGCGTTTGCCGCCCCGGTGCGGCCTGCTCTACCCGCGGTAAAGAATACCCGCTGGGTGCGGAACCCGATCGACCGGTTCGTGCTGGCGCGATTGGAAGCAGCCGGTTTGCAGCCCGCCCAAGAGGCTGACCGGCGATCGCTCGCGCGGCGCGTCTCCCTCGATCTCACGGGGCTGCCGCCGAAACCGGAGGCGGTGGAAGCGTTCTTGAACGACAATTCCGCCCAAGCCTACGAGAGCTATGTGGACCGGCTCCTTGCGTCGAAGCAGTGGGGCGAACACCGCGGCCGCTATTGGCTGGACGCGGCACGCTACGCGGACACCCACGGGGTTCATCTCGACAACTACCGCGAGATGTGGCCCTACCGGGACTGGGTCATCAACGCATTCAACCGCAACCTCCCATACGACCGGTTCGTCATCGAGCAGATCGCGGGCGACCTGATTCCGAACCGGACGATGGATCAACTGATCGCCACCGGGTTTCATCGCTGCAACGCGACGACAAACGAGGATGGGGCGATCGCCGACGAAATCGCGGCCATCTATGCCAAGGACCGGGTCGACACGACAGGTTCGGTCTTCCTTGGGTTGACCATGGGCTGCGCGACGTGCCACGACCACAAGTTCGATCCCATCTCGCAGCGCGATTTCTATTCGATGGCCGCGTTCTTCCGCAATACCGTCCAAGGTCCTCTCGACGGCAATATCTGGGACACGCCGCCCTCGATCGTGGTTCCGAAACCCGAGGACCTCGATCGCTGGAATCAGATCCCGGCCGAAGAGGCAAACCTGAAAGCGCGGGCGAAGGCGGCGCGGAGCGAAGGCGAGACTGACTTCGTGAAATGGCTGGATGGAAAGGACCGCCACTCCGTCAGTTCCCCGATCGAACCCGCCGACGAACTGCTGGCGTTGACCGTCGAGGGCGATGCTCCCCGCCTGCTCGTGAAGAATCGTCCTGTGGCCGTGTCCCTCCCCGAGGGCGTCTCGATCGGCGCCGCTCACATCGACGGAAAGAAAGCGCTCCGTTTCTCCGGCAAAAGCTTTCTGGAGCTGCCGAACCTGGATGCGATCACCGCGGACCGGCCGTTCTCCCTCTCGGTCTGGTTCTACCTGCCGTTCGGTGAGGACAGCTTCGTGGTCGCCAGCCAGACCGACCCCAAGAGCAAGGGCCGGGGCTGGACCTTCGAGATGACCCGGCGTACTCCGATTTTTCGGCTGACCGGCCAAACGGGCCGGGTCCTGGTGGTGCGAGGCAACATCATTGACCGGCTGAAACCGGCCAGTTGGTATCACATGGCTTTCAGCTATGACGGCAATCGTGTGCCGTCCAGTCTGCGGCTGTTTGTCGACGGAAAGGAAGCGGCGACGGAAGGGGGCGGCGAGGGCGCGCGGTTGAACGGTGAGATCCGCAGTTTCGCGCCGCTGCAGGTCGGCGCGCAGGGGGGCCGCTACTTCGATGGAGGCGCCGTCGCCGATCTGCGCATTTACGCGCGCGAGCTTTCCACTGAGGACACAGCGGTTCTCGCGCAGTGGCCGGCGCTCGAACTCGCACGCAATAAGACTTCCTCCGGTCTGACAGGCGAGGAACGCGAAGGATTTCGTAACTATTATTTCAATCGCGAGAGCTCCGACGTCATGGACCTGGCAGGGCAGATGCACGCGTTGCGCACCGGGAGACTGGCCATCGCGCGGCGCGGCGCCGTGACCCACGTGCAGCAGGAAAAGGAAGGCAAGGCGTATGCCAACGTGCTGTTCCGCGGGATGTACGACCAGCCTCGGGACAAGGTGGAGGCAAACACCCCGTCCGTTCTTCCGCCGATGCCTTCCACCGTATCCCACGACCGGATGGGGCTGGCGCGATGGCTTGTGGATCCGAGCCATCCGCTGACGTCCCGCGTGGCGGTCAACCGCTTCTGGCAGGAAATCTTCGGAACCGGAATCGTCAGGACCGCCGACGACTTTGGCTCGCAGGGGGAGGCGCCGTCGCATCCGGAACTGCTCGACTGGCTGGCGGTGGAGTTTCGCGAGAACGGCTGGGACATCCAGAAGTTCTACAAGCTCGTGGTGACGTCGGCCGCCTATCGCCAGGCCGCCGTCACGACGCCGGTGAAGATCGAGAAAGACCCGGAGAACCGGCTGTTGTCGCGCGGCCCGCGGTTCCGCATGGACGCCGAGATGGTGCGCGACTACGCGTTGGCCACAAGCGGATTGCTGACGCCGCTAATCGGCGGGCCTTCCGTGAAACCCTACCAGCCGGATGGAGTCTGGGAATCGGTGGCGATGTTCAGCTCCAACACCCGCCATTATCGAGCGGATTCCGGCGGCAACCTGTACCGGCGGTCGCTCTATTCGTTCTGGAAGCGAAGCGCTCCGCCCGCCTCCATGGATATCCTGAACGCGCCGACGCGGGAGAACTGCACGGTCCGCCGCGAGCGCACGAACACTCCGCTGCAAGCGCTGGTCACGATGAATGATGTGCAGTTCATCGAGGCGGCGCGGAACCTGGCGCAGCGCGCCCTGCTGGCCGCGCCCGGCGATGTCGACCGGCAGGTGGACCATCTTTCCATGCACCTGGTAGCGCGCACTCTCGACGAGCGGGAGCGATCGGTGGCGCGCAAGGCCTATCAGGATTATCTGCGCCTCTATGACTCCAAAGTGCGGGAGGCGCGTACGCTGATCGCCCAGGGCGAGTCGAAGGCGAACCCTTCGCTGCCGGCCCCGGAACTCGCCGCGATGACGATGGTTGCCAACCAACTCATGAACCTGGATGAAGTCCTGGTGAAATAGGAGAAGCACGTTATGAAGCCGTGGATGATCGATGCACAGGCCCTGAATCCGCCGGAGAGTGAAGCCGCCGCTTCGGTACTGGCGGAAACCAGACGCCAGTTCTTCGCCCGCGGCGCCCGCGGGTTGGGCGCCGCGGCTCTGGCCACCCTCCTTAGCGAAGACGCGCGGGCCGGTTCGGCGCGTGTCGGGAGCCAGGGGGGATTGCCGGGTCTGCCCCACTTTCCGCCCACCGCAAAGCGCGCCATTTATCTCCACATGGTGGGCGCGCCCCCGCAGATGGACATGTTCGACTACAAGCCGGCGATGAAGGAACAATACGACAAGGATCTTCCCGAGTCGATCCGCCGCGGCCAGCGCCTGACCACGATGACCTCGGGCCAGAGCCGCTTTCCGATCGCGCCGTCGCTGTTCAAATTCCAACAGTACGGCCAGTCGGGGGCGTGGCTGTCGGAGTTGCTCCCGTGGACCGCCAGGATGGTCGACGAGATGTCCATCATCCGCAGCATGAACACCGAGGCGATCAACCACGAGCCGGCCATTACGTTCATTCAAACCGGCCAGCAGGTCGCCGGGCGGCCGTGTGTTGGTTCCTGGATTGCCTACGGGTTGGGCTCGATGAACCAGGACTTGCCGACCTTCGTCGTTCTCAATGCCTCGCATACGCATCCCAAGGCGGGCGTCCAGGCCATCTCGGCCAAGCTGTGGAGTTCCGGTTTCCTGTCCGCAAAATATGCCGGCGTTGCGCTTCGCTCCGGCAAGGAGCCGGTTCTGTTTATCAAGAACCCCGACGGCGTTTTGCCCGAGGTACGGCGCCGTATGCTCGATGCGCTGGGCGAGATGAACCAGATCCAACACGAAAAGACCGGCGATCCGGAGACCCGCGCGCGGATCGCCCAGTATGAAATGGCGTACCGGATGCAGTCTTCCGTTCCCGAATTGACCGACCTCTCCAGGGAACCCGGGAGCGTGTTCAATCTCTACGGGGAGGAATCACGCACAGGCGGCACGTTCGCCAACTCCTGCCTGATGGCGCGGCGACTGGTGGAACGGGGCGTGCGCTTTGTGCAGATCTACCAGCGCGGATGGGACGTGCACCGGGATCTTCCCGAAGTGCTGCCCGCCATGTGCAAGGATGTGGATCGGGCCTGCTACGCGTTGCTGACCGATCTGAAATCGCGAGGCATGCTGCAGGACACGCTGGTGATCTTCGGCGGCGAGTTCGGGCGGACGATCTATTCGCAGGGGAAACTGACGCCCACCGATTACGGCCGCGATCATCATCCACGGTGCTTCTCTACGTGGGCCGCCGGGGGCGGAATCAAAGGCGGAGTCGTTTACGGCGAAACGGACGAATTTTCCTACAACATCGTTCGCGACCCCGTGCACGTGCGGGATTTCCAGGCCACGCTCCTCCACTGTTTCGGCATCGATCATGGGCGCTTTGGGTACAAGCATCAGGGCCTCGATGCACGCCTCACCGGAGTCGAGCCGGCGCATGTGGTAAAGGCGATTCTGGCGTAGGCCGTACGATTCGCGAGACCTCGACCGTCGTGGCGCAGTCACTCGTGCCTGCAGGGCGGAAACGGAAAGTCAGCGCCAATAGCCGCGATGGAACCGGTATCCGCCGCGGTGCGGTTCCCAGTACGGCCGCGCCCAGACCGCTCGTGGACGAGGCGGGCGAACCCAATAACCAGGCGCCCACATCCACCGCGGCCCGCGGAGATCGTAGAAACCGTCGATCCACACGTAGCCAGGTCCGGGTGCGTAGCCGACGGCGCCCAGCATGGGCCTCGGCGGAGGCGGCACGCGATACGCGTATCCGCCGTAAGGGCCATAAGAACCGCATCCGCTCATGGCAGCCGAAACCAGCAGAATGGAGGCGACCACGGCGCTTTTCAGGTTCAGCATCATCGCTTCCTCCCTGTCCGCTTGGACGGATTGCCGGGGGTGGGCGGTTTCGCGCAAAAATAGCCGGGCGTTGTTCTCTTGGCAGCCCGTGGCAAATGTCCGCCCGCAGGCAAGACTCTCCCGTAAGCTGCTGAAAAGACCGAGCCGCGACCGGAAGGGAGCGGGCATTTTCGGCTTCTACCACGGGCTGTTTAGGGGCGAAGCCAGATTCAGATAACTGTGCACCCGGCCAAAGTCAGGCTTGCAGCCGAAGCGCCGTGCGGCAGGCTTCCGCGGCGCGCTGGTTGTCGCCCTGAGCCTGCTCGCGGATGGCGCTCACGTGGTTCTTCGGATCGATGACGTGGCCGCCTTTGAGCACGAAGTCGTAGACGGCTGGCGCGGCCACCGTCCCGACGGCGAACAGAAGCAGCAGACAGGTTCTCATGGCGGTACTCCATCATAATGCGCCCTGCCTCGTGGCGCCGGGCGACCTTGTTGGTCGCCCGGCGCTTGCCGGATTTGCCTGGCATGCGCACTGCGAAGCGCGCCAGCGCTCCTCAATGTGGCCGTCTCTCGCCGGTGCGGGCCGTCCTCCCAAAACAGAACCGCGGCCGGAAGGCCGCGGACACGCGCGCTGGCCAGGGACTCTTGGAAGAGACGGGCAGAAAGTGACGGGCCTACGGCGTGTCGCCGCGAGACGGGGAGGATCGAGCCCCGCCGCCAGGTGATGCGCGGGTGAACGGCATCCGAAGTGCGGCTCACGTTGTTGCCGGGGGGGCGGCAACGCCATCGTCTGGCAGGAGACTTGGCCCCGCGGCAGAAGGAAATGGGAACCCTGGTCTTTGACTCCGACTCCGCGACCCCGCCTCCGCTTCGCAGTTGCCTCGAACCGCGGGCGTAAGCCCGCGGGTTGCGTTTCTTCGGAGCCGCGACCGTCAGGGAGCGGTGGCTATCCGAGCCGCGACCGGAAGGGAGCGGGCCTCTTGGTTTTTTCACAGCCCCGTCAGGGAGCGGTGTCCCGGTGGACCATTTCGGATTGCCGCAAACCTTCTAAGTTGGGCGCTCGCACGAGTCCTTAGATTAGAAGTCAACGCGAAGAAGCGATGAAGCCCAATTCTCTTGACGAGGCTCGTGATTCAGCACACTCATAGAATACTTAGGGACTGTCTAGAAACAACCATTCCATCGCCGATGGTCTCGGCCCTCAATTGCGGTTCTTCACCCGCGGGCTGAAGCGCGGGTTTGAGCAGCGCTACGCTATCGGATTGGTAGTAGGCCGTGCGGTCTCTTCGGCGCCCCCTTTCAGCCACATACACCATTGGAGCAGGAACTTCTCGATGCCGGGAAGATCGAGAGGCGCAATGGTGGTTTTGGACCAGCCCGTCAACGTCACTCTGCCTTCATACGCGCCCGGCCGCGTCGTCACCACCATGTGACACTCCCATCGCGCCGCCGCGTTGGTGAACAGATCCGCGATTTCCTCCCGGCACTGGCGGTTGACCGCTTCATCCAGGCCGTCCACCAGAAGGACGCTTTGAGGGTCGTTAAGCTTGTCATTCCAGAAGCTCTCGTCAAGGCCCCAGCCGCGCGACGCCAGGAAGTGCGCAACCCAGCGCGCCTCATCGGCCAGCGTCGGATCGCCGGCCTTGGGCCGGCGCAGGGTCTGCGAAATGTGTTCATCGAGTTGGCGGACACGGATCAGGATGGCAAAGCCGTGGAGGTCAAGTTGTGGGTCGCGAGTTTTGCGGCATAACGCCCAGGCGATCCGGCGCAGGAACGTGGTCTTCCCACTGCCTGCGTCACCCTCAATCACCGCCGCGTCTGATCCAGCGCCCGGTCGAGCGGAACGCTCTCGCCCGCCTCCACGCCTCCTGTTCCCAACAGGGGAGCGTCCGTCATCAGCCGTATATAGAGTTGGTCCATTTCCGCCGGAGGTGTTTTCTCCGGGCCCACCTTCAGCTCTTGCAACTCGACAAACCGGGTCTCCGTCCGGAGCCAGTCGAGATACTTGGACGGGTCGGCCTTGGGTTGAGCGAAGAGGCTGACCGGCTCCAGGCGGAGGGAGTACTCCTGCGGCTTCTTCTCCTCCCACTTTGGCCCTCTCGGATCGAACTCCCACGGGCGGCGGACGACCGTTCGTTCATCCGGATCAAAGCGGAGGAGGGAGAAGTTGTTGCGATAGTCATGGCGGTCGTAGCTCGCCCCTCCCCGGAACAGCCGGGCACGGTCCGAGCAGCGGCTGGCGCGCTTCACGCCGCCGTGCGTATGCCCGCAGAGAACGATGTGGCAACGTTCCGCCGATACTCGACGCTCCCAGGCCGGCCTTCGTACTTGTCGCAATCGCCGACGGCGAACCAATCCGGTGGATGATGCACCAACGCAACCGTGACTGGCGCTTCATGGAAGTCGTCCGGATCCATCAGAGGCATGGACTGAAGCTGCGGGAGCCCCAGCCAGAACTGGCCTCGATCCGTCTGGCTATTGCGGCAGAACCATGCCGAGTTCAGGCACACAAACCGGAGCCCTTTGAGGTTGCGCACCCGGCCAGGTAGTTGGGCTTCCCGTGCAACTCCGGCGCGGGGACGGCGAAGTCCTTCGCAAACGTGACGACTCCATGGAAAGGGCGGGCGAAGCCGTCTTCCAGTTCTTCTGGCCGAAGGACCTCATCCGCCCGCGTCGCTTCCGTCGTTCGATCGAGCAGGCTGCGGGCCTTCTTGCGATCCAGATCGTGATTGCCCGGGCAAACGACGCAATCGTTCGTCGTCAGTCCGGTCGCGGCGAACAGCTTGTTCTTCAGCCAACAGGCCAGCTCCTTGTATCCGTCCGGCTGTCCCTTCCACGTCAGATCCCTGGAAATCGCCAGGACGTGCGGCTTCCAGTCCGGCTCCAGTCCGTCGAGAACTTTCGCCAGCAGATCCAGCGCTCTGGCGCGTTCGGCGCGCGCCGTGGCGTCTGGGTCACACCCGAAATGAAGGTCGGTGAGGTGCAGGAGGTTGATCATGAATGTCCACCAGCGGTGTTCATCCTATCGGAATGCCAGGGAGTGCCCCATGGGCCTGCGGCCCACCAAAGGTGATGAAACGTGGGCGAGAGCGTGGCGCAGCCGGGTCCCTTCTGTACGCTCCCGCCGGGCGACAAAAAGCGTCGCCCGGCGGCACTTTCAACGGAGCGCCAACAGCCGGACGTTGTCTGGTTACTCTTTTGAGTCTCGGACGAACGGTCACGCTCCGCCGCTACGCTCCGCTATCCGAGGACGTTCCGCCTCAAGCCGCCTCCTCTTCCAACTTCTTCAACTCCTCCGTGAACTCCTCCAGCGTCTCCGGATGCCGTTCCAGCTTCTTCAGCACCAGCCGCAGGAACTCGGCCGACTTCGGATCCACCAGCCACGTCGCCTCGCCCTGCTTCTCCCGCATTCGCAGTTCCAGCGCCAGGTTCTGCCGCTCCTGCACCATCGCCTTCACCGCCACCTCCGGCCGCCGCATCTCTTCCCGCACCCGGATTTGCCGCGCCGCCTCCCGCAACTCCCTCGCCAGGTCCAGCAGCGGTTCCCTCGATTCCGCCGGCGGGGCCGCCGCGGGGATCTCTACCACCACGGGCCGTTTCCCCATGTGTTGCTGCCAATGCCGGCTCAACGCCGCAGGCGACCGTCCGAACTTTTCCGCCACGCTCCGGTACGCCATCCCGCGTCCCAGCGCATCCTCGATCGCTTCCCGATCCCGATGCCGGCAAATCGAACACCGTTCCATCTCGCCTACCTTTCTTCTACCCCCACAGTGGCGCACACCTTCCTGTTTGCGGCGTCCCGACTCGTCGGGACGCCTGCCGAGTTTCCACGACTACCCTCAGGGTGGGGTGGCCTTTCAGGCCGCGGCGAGCTTCAGCTCGCCCCTGCCGGGCGCTGCCCGGCTTGTAGTGACCCGCTGACCACCCCGCGAGGACATTCACAACCATTCCAAATAAATATTGTCATTATTTTTCTTGTATTAGCGCCATCCCCCCGCAACAAATCCAAACCGGCCTCTACAATGGGCTCGGGAGCCCCCTCATCTGTTCCACTTCAAGTGGAACAACTGGAACACAAAAATGCCCAAAATCGCCCTGAACCTTGGCCGCGGCAACCACTTACCGAAAATCCCGCCTTTTTCTGTTTCACTTGTTCCACTTCCGGGCCTAACCACTGGATTCCAATCGGCCGCAAGTGGAACAGAGTGGAATGTTCCACTGGTTCCACTTCCCGTTCCAGTTCAACATTCTCTGAAATATTGTCCCCTTGTCTTCAGTCGGTTGCAGGAATTGCAAATCAGTTCCCCAAACGCCGCCCCTTATCCTGAAGGTGGAAAGGGATTCCCGTGGCGCTGTCGATCGCTTCTCAATTTCTCAGCGCTCGCGACCCCTCCGCCTTCGCCCGTCGCGTCCTTGACTTTCACCCCGACCATTTCTTTGTCGACGACACCAGGCCTCTATGAACGCAAAAACAAGACCCCTCATCCCTGGCGCCGAACTCCGTGTGTGGGGCCGGCTTCTTTTGTGGGGCCGGCTTCAGCCGGCGGCGGACTTCAGTCCGCCCCTTAAGTTCCACCCCTGGTCGCTCGCGCGAGCTTCAGCGGAACTTCAGTTCCCCACCTGCCGGAGGCCGGCTCTGAACGTTGGCCGCTAGTTGTATGGCCGCAGCCGCCCATCTGCCTTCTGGACCTAATCCCATGACCAACGAACCCCGCTTCCTCGCCGACCTCGACCTCGGCAAACTCCAGGACCATTCAGCCCTGGCAATTGTCGAACGGCGCCAGTACCGCACCGGCTTCGACCACGTCTACTGGGTCCCCATCATTGAATGGGACCTTCGCATCCGCCGCCTGGTGCGCTTCCCTCTCCACACCTCCTACCGTGACCTCATGACTTTGGTCGAAAAGGAACTCCACCATCCCGAACTCGGCATCACCACTCCGCTGATCGTCGACGCTACCGGCCCCGGCGAAGTCTTTCTCGACTTCCTCCGCGGCTCGGCGATTCCCCTCGTTCCGGTGAACATCACCTCGGGTGGGCATGTCACTCAATCGCACGGCCGCTGGAACGTCCCCAAGTCGGAGTTGGTCCGCGCCCTGGCGATCCTGATCGAGCAGGAAAAGCTGGGAGTCGTTCGCGAACTCCCCTTGGCGCATGCGTTATACGAGGAATTGACGCACTTTGACGCCCGCATTCAGCCCAGCGGCCATACGAAGTTCGGCGCTTTGGACGCGGGAGGCCACGACGACCTTGCGCTGGCGGTAGCGCTGGCCTGCTGGTACGCGCGCAAGCTTTGGCCTCCCGCTCCGGCGGAAAACCCTCGTCCTTCGGGTCCAATCCTATGTGTCTGACCGTCCGGATTCCCTAAAGGGCTGGTCCAGGCGATTGGAAATCGGTGCCGCGGGCTCGAGCGTCAACGTCGTGTTAGCGCGTTGCCTTTACCCGGTGCGCCAAAGAGCCGCGAGGCTCGAAACGTCGCTTCGCGCGCACTCTGCGTCAGGCCCCGTGGTTTTCACCGGAGGCTGGTAGACTGGGGAAAGTACTCATCAACAAATGGAGGCTTGATGGAAAGACCTGGCGCGACGACTCTCAAGGGAAACCCCCTCACCCTGATTGGCCCCGAACTAAAAGCTGGGGACACGGCTCCGAACTTCACCGCCGTCGATCCGACCTTGACCGCGGTGAACCTGGCGGGCACCGGCAGCAAGGCGAGGATCATCAGCGTGGTTCCATCGCTCGACACCCCCGTGTGCGATCTGCAAACCAAACGCTTCAACGAGGAGGCGGCGAAGATTCCCAACGTGGACATTCTCACGGTCAGCATGGACCTTCCGTTTGCGCAGAAACGGTGGTGCGGCGCGTTCGGCGTGGAGAATATCAAGATGCTCTCCGATCACCGGGATGGCTCGTTCGGGATGGCCTACGGCACGCTGATCAAGGAATTACGCATCGAATGCCGGGCGATCTTTGTGCTAGACTCCTCCAACACGATCCGGCACGTCGAGTATGTAAAAGAGGTGGCCGACCATCCGAATTACGAAGCTGCCCTCGCCGCGGCCAAGGCTGCCGCCAACGGCTGATGTGACAACTCCCGGGCGCGCGTCGCTGGAACAGACGGTGACGCGCGCCGTGGAGAGCCCGCTGGTGCGGGGCGGGCTGATGATCATCGCGGGAATCGTCGCCGGCAACCTGCTGGGGTTTGTGCGGGTGGCCGCGACCGCGTACCTGCTCGGCACCGGAAGCCGGGCCGATGCGTTGGCCGTCGCGCTGGGGCCGATCGATTCGTTGAATCAGGTCCTGATCAACGCGATGCTGTTCACCTTCGTTCCCTTGTTGACCGACCGCGAGGGTGCCGACCGGGCGCGTCTGTTTGTCCGCATCCGGCGCGTGTTCGCGGGGGCACTGGCGGCGCTGAGCGCGGCCATTGCTTTGTTTGCGCCGCAACTGGTGCGGATGCTGGCGCCGGGTCTGACGGCGGAGTATACCCGCATGGCGGAGGAGATCCTGCGCATCACGGCCATCTCGCCGCTGGTGCTGGGGCTGGCGGGAATCCACGGCGCGCTTCTGTACACCCGCCGCCGGTTTGCGCCCACGGCGTTCAACCAGGCGACGATCAATGTGTTCACGATCCTGATCGCGGTGGGATTGTGGGAGAGGCTCGGAGTCTACGGGTTCGCGGCAGGGTACACGGCCGGCGCCTGCGGGCAGTGCCTGATTACCTGGCTGGCCGCCCGCACCCAGATCGATTCCGGCACCCGGCCGTCGAACGACCGCGCCCGGGATCTGCTGCTGCGTCCGGCGCCGGTGGCGATCTACGCAGCGCTGTTGGCGGTAAACATCATCGTCACGCGCGGCTATGCCACCCACATCGGGCCGGGCACGGCGGCGGCATTGGAGTACTGTCTCCGCTGTCTGGGTGTGCCGCTAGCGTTCCTGGTGAGTCCCGCCGCGAATTCGCTGCTGCCGGAAATCTCCCGCATGGCCCGGGAGTCGCTGTGGCGCGAAGCACGAGCGCTGACCAACCGAACGCTCCTGCTGATCGGCGCGGCCGCGGTGGCCAGTTGCGCGGTGGCGATTGCGGTGCGCGAACCGGTGATCGCGCTCATCTTCCAGAGGGGTAGTTTCACACCGGACTCGACCAGGCTCGTATCGGCGGTATTCCTGGGATTCGCGCCGAGCCTGGTGGGGTGGAGCCTGCTTGAGATCGCGGGCCGGTCGCTGTTCGCGATGAACCGGCCGTGGCCGCCGGCGGTAGCGGCGGCCATGGCTGTTGGGCTGAATGCCATCTTCATCGGCGGTGCGAGCGACTCGCGGCCCGCGATGCTGGGTGTTGGCGCCTCGGTCGGGCTGATCGTGGCATTTGCCTTCCTCGTCACCGGCACTCTGTGGAATCGGCGGTGGATCGCGGAGCTGAGGGGAAGATCCTAGCCAAAGGGTGGCGCCGGGCGACAAACCACGTCGCCCGGCGCCACTGAGTTACCGGATCGCGATCCGTACTTTCCTGAAAGGCACAAGGCGTACGGGACCCAACAAACCCGAGCGAGGCAAAGGTTCAAAGCCGAGCAGTTCCCCGTAGGCGGGATTGTCGTCGTTGAGTCCGCGGCCGTAGGTGGCCTCGAATTCGGGCGCGAGCGGCGGCATCTTCGTCATTCCGGCGATTCGATTGAGAAGCGTGTTGGTGACCTTGACCACCAGCCGATTGCCTCCGGCTTGAACCAAGCGCGTCACGTCGAGGCGCTGGCCGCGCATCCAGACGACCCCGGCAGGCTTTCCGTTGATCTCGACGTCCCCGATATTCCCTATGTCCCCCAGGTCGAGTTGCAGGACAGTGTCCGGCCTCGCGTACGCGGCGGGTAAGTGGAACTTGATCGAGTAGACGCCCGTGCCGCTGAAATGGCGGGTCGCCGCGTCCTCCGTCCAGCTCACCAGCCGGGGAAGAGACTTCTCGATGCGGCGAAAGTGTTCACTTTCGAGCGCCACCTTCCAATCGCCGGTGATCTCGAACGGCGCGGGCAGGGAGTCGACGGTCACGGTCCGGGTTTCCGGCGTCATCACGGTGTGGACCCCATTGTGGCCGGCCAGCGCTTCGACGCTCCGGCTGTCCATGTTCACGATCCGTGCGAACCTGCTTTCGACGGCATGCGGCCGCGCTGGGGTGGACGTGAACACGATGAAGGTGGATTCGTAGGGCGCGAGGCGCACCGGAACCATTGTCGCTCCCTCGCGCTCGGAGTACTCGTGAAGCGGACGCGTCGACCCATCGTAGGGATTCCATTCCTCCGGAGGCCGGCCGCTCACCCGGAACGCGACCCGGGAATCGACGGCGCGGTCCTGAACGTTCGAAACAAAGTAGATGTCTTCGCTCTCGGTCTTGCGGTGCGAGAAGACCAGTCCCTGGTTTTCGCGAATCCCTTCTCGCACGAAATCGATTCCAAAGTCGGGAGCCAGGTGTTTGCGCAGGGTAATGAGGAACGGATCGAAGACGCTGCTACGGAAGTCGAGGACATTCGAGCGGTCGATGACTTTGCGGATGAAGAAGGTGTAGCCGCGGCCATGGCGATGGGGGCCGGTACCGTCGCGCCCTTCGGGCTCGCGAAACAGTTCGGCGGAGAGCGAACGGACCTGTGCGTCGCGCTGCTCGTACTCCGCCATCCCGGTGGATTCCGAGGGCGTCTGTTCCAACGCGACCACGATGCCGCCGTTGCGGATGAACTCCTCGATGCGGCGGAAGGTGGCGAGCGGGATGGCTCGGATGTTGGGCAGAACCAGAATGCGGTAGTCGAGATCGCGAATGCGAATATGGCCGCCGGCGAGATCAGAGCGGTTCTGGAGGACATCGTCATTGATCAGGTCAAAGTCGTAGCCGTTGGTGAGCAATATCCTGGCCAGAGCTCCCCAGTCGAAATCGCGCGTCCAGCGGCGGGCGTTGAGCACGTCGAGCGTCCACTGATTGGCGAGCGGCGAGTAGACGGCGATGTCGGCGGCGGGCCGCCCCTGGCGCAGCAGGCTGGAGCAGCGCGCGACATAATCTCCGAGCAGCCTGTAATAGCGCCACCACACGTTGACGGGGCTGACGACGATTTCGGCGTAGAAGCGGCGCGACGGCGCGAAGTCCTTTTCGGGCGTGCCGGTAAACCCGGAGTTGTAGAACTTGTTCGCGCCCGCGCGGAGGAACATGTCGGAGGCGATCTTGAGTTCCTCCATCGTGGACCGGCCGGGCTGCCAGTGCATGTAGGTGTAGGCTTCGACGCTGACGACGTTTCGCCCGTACAAGTGCGCGCCCGACGCCGTGTAGGTGCGAGGGCCGATCCGCGGGTCGAACCAGGGCACCGCGTCTTTCTCACCGGCGGTGATCTCCAGTTCCGGGATGTGCGAGCGCCCGGCCCCTTCGAGGATATCGGTGACAAAGCCGTAGGGCTGTATGCGGCCCTTCACCCCGTTCCGTTCGCACCACCCGAGGAAGGTATCGAAGAACGCCTCCATCCCGGTGCGATGAAGAAACTCATTCACGTCGTAGCGCACTTTGGGGGAAAGCCGGTCGACCTCCCACCACAGAGCGGGAAGCAGGCGGGTCAGGTCGTATCCCTTCCGGGTCTTGAACTCGCCGAGCAGGTGCGGCGCCCAGTAGATCCCGTTGCGGTAGATGGGAACTTCAAAGCTGTCCTGGAAGAGCGATTCGACGGTCTTGCCGAACTCGCCGCCGAAGGCCTGGAGGTACTGGCTGCCGAGGCGCTCGCAATAGCGCTGCATGGCGCCTTTATCGATGTGATTGACCGCATGGTCATCACCGAAGTGTACGAGCCAGAACGCCATCAGACGCCATCGGCCTGCCGGGACCTTCCAGTTCAGGCGGCGGCCCTTCGCCTCTGTCGTGAGGTCGACCAGAGATGCCTCGAGGATTCTCCCGTCGACGATGCGGCCGGCGATCACGGCCTGCAGGCGGTCCTGCGGACGGATCGACTGGAGCGACCCGGGCACATCCTTTGGATTGGGAGGCGAGGCGACCGGCAGCGGGCCCGAGTAGTCTCGCGGCCCTTCGAGATCGGCGAAACTCGCCACCAGGTTCTGATTACGGTCTTCCGGCGGAACCCACTCGCCGCCCCAGATCCATCCGGGGCCGCCGAAGTTGAAGGAGACTTCCATACCCAGTCGTTTTGCTTCGCCGATCGCATGCCTGGCGAGATCGAAAAAGGCCGGGGAGAGGTAGGGGTGATTCCCGCGCTCATAGACCGGGGCCATCGTGATCTGTTCGACTCCGCCGATGCCCTGGGCGCGCATTTGTTCGAGTTGCCAGGTGATGTCGCTTTTGGAGAGAGCGTTGCCGAGCCACCACCAACGGGTATGCGGGCGGCAGTCGACGGGTGGGGATTGAAAATCGCGGCGCATCTCGTCGAGGCTGCCCGCGGCGAGAGTGATTGCGGCTAAGGCTGCAAGGAGTAGAAGTTTTGCCATGGGCCGATGTGGGGATAGTATTTGACGGCGCGAATGAGTTCGGCAATCTGGCGGATATGGCCGAGGTCGTGGAGCGGCCACTCGTTCAGAAGGTTCAAAACCGTGAGGGGGCCGAGCGCCGAGTGGACACCGCCGCGCGCCAGAGCGCTCGCCGGCAAATTCTCCAGGAGACGCAAGCTGGGGCTACGTTCGCGTTCGAACGAATTCAGACCCTCGGCCAGATCCGGGACATCGTAGGTGAAGGAGTTCGGGTCGTGGGAGGGCAGCAGAGGATTCTCCTCGCCGAGGATCCGCTCGACGCGGCCGCGGAAGCCGTACACCTCGACGTGCGCGAGGTGACCTAAGACTTCCAGCACCGACCAGCGTTTGGCGGAGGGCTTCCAGCTTGCCTCCTCCGGCGTGAGCCCTTCGGTCATCATGCGGAGAATAACGGGTGTGGCGCGGAGTTGCGCTAAGCCTGAGAATTCGTATGCATGCATCTTGGACTCCCTTGAGTATGTGCAATCAGCACGCCGGTTGCACCCGGGTGGTGCGTTCTGTCTGACGGATCGTCTGTGGCGACGAGGGATTGGTCACGCTCGACAACCGCTGCTCCGTCGAGTGATAGACCCGAGTGGTCGTCTATGTCACCGAGTCCCGCGTCATCGATGCGTGAGTCAGTCGGCTCAGCACGTCATAGGTATGAGCGTGTCGAACGGCGCGCCGCCCGAGCCGTCCGCGGGCACGATCTCGATGGAAATGGTCGCCGGACGGAAACCCGCGAAGCGGATACTGTCCCCGGTGTCCGATTAAGGAAAATTATTTTTATGACCCTTGTGAACGTAAGTCGTTAAGGGAGAGGAATTCAGGAGAAATTGGACCGGCGGTGAAGGCCGGCTGGAGGCGTAGAACGTGTAGACACGCGTGAGATCCTATTGGCGGGTTATCTAGAAAGATGCAGGAACCCAAATGTTCAATTTGCCGGCATCCTAATCGGAAAGCGATGGAAATGGCGCTGATGGAAGGGACGAATTGCCGGGTAGTGGCAAGGCGGTACGAGGTGTCGAAGAGCGCGCTGTCGCGACACCGGACCGAGCACCTGACGCGGGAATTGGCGGCGGGGCGAACGCGGACCGAGGAGGACGCGGAACGGCAGGACGAATTGCTCCAGAGGTTGGACTGGATGCGGGAAGTGATGACGGTGATGTATGGGCGGCACGGGCGGAAGAAACCGCGCGCGGCGCTGGAGGCGATGAAGGAACTGACGCGGTTGTGGGCACTGGAGGCGGGATACCGGACGCCGGCGGGAGGTGGCGGGGAGCGAACGCGAACGACGGCCGGGAACGGAACGCTGCAAGAAGTCCTGCGGCGATTCCCGGGGGCGGAGGAAGCCCTACTGGAAGTGGCGGAGCGGATCGCGCGGGAGGATGCGGAGAAGCGCCGGGCGGCGTGACTGGACGAAACGGTCCCTTCTCTCCACGGGGACACCCGATCTGTGGAACAGTGATGTAGTCCGCGACGGTCAGCCATCGAGCTTTGTCGAAAAGGGCTGGACCGCCGCGGCGCTTTCGCGTAGACCGCCCGGTCACCGGAAAACCCGGGGGCGCAGCCGGAAATCGGAACCGCGGTCTTTGACCCCGAGGCGGCGACCCAACTGTTCGAAGACCCGCCAGCAGTTCAGGATTGGTACGGGCTCACGAAGAGCAGGCGGTCGTAGTCGACAATGGCGATGCGAAGGCGGTCAAGCCAACCGTAACGACCCAGGAAATTCCGGTTGAATGTGGAGTCCTGGGCAAAGAAGACGACCGCTGAAAACTCGATACCAAGCGTCTGAACGGTAATCTCGTGTTGATAGGCTGCAAACGACCCAGCTACGGTCCGGAAACGTTGAAGCCGGCCGGAATCGACGTACACGCCAAGCATCTCAGCGTATTTACGCTCGAAGATGCAGTGTGCCGGGCCCGTATCCAGTTTTGCCAAGAGCTCGACCGATTGCCTCCCGAGGCATAGTGTGATCGGCACCTCGATTCCATCGAGGGCCTCGGTGTAGTGATGAACGGCATCGAAGTCCAGCGAGACGGGCAGCCTACCAACCCGGCACAAAGGGAAGTGGATCTTCCGGCACTAAGTGCACGACAAACGGAATTGGGATACCCTCTTCCTTTGCGGCGGCAAAGACTTTCAGAGGGTCGCTGCCGGCGGCGACCAAACGATCGCCTTCCACAGCCACCCATTGATCCGCGTAGGCGGCGCGGTTTGAGTCGATCCACTTCATTTCCATGGTTCGATCGCGGGACGGGACAACTCTGGCCTTGGCACCGTCCTGCAAGCCATTTGCGAAGCGCAGCACTTCCTCCTGTTTTGCCGGCGGAAGGCGGCGGACCTTGTCGAGGATGGCTTCTTCGAGACTCATGCTACGCCCCCCTTGATGATACCCGAGTAGGCTGTGCCAAGCACGTCGCAGGCAGTATGCACAGTCCAAGCCCAGCTGTAAGGTCGGCGGTTTCGTCCCACAGACTCAAGTACAATGCAGTGCCGAATTGGAGGATTGAAAACCCGCGTCTGCACCCACCTGCCCCATTTTGCTCGGCGTGAAAAGCCCGCCAGAGGTCCCTGCACGCGCCTCGTTGCTGGTGTGCAAGTGATTGAGTAGATTCGAGTACCGAGGACAGAAATCCGGAAACGGCCCCTTCGCCCTGGTCTTTGACCCCGAGTGCCCGTCCCCGAGTGCGACCCCGAGTGCGGACCCCGAGTGCGCGCCGAGTGCGACCCCGAGTGCGCCAATGATGTTCAACAAGTCGAACGGGTCGTGTTCCTGATCGCCGGATTCTTCCGCCAACTTCCTGATGGTGAACAGAAGTCTGGCGCGGTGGGCGGGCGGCGGGAAGTGCGCACAGCGAGTTTTCCCCACGGAAAGGCCGTCAGGTTTCGCGGAACAGGGCGCGGAAACCTTCCTGCTCGAAATGCCGGTCATTGGTCAGCGCTTCGCTCAGGCCTTCGCGGCGCATCGCCGCCATGGAAACGCAATCCGTCAGGCTGTAGCCTTTGTCGGGGCGGGCCCGGTAGAGTGTAAGCCCGGCGAGAAACGATTCACGGCTTTGTGGAATCACCTTCACCGCCGGGTCTTGCAGAATGTCCTCCACGGTCAGGGCAACCTCGCTACGGATAGATTCCGGGGCGGCGCAAAAGAAGGTCAGGTATTCGGCGAGAACCTCGTCGGTGGTGACAATCTCGTCCGTGATGCGCCGGGCGCGTTCATGGGCGTTGTCTGTCGAATCGGTCAAGGCGATCCAGTAGAAGGTATCGGCGAAGACTTTCACTCTTCTCTCTTGGGAAGGCCGTAGATGTAATGGTCGTGCTGGCTGGCGCCGTCTTTGGACATGGCGGCCATGACCTCGGGAGGAACTTTGCTCATTCTCTCAAGGATCACTTCGGAGATGTGCCGGCGCGGACTTGCCGGGGGTTGGACGCGGGCCGGCGCGCCGGCGGCTTCATCGGCCAGTTTGTCCAACCAGGCTTCGAGGGTAAGACCCTGCGCCGCCGCCCGTGCTTTCAGCTTGGCGGCTTTTTCGTCGGAAAGTTCAAGTACGGTCATCGGGACAATCCTCGCTTTGCCTATTTTCAGCGTAACGCATATAGGCCCGCGTGTCACGATTTTCAAGCTCCTTCCCTGAGCCCGGCCTGCCGTATGATAAGATGAGCTCTCGCCGCCTCAGGCTGTTGTGCAGGCGCTTGGCGAGCCCGATGCTCTCAACCGCCGCCCGGCTGTCGTGGAAAGGCGACGGACGGGTAGAACGCAGCCGATCCGGGTGGTGGACTTGGTAGGCCTCGATTTCGTCGTAACAGCCGCTCATACAGCAGACCATCTGGCTCGGTGGAAAATCC
>JBJXGR010000038.1:0-27949 GCA_046160045.1 Bryobacteraceae bacterium
ACCTGGATCGCGCGGTCGATGACGGCGATCCACCCGTCGACCGTGAACAGGAGATCTTTGGGCGCGGGGACTCCTTCGTCCGGGAAGTGCGGGCCGGTCAGTTTGTCGATCTCGAAGATAGACAGGCCGGCCACCTTGCCGCGCACCTTGGAGGTGTCCCAGAAGGCCTTGCCCTCGTACTTCGTCCTCCAGTCGAACATCTTGCGGTTGTGGAACTCATTGCCCATGTGGAAGCCGATGACGCCGCCCTTGGCCGCGACTTTCTTCATCAGGGCATCCGGCATGGTCCGGGGAATGTCGTTGAGCGCACGCATGCCGTGATGCGTGGCCACCAACGGGTCGGTGCTGACGGCGAGCGCCTGTTCGATGGTGGTATCGGCCGCGTGCGAGATGTTGATGACCATGCCGAGGCGGTTCATCTCACGGATGACGGCGCGGCCATGCTCGGTCAGACCCTTGGACTTCGGCGGGGCGCAGCACGAGTCGGCGAACTGGTTGGTCCAGTTGTGGGCGGAAAGCTGCAGCGACCGGAAGCCCAAACGGTGGAGCGTGCGCAGGACGCCCAGATCGCCGTCCAGATCGAAACCGCCTTCGAGATCGAGGACGCCTGCGATCTTGCCCGCGCGGCGGATCCGCTCAATATCGGTGGCGTTCAACGCCATCTCGATGGTTTGTTTGTTCTTCTCGAGTTGCGTGGTAGCGAGGTCGTAGAGGCGAAGGACCTGTTTGGTTTCGTAACGGCCGGGGTAGTATTCTTCCGCGATATAGAGCGAGAAGAAGAACGCGCCCAGGCCGCCCTCGCGGGCGCGCGGCAGGTCGAACTGGCCGCGGGGCAAGGCATCGCCGATATCGGTGTGATCGTGGAACTGGCGATTGATCACGTGGGCATGGCCGTCAAAGACCAGCGAATCGCGGTGAAGGGCTTTGGCGCGGGCAGAAACGCCGGCGGCGGTGGCTGCGCAAGCGGAAAGGCCAAGAAGAACGAGGAGACGCACGGGGTCTATTATCGCGCCGAATCACGACCGGTCATCCCACCATCACTTCCACCCAGAAGATCGTCGCTTCGCTCGCCGCTCGAACTTCGACCAGATTGTAGCCACGCACCACAGCGGCTTCAGGCACGCGGAAGGCCGACAACGGCTTGCCGGGCGATGAGTGGCCCGGCGTCACCGTACCGGCGGCGGAACAGAGTTCGCCGTTGAGCCGCACCTCCCATCCGGAACCGCTTGGGTCGATTCCCAACCTCACGGACACGGGACTCGAGGCGGGTTTGGGTCCGGTTGCCAGGCGGAAGGCCGACCACTTGCCCGGCCCGCACTTCAGGGGCAACGGCGGCGGCGCGGCCGGTTCGCCGGGCGCCCAGGTATCGGCGAACGTCAGGACGTGGCGGCGGGGCTTGCCGGCCAGCGCCGCCGGATCGCCGAGTTCGGACAACAGAGTCCGGTAATTGTCGAGATCCTCGATGGCCGTCTCCGAGTCCATGTAGTTGAAAAGGTAGATGCGGTCCGCACCCCGGTCGAGCAGCGAGGCGGCAGCGCCCCGGGCGGTTTCGAGCGACATGTGCGGCGGCGGGGTCATCTCCGGGTTCGGCCGGACGAGGATCTCGAGGCCGGCTGCAAGGGTAACGCCGGTGCCGCGGAGAAGTTGCTTCCAGAGTTCGATGGGCATGTCGAACTCGGCGCTCGAGAAGAACGGCGTCACCACCAGCATGTCGACCAGGCCTTCGCGGGCCCAACGCGCTCCGTCCATCCCCAGACCGGCGGCTGTGTGCGGGCGCGACGGCACGCGCGCCCCGAGTTTGATGCGATGGCCGCGCCGCTTCTCCTTTTGCCGAAGGAGAGTCCGCACCTGACGGGTGAAGTCCGTCAGCAGGTCCGCTCCACGCGCCTCCTGTCCGGGCCGGAAGTGAAAGCCGAACCGCATCCAGTCGAGTTCCAGCCCGTCGAAGTCGTAGCGTTCGATCAGTTCCAGCACCAGGGCCATGTGGTATTTGCGAACCTCCGCGTGGCCATAGTCGAAGGCCCGTTCGCGGAAACCGTCCCGGTAGGGGACACGGCGGAACTGCGGGTTCCTGCGCCAGAACTCCGAGTGCATCGGCGAGCGTTCATTGTTGACCTCGTGGATATCGTTCATGCGCATCGAAAGCCACGGCGAGATGCCATGCTTGCGGCAGCGCGCGATCCAACGCTGGTAGGGGTCGATGCCCTTCCGGTCCAACTCCCACGCTGTATGGATCCAGCGCCGGATGCTTTTGCTGGCTTCCGGTGCGAGGCTCGCCAGCAGCGGCTGATTGTCGGGTCCAAGTGGATCGTACCCGCGCCAAACGGGGTCCCACACTTTGCTCGAATAGCTGGTGCGCATCGAGTTGGGGCAAAGCATCAGCTCGCGGACTTGCGTTCCGGCGTATTGGTCGATGAAGGAGTCGACGGCGGCGGCATTGAGCGTCTGGCCGGCGCGCGTGAAGAAGTAATGGCTGTTGTCTTCGTTCAGCGCGATACCCGGCCGAACCGGTTTGGTCTGCGCGCCGAGCAGCGCGGGCGCGGCGAGGAATTCGCGGCGGTTCATTCGGGCAGCCTCCACCGGACAACGCCCATGTGATAGCGGCGGTGGGTGGGGATTCCGTTGCTGTAATAGGCCGTCACCAGGGCGCCGTCGGCCAGTTGGACCGTGGCGGGATACCCGCCGTCGCCGGTTTCGGGCAGCGTCACCAGCCGGGCGGGTGAACTCCACGTTTTCCCTTCGTCCCTGCTGATGCGAATGCCCACGCCCTGGTGCGACTCGGGTAGCGCGGGTGTCGAGGAGTAGCGCCAGCGCTCGCGGATGCCATAGGTGAGCAGGATGCGCCCGTCGGAAAGCCGGAGCAGGTGGCCCGGATGATGACTGGGGAGCGTGACGGGCCCGGTGTTCTTCCAATGCCGGCCTTCGTCTTCCGAGACGAAGAGTTCGAGAGCGCCCGGTTCGTCCAGCGTCCGGGCCGCGGCCAGCCAGCGGTCCGCTCGCAGGCGAAGCACGGCCGTCTCGTTGTATTGGCCCCTGCCGATCAGGGCTGCATTGCCCCACGTGTGGCCGTCATCCTGGCTGAACAACAGCCAGGAGTCATTGCTGCGGATCCACTGATCGCGAGACCCGGTGGCCGTCGGGTTCGGCGAGCGCTTGCCGGAATAGACGGGCACCGCCAGTTGCCGGCCTGTCATCCGGACGACATTGCCGAATGCAATAATCTGGTCCGTGCCGGGGGGGAGAGTGACACTCTCGCTCCGCTGCCAGGTCCTGCCGCCATCGCTCGAGCGGCTGACCCAGGGTTTCAGAATATGGCCCCGGAGTTTCTCGCCACCCCAACCGGTGGTGACGACGACGAGGGATCCGTCGTGCGTTAGCCCGGCGGCGGCGTGAATGCGCGTCGTGCCCGGGCCGTGCGGAGCGGGCACGCCGCGCAATTTCCACAGAGCGCCCCCATCCTCGCTGGCCCAGGTTTCGATGTCGCCTTCGTGCAGTCCGTGCGAAGGACGATTGTGGATATGCGCGAGGATCTGGCCACCCGGAAGCAGGGTGAGATTCGGCCAGGCGCAGACGTTGTCGATGGCGACGTAGCGCTCCAACTGGCCGCAAAGCGGAACCGCCACCAGGAGCAGAAGAGAGAGCCGTTTCATAGTAACCGTGGTTACAATATCACGATCGAGGTTTGACTCCCATCGGCCCGCGTGGTATCCCGGATTCGGAACCAACGAGAAGAAAGAGACCTTGAGCGAAGGGTGTTGTTTCGCTGCATCCTCTCTGATCCCCGTTTGCTCGCCTGACGAAAGGAAGGTCTTATGCGACGTAGATTCGCGCCACTGCTGGTGGTGGCGCTGTCCCTGTACGGCCGCCCGACATGTGTGGTCGACCCCGATGTCGGTGATTGGCAGATCACGTTTTCGCCCATCAGCAAACTGCTCGATAACAACGACAACTTTTCCCGCGACGACCGTTTTCTGGTCTTCGATACCCGCGACACGGTAGGCGGAGGTATCGGCAACGGTACCAGCATCATGAAGGTGAATACCCTTACCGGCGAGGAGAGTGTGATTTATGCGCCGCAGCCGGTGCTGATCGGAGCGGCGGGGCCGGCGCCCGGATTGGGCGCGGCCTCGTACAGCCCGCTGGCGAATGAAGTGGTTTTTATTCACGGCCCGCTGGTGAGCGAAGTGCCGACCCTGGGGGTCTACGGAGCGCGCAACCGGCGGGGCGGAGTCGCCCGCGACGACGGTAGCAATTCCATCCGGTTCATGGATTATCGCGACATCACCTCCGACACCACGATTCCGGGTGCGCACCGCGGCGGCACTCATCGGCACGAATACACGATCGATGGCAAGCGCGTCGGGTTCACCTACGACGATCAGTTGCTACAGACCTACGGCCGCACCTGCGGCTATATGGTCGAGCATCCACGCGCGCCGAGCGGGGTTTCGCACTATGCCGTTCTTCTGGTGCCG
This sequence comes from Bryobacteraceae bacterium, assembly GCA_046160045.1. Taxonomy (GTDB): domain Bacteria; phylum Acidobacteriota; class Terriglobia; order Bryobacterales; family Bryobacteraceae; genus CAZGUX01. The sequence goes on from JBJXGR010000038.1 coordinate 4,476, forward strand.
GTCGTGCCGACTGACGAAGCCAAGACCGGCGATCTGGTGCAGGCTTCCGACGACTCCTGGGTCGGGGCCCAAGGCCTGATGCGTGGGTTCATCGGAAGAGTGAAGGAAGCGGACGGATCGATCATGAGTTCGCTCTATGTGGTGGACATCCCCGCGGACGTCGATATCACCACCGCCGACTCCGGGACCAAGACCCGGTTCCCCGGGCCGCCGCGCGGCACACGGATCCGCAGGCTGACCACGACCCCGGCGGGAGGAATTGTACGCGGCTCGCATGACGGAACGCGCATCGGTTACTTCGCGACCGCCGATGACGGCACGCGGCAGATGTTCATCATTGCGTCGAACGGTTCCGACAAGGACCCCAACCCGGCACTGCGGCCTCAGCAGGTGACGTTTCTCCCAGGGGGCGCACAGCAGGCGTTGCGCTGGCACCCGTCCGGAAATTCTGTTGCTGTGATCGCCGATAACGGAGTGCTGGCGATTTGCGTCAAGCCCGGCCCGCTGTTTGGCGCCTCTCACTGGCTGACCCCGCATGGGTCGTCGCTGACGCCGCTGGAGGCATTGGTATGGTCGCGCGACGGCCAGCGCCTGGCGTTCAACCGGCGTGTCCCGACCTTCGACAGCGCCGGAAGGCTGGTGAAGGATTTTGGCGGCAATGATTTCCGCCAGATTTTCCTGGTCAACTTCCCCGATTGCGACAACAACGGCATCGTCGATGCTATCGAAGACGGCGTTGTGCGCAACGGCGCGAGCTTCGTTCACAATAAAGTCGCCCCGGATGCATGGGCTTCCGTTACGGGGCCGAACCTGGGCACGAAGACGGCGGCAGCTCCCTCCAGCCCGCTGCCGACGACGTTAGGCGGCGTGAGCGTCGAGGTGACGGACGTGAGTGGCGCGCGACGCCCGGGCCTGCTGCACTATGCGAGCCCGCAGCAGATCAATTTCGTCTTGCCCGGTGGAACACGTTCGGGGAAGGCGACGGTGATCGTCACCCTCGAGGGCGGGCAGAAGCTCACCCTCCCCGCGGAGATCGACGGCGTGGCGCCGGGGTTGTTTACGGTAGGTTCCAGCATCGCCGCAGCGACCGCCTTGCGCATCGATGCGCAGGGCAGGCAGACGGCGCAGGCGGTTTACACGTGCGGGACCACGACGTGCTCGATGAGCCCGCTCGATGTCGGCTCCGATCCGGTGTACCTGCTGTTGTATGGGACCGGACTACGCGGCAACACGACGCCGGTGACCGCGCGGGTCGGCGGCCAGACGGCCGAAATCGTGGGCTTCGGGCCGAGCGGCGAGTATGTCGGACTCGACCAGATCAACGTCCGCATTCCACCCGCGCTAGCGGGCAAGGGCGAGGTGTTCGTCGAAGTCACGGTGGATGGCAGGAAGTCCAACGTGGCGAAAGTCTGGATTCGCTAGACCCGCAAGTGGCGCCGGGCGACGTTACTTGTCGCCCGGCGCTATTTCCCCGGCAGGAGCTTGCGCAACTGCCGCACCAGTTCCGGCAGATCGCGCTCGACCGTCTCCCAGACAATTCTGAGGTCCACATCGAAGTAGGCGTGGACGAGCGTGTTTCGCATTCCGATCACGTCGCTCCAAGGTATCCCTGACTCGGATAGCCGGAGACCTGCAGAGATCTTCGTTCGACGCTGCTTCCCCGATAATCTCAATGTCTTTCATTACCGCCAGGCTGGATGTGCGATCCTTCACCAACTCGGCAAGGGACCTGCCGCGTGCAATTGCCAGAGCCTCTTCAGCGGCCTCCAGCATGTGTCGGAGCCGGATGGTGTCAGGCTCGCTCATACTGTACGAGGGCTTCCCCGACAACCTTGTCCCGGAAATACCGGCTCAAGAAGCCCGCCGTGCGTAAGTCCACCTTCCTGCCCAGCAATTCCGACAACTCCCGCTCCATCCGCGCCAACCCCAGAAGGCCGGGTGTGCGGTCATGATCGAACTCAACCAGAACGTCGATGTCGCTGTCAGGGCGAAAATCTTCCCGTAGTATGGAGCCGAACAGGGAGAGTTTGCGGATCCCGTTCTTCTGGCAGAACTGGTCTAGAGTTCTCTCGGGGATCTGAATGCCATGAACGACAGCCATCGCCTCCATTCTCACACGGGTGTTCGGGGGACGAAGCGCTCATACGAGCCGCGGGCGCTTGGCGAATGCCACCTGGTTCCGGCCGCGCTTATCCGGCAAAGCAGGCTCTGCGTCGTAGATCGGGCGCCGGACCAGCCCTTGCTACACTAGGTACGTTCATGACATACGACCTCGTGATCATCGGGTCCGGCCCGGGGGGGTATTCTGCGGCCATTCGCGCCGGCCAGTACGGTCTCCGTACCGCCCTCGTGGAAAAAGACCCTAAGCTCGGCGGCTGTTGCCTCCATGTCGGCTGCGTTCCCACCAAGGCCCTCCTGCATATGGCGGAAGTGTGGGACCACTTCGTCCATGCGGAAGAGGAAGGGATTCATTGCGAGAATCCCAGCCTGAATTACCCCAAGATCGTCGACAACAAAGACGGCATCGTGAACAAGCACGCCAAAGGCGTCGAGTTCCTGATGAAGAAGAACAAGGTCGAGGTCATCAAGGGCTTCGCCAGGTTGTTGGGCGGCGGGCGGATTGAGGTGACTTCCGATCAGGGTAAACAGACGATCGAATCGAAGAATGTCATCATCGCCACCGGGTCGGAAGCCCGGATGCTGCCGGGATTGCTGCCGGACGAACGGATCCTGACCAACATCGAAGTCCTGCGGATGAAAGCTGTCCCCGAATCGCTGATGATTATCGGCGCGGGAGCCGTCGGGGTCGAGTTCGGCTCGATCTTCAAGCGGTTTGGCTCCCAGGTCACGATCCTCGAGATGCTGCCCCGCATCGTTCCGGTGGAGGACGAGGAAGTCTCCAAGGAACTGGAACGGTATTTCAAGAAGATCGGCATCCGCGTGGAGACGGGGGCCAAGGCCGAGAACATCCGCTTCGGCGGGAAGGGCGTGCAACTGACCGCCACGCTGTCGAACGGGAAGACTGAGGAGATGGAGGCCCAGAAGCTCCTGGTGGCGGTCGGCAGGAAACCGAACACCGACAAGATCGGTTTGGAGAACACACCGGGCGTCGAACTCGATCGCGGCTTCATCAAGGTGGACGAGCGTCAACGCACGGGTGAACCGGGGGTTTATGCGATCGGCGACGTGGTCGCGGGAACGCCTCAACTGGCGCACGTGGCGACGATGGAAGGCATGGTCGCCGTGGCGCACATCGCGGGCAAGCCGGCCCGGCCCATCAACAAGAACCGGATTCCGGGCGCGACCTATACCGAACCGGGCATCGGCAGCGTCGGCATGACGGAAGCGCAGGCGAGGGCGGCAGGCTACAAAGTAAAGGTCGGCAAGTTCCCGTTCCAGGCCAACAGCAAGGCGAGTATCCTCGGCCTCCACGCGGGCTTCGTCAAAATCGTGACGGAGGAAACCTATGGCGAGATCCTGGGCGTGCACATCATAGGCCCGCACGGCTATGAGCTGATCGCCGAAGCCGTGACAGCGATGGAAGCCGAGGCGACCGTCGAAACCATGCTGTCGACGATCCATGCCCATCCGACCCTGTACGAGGCCGTGGGCGAGGCATTTAACGCGGTCTACGGACTGGCGATCAATGCGTAAGTGCGCTGTGCGCCGGCTCGGGCGCATCCAGTACGGCGAAGCGTTTGCTCTGCAGAGCGAACTCGTGGCTCAGCGGAAGCAGGGGCTCATCGACGATCAGTTCCTGCTGGTGGAGCATCCGCATACCATCACGTTGGGACGCAACGGAAAGCGCGAGCACCTGCTTGCAGGCGACTCCGCGCTGGCGGCGGCGGGAATCCGCTTCGTCGCCTCCGATCGCGGCGGCGACATCACCTATCACGGGCCCGGGCAGGTGGTAGGCTACCCGATAGTGGACCTGCGCGGCTGGAGGCGGGACGTCGTGGCCTATGTCCGGGCGCTGGAGCAGGTGATGATCGACGCCATCGCGGGGTACGGAGTGCGTGGCGAGCGCATCCCGGGCTGCACCGGGGTGTGGGTCGACGGCGCCAAGATCGGCGCGATCGGCGTGCACATCAGCCGCTGGGTAACGTCGCACGGCTTTGCGCTGAATGTGCGGACGGATTTGGATTACTTCAAGTACATCGTGCCCTGCGGGCTGGCCAGACCGGTCGCCTCGCTCGAGCAACTGGGCGTTCGTGCGGACATGCGGGACGTGGAGGACCGTCTGATCCATTCGTTCGGCCGTGTGTTTGATCGCGAACTCCTCCACATGGAAGAATTGACTCTTTTGGAGACCGCAAGATGACCGACGTCGTGATGCCTCAGATGGGCGAAAGCATTGTCGAAGGGACGCTGACCCGATGGCTGAAGAAGCCGGGCGATCGTGTCGAGCGGGATGAGCCGCTGTTCGAGATCTCAACGGACAAGGTGGATACCGAGATACCGTCGCCGGCATCGGGCACGTTGTCTGAGTTGCTCGTGGAAGAGGGCAAGACGGTGGCGATCAAGACCGTGGTGGCCCGCATTGACGACGGCACGGGGGCGGCGGCCGCGCCGGTGAAGGAAGAGGCGCCGGCGCCCGAACCTCCGAAGGTGGAAGCCCCGGCTCCCCCGCCGGTCGCTGCCGCGGTAGCCGCGGCGCCGATGGTCGAAGAAGAACTGGAACCCGCCGGGCCGCTCTCTCCGCTGGTGCGCCGCATGGCTCGCGAGAACAATGTCGACCTGGCCCAGGTCACCGGCACGGGCGCCGGCGGACGCATCACCAAGCAGGACGTGGAAGCCTATCTCGGCGTGCGTCAGGCCGCCCCTGCCGTATCGCGGCCGCCGGCCGTCGAGGCTGCCCCGCCCGCGCCGGTGGTTCAGGCTCCGCCGCCTCCGGTCGCCCCACCCGCAGCGTTGCCGCCACTTCCCCGGTCAGAAGGCGCGAAGGTGCGCATCGAAGCCATGAGCGCCATGCGCCAGAAGATCGCCGAGCACATGGTGTTGTCGAAGAAGACTTCGGCGCACGTCACCACCGTCCACCGCTGCGATATGACGCAGGTAGCCAAGATCCGTGCGCGTCACAAGGAGGAATTCCAGCAGCGCTACGGGGTCTCGCTGACCTTCCTGCCATTTGTCGCGCGTGCGACGGCCATCGCGCTGCGGGAGTTCCCGATCCTCAACGCCTCGATTGAAGGAACCAACATCCTCTACCATAACGACATCAACCTCGGGATCGCGGTTGCGTTGGAGAACGGGCTGATCGTGCCGGTGATCAAGACCGCCGACGAGAAGAACGTCATCGGCCTGCAGCGTTCCATCGTCGATCTGGCGACGCGCGCCCGTTCGCGGCAGCTCAAGCCGGACGATGTGCAGGGCGGGACGTTCTCCATCACGAACTTCGGCAGCTTCGGCAGCATCTTCGCGACGCCGGTCATCAACCAGCCGCAGGTGGCGATTTTGGGCGTTGGATCCGTGGAGAAGGCGCCCGTGGTGATCGACGACATGATCGCCATCCGCTCGATGGCCTATCTGGCGTTGACCTTTGACCATCGCCTGATCGATGGCGCCCTTGCGGATCAGTTCGTGACGCGGGTGAAGCAGGTGCTGGAAAGCTGGTCGGAGCAGATCCTGTAGTTCGGTCTGCTTGAGTGAGCTACTGAGGTATTCGGACCGGAGGGGATCTCGTGACCCTGACACTGGAACTTGCGCCCGAGATCGAGAGGAGCCTGGCAGCCCAGGCCCAAGCTCAGGGTGTCTCATTAGACGCATACCTGCAAGGTGTGATTGAAGATCTTGCCCGGGCCGGAGGCGCGCCGATGGCGAGCCTCGAAGAATTCCGGGCGACGCTGGACGCTCTGGCGGAGATGGGAAGGAACCTGCCGCATCTTTCGGTCGCGGCTTTGACCCGGGAGAGCATCTACCAAGACCGCAATTGACAGCGAGAGATGCTCGTTCTAGCCGATACCAATATCCTCCTGCGCCTCGTGGATCCCGCTGATCCCGAGTATTCACTGGTCAGGAGTGCCGCGGAATGGTTTATTGAACGCGGCGATGAGGTTTGTTTTGTGCCTCAGAATCTGGTGGAGTTCTGGAACGTCTGCACTCGACCCGCCGCCATGGATTCGGTCTGACGGGCGCCGAGACGGATCTTCGGGCAAAGCTCATCGAAACCAGGTTGCGGTTCTTGCCGGACAACGAGCGCGTCCATGTCGAGTGGCGCCGGCTAGTCGTGGAGCACTCCGTCACCGGGGTTCAGGTTCATGATGCACGCCTTGTCGCTGCGATGCTGGTACACGGAGTGCGCCAGTTGCTCACCCTGAACATACAGGACTTCGCGCGGTACTCCGGCATCACGGCTGTCCACCCTCGTGATGTCGTTTAGACCGGGATTCGTGCCCGTTGCGGGATCATTGCAGGACCACGTAGGGAACGAGAGGAAGCTACGATTCCGATTGTGACAAGATACCAGAGGGGGAATACCCTGGCGGGTCCGGCTCGCGTGCCGCCATCGGATGAACCCGAGACCTATCTTATGCTGTTGCAGATCTCTGTCGATCGGGATCGCCTCGCCAGCATCTGCCGCCGGTATCATGTCCGGCGGCTCGCGGCGTTCGGTTCGGTGTTGCGGGAAGATTTCGGCCCGGATAGCGACGTGGATCTTCTGATCGAATTCGATCCGGAGCAGGTACCCGGAATGGTCGCCATGCATGAGTTGGAGCGTGAACTGTCCGCTCTCTGGACTGGTCGCCGCGTCGATATCGTGAATCCCAAATATCTCAATCACCGGATCCGAGACCGTGTTCTGGCGGAGGCTCAGTTGCAGTATGCCGAAGGATGACCTGCTATACGCCGGTCACATGTTGGACTGCGCTCGCGACGCGATTTCATTACTCGGTGGCCGCACCCGCTGCGAATTCGATGCGGATAAGGCCCTGCGGTTGGCGTTAACACATCTCTTGCAGACCATCGGCGAGGCCGCAAGACGCGTTTCCTCCGAGTACCGGTCACAGCATGCCTCGATCCCCTGGGACGCGATCATCGGCATGCGCCACCGGGTCGTCCACGACTACATGAATGTGGACGAAGACATTGTTTGGGAGGTAGTAACAAAAGAGCTGGGTTCGTTGATCCAACAACTCGAAGCACTTTCTGGCATCTGAGAGTATTGGGCTGAACAGGGATAAACGGGGGCTCGGTTTCCCCCCAGAAAAAATCTTCCGCTGGGGCTCCGCCCCAGACCCCGAAAAGGAAAAAGGGTCAAGGGAACACTTCCCGGACGCACCGAAACCCGATATTGACGTACCAGTAGCCAAGTACGTTCCTGACACGGCAGGCGGCGCGCAGGTACCTCGCTACATCGTTGAAGCACGCCCCCCGCACCACCCGGATGGTCCCTGTCTCCGGGCCCGCCGGGTCCACGGCCGGCGAGGGCAAGGTTCGGTAATAGTCATCTTGATACCAGTCCCCCACCCATTCCGACACGTTGCCCATCGTATCGTACAGGTTCCAGGAGTTCGCCAACTTCTCACCCACCGGATGAGTTTGCCCGTTCGAGTTACTCACATGCCAAGCGATTTGGTCCACGTCCCCGTAGCACGGTGCCGTGCTCCCCGCCCGGGCGGCATACTCCCACTCGGCCTCCGTCGGCAGGCGTCCCCCGGCCCACTGGCAATAGGCGACCGCGTCGTTCCAGGTGACTCTGACCATTGGATGATCTTCATGACGCCAGTCCGGATTGAATTTTGGAGCCTCTGGCATTTTGCGGCTACCGGCCATGGCAAACCGCTTGTATGCCCCGACCGTCACGGGAGTCTGACAGAACCAGAAGCCTTTGGTGATCTTTACCAGGTGCCGCGGCTTCTCATGATCAAAAGCCTCCGTATCCGCGTCCGATGCGCCCATCTCAAACTCCCCCGGAGGAATCCAGACGTAGGGCTGCCCATCGATCGGATTCACCCGAACCTCGCCCGGTCGGGCCGCGCCGGCGGCGGGCGTGGCCTTCACCGTCTGTATGCCCGCGGCGGCGGAAATGGCAATGCCAAGTTGCCTCGCCCGCACCCCCAGGGCTTCGATGAGCCGGCTGATCCCGTCGGCTTCAAACAGATTCACCCAGTGGTATTCGGAAAGGCGCTCCGGGGCTTTACAGTCCTCAATCCGCGCCGGGATCACGTAGATCGTGTCTTCCGGCTTCTCCTCGGCGACCTTCAGCGCATCGCTGATTTCTTTCTGAAGATAACCTTCCTTGTTCACCGACCCCGCGGAAAGACACACGATCACGGCATGGCTCGCCCTTACCGCTTTCGGAATTTCCACAGGCCACCGCTGTCCCGGCAGCAGCTTCTTCTCATCGAGCCAGGGATCGATCCAGTCAAACTTCGAAAGCTCCGCGTACAGCGCGCGCACCGCCGCCTTGTCGCCGGAAGAATGGCACAGGAAGACCTGCATCTTGGACAGCGGCTGTTGGGACATCGTCGCGCGCACACGCGGATCTTGGAGTAGCCTGTGCCGTATTCTATTCGAATTGCACGCTCGAGAGAATCTCCGGCCGCCTCACACGCACGCGATGCCTCAACTTCGTACATTGATCGTGGCGCACGCTTTAGCGTGCAAGGGGACTTTAGTCCCCGCTTTTGGTCCGATTTGGCGGCGGACGTGCGGCGTACAATAGAAAATGATGAAGCGCCTCCGCGTTTACGCCGACACCTCGGTGTTTGGAGGCTGCCACGACGATGAGTTTCTCGATGTGAGCCGCTCCTTCTTCGATGAGGTGTCGGCCGGTCGCTTCAGGCTGGTGATCAGTGAGGTGGTCTTACGAGAGTTGGCGTTGGCGCCCGAATCGGTTCAGGCGGTTTTGGGGCGGCTTGATCCCCAATCCGTCGAGATCCTCCGCTTCACGGAGGAAGTCGGCCGGCTTCGAGATGGGTACATCAGAGCCGGGGTTCTCGGTTCGGCCAGCGTGAACGACGCCGAGCACATTGCCTTCGGCTCGGTAGCCGTCGTGGATCTGTTTGTAAGTTGGAACTTTAAGCACATCGTGCATTTCGACAAGATCGCGGGTTTTGGCGCGGTGAACTTGCTTCACGGGTACCGGGAGATCCGAATTCACTCACCGAGAGAGGTTATCGAGCATGACACGGGCGAAGGAATTTGACTGCGCGGAGATGAAGACGAAGATCCAACGGCAACTCCTTGAAGAGCGTACCCGCTTGGGGGAAGATGCGGCTCGGAAGCTCCAGTGGGATCGCGCACTTGCGAATCCTCTCATCCGCAAGTTCTGGGAGCAGGCCCAAAAAGGCACCGAGGCCGCCTAACCACCTTTGTTATTTGTCATCGGCTGCTAGGAGAGCGGGATTCTGCCCGCATCAGGCTGGAGTCCCACCGGCCGGCGTGATGAAATGGCGTCATGCGCGGCGCCCTTCTGCTGACCTCTCTCCTTCCTTTCGTGACCGCCGCCGCGGCTGAGGAAGGCGTCCTTACCTTCGAGAAGATCTCCAAGTACGACCGGATCGCCGAGCCGGTAGCCTTTGGCATACCCTTTCCCAAAGGACTGCTGCGCGACGCCTCGCAGTTCGGCTTGTTCGACGGCTCGCGCGCCGTACCGGTGCAGGCGAGCGTTGCCAGACGGTGGCCCGACGGCACCATCCGGTGGATGTTCGTGCGCACCTTCGTCGACCTGCCGGGCAACCGGGGCAAGCAAATCTCCTGGCGAACGGGCGGTGCGCCTCCCGCCCTCACTCGAGACCTGGTTCGTAAGCTTGGTGACAACTCGATCGAGATCGACACGGGTCCACTCAAGGCCCGCATCCCGGCGGACGGTTTCTTCCCACTGGTCGATGTTCGGCTGAATGGCAAGCCTATCTGGCAGCGCACGTCGGGATTCACGTTTCGCATCGGCAATCGCAACTTCTCCACCGCGGATGCGGGACCGGTCAAGATCGAGGTCAAGGAATCCGGACCCCTCGCGGCCGTGGTCCGGGTCAGCGGCCGCCACGGACCCGCGGATACACCGTTCGACTTCTCCGCCGAGTTGACCTTCTGGGCCGGCAAATCCTACGCCACCCTGGACTACCGCGTGCTCCTGGCCCGAGGGCCAAACGAAACCCTGGTGGACTCCTGGGACTGGAGCGCACTTTCGCCCGGCGGGAACGCCCGGCTGAGAACGGGCCACGGCCACTACACCAGCACCATCAAAGAATCCGCGACCCCGCTCTCGTTCACCTTCGGTCCCACCGAGTTCCGCTTCCACAGCGTCGAGCACGCGTTTCAATCCTATTGGGGCGATTTCTGGGCCGACTGGACGAACGGCGATGCCGGCCTCGCCGTCACCCTCCGCCAGGCCCAACAGAACTTTCCGAAGGCGATGGACGTTACCCCCGACCGGATCACGCTTGCGCTCTATCCGGCGCAGAAGGAGCCGTTGTGGTTCCCGCTCGGCGCTGCCAAGACCCACCAGATGATGCTCAATTTCCACCTGGCGGACCTGCCGGCGGCGGAGATCTCGGCGCGTTCCCTGCAATACCAGATCCCGGATATCCCGCAGTTCGAAGCCTCCTGGTTCGAGCGCTGTGGCGTATGGGACGACCGAGTCTTCGGCGCGCCGGCGAGCCGCCGCATCGACGCTCTTGTCTACGACATCCTGGACAACCGGCCGGTCGGCACGGGGATCTGGAACTTCGGCGACGAGGTCGACTGGGGCTACACCGGCCAGGGCCGCGGCCGCGACGACGTGGTCTGGCTGAACAACGAATACGACTTCGCGCACCACCTCTTCCTGCAATACGCACGCACGGGGGAGCGGCGCTTCCTCGACTACGCCTTCGCCAACGCGCGCCACTGGCGCGACGTCGATATCGCTCACGTTTCGCCGCGGGAAGACATGCGCGGCGGCCACATCGCGCTGCAGCGTCGGGCCCTCGCACCAGTGGGTGGAAGGTCTGATCGACGCGTATCACTTTTTCGGGGACGAGGATGCCTGGAACGCGGCGCTGGGAATCGGAGACAACATTCTGCGGTTTCTTCGCCTGCCTCGATATCGCGACCCGGCGCAGTCCAGCACCCGCGAATTGGGATGGGCCATGCGAGCCATGCTGGCCTTGTATCGCGAAACGGGCGACCGCAAGTATCTGGACGCCTACCGGCCCATCGTCGACGTGTTCAAGCGCTGGCGCCAGGACTACCCCGGCCTGATCGAGCCCTATACCGATCACAGCCTGGTACGCGTCCTGTTCATGAAGAGCCTCACCCTGGTTTCGCTGGCGCGCTACTACCGCTACGTGCCCGATGAATCGGTCAAGAGGCTCGTGCTGGAGGAGACCGACGACCTGATCAGGAACGGCCGCAACCGTAACGGAGTGTTTTATTACAAAGAGCTACCGTCGCTGAAACACCAGGGGGCCACTTGCCTGGTTCTCCAGTTGCTCGCCGAAGCCTACGAGCTTTCACGGGACCGAAAGTACATCGAGGCCGGCCTGCCGGAGCTGGAGTATCAACTGGTGAATCTGAACGGGCGTTTCGAGATCCACACGGGGGCGGCGGAGAAGTTCGCTCATTCCGGCGGTGGGTATTCACGGGTGCTGTTCTATCCGCCCGGCGGCAAGTATCTGGGCACGAATCTGGCGCCGATCCTGGAGTTCCTCCACGCAGCGCGCGACACGGATTTGGCCAAACAGGTCGACTGGCAGTTCAAGCTGCGATAGCGGATCTGCCGTTCCGTTGTCCGCCCCTCGGGCGATCTCGCATCCGACGGGAAGCCATTCTGCGGTGTGATGTGGTATATTTATTCATGGAGATGAATAAATAACCAATGGCCGTCCGGGCAGGCATTGTTGGTTTTCGAGGCTATAGCGGAGCGGAGCTGGTGACCCTTCTCACCCGTCACCCCGGCGCGACTCCAGTGCTGCTGGAGCACCGGGCGGATTCAGGTGACCGCCCGCATCCGATCGGAGCGCGGCAGCCGGAGCGGGCGCCCTGCTCCGCCGATGCCGTCAAGTCGCACAGCCTCGACGTCGTCTTCCTGGCTACCCCGCCGGAAGTCTCCATCGAACTCGCGCCGGAAATGCTGGAGGCCGGCGCCAAAGTCATCGACATCAGCGGCGCCTTCCGCCTGCGGACCGCGGAGCAATACCAGCGCTGGTACAAGGAACCCCATTCGCAACCGTCGCTGCTCGCCGAAGCCGTGTACGGCTTGCCCGAATTCAACCGCGAGAAGGTGAAGACCGCGCGTCTGGTGGCGAATCCGGGTTGCTATCCCACCGCGGCGAACCTCGTGATCGCGCCCCTGGTCAAGAGCCAAGTGGTTGATTTGGGCGCGGGCATCATCTGCGACGCCAAGTCCGGCGTGAGCGGTGCGGGCCGCAAGCCCAGCCTCAAGACTAGTTTTTGTGAAGTCACCGAGAACTTCTCCGCGTATTCGATTCTGCATCACCGCCATGTGCCGGAAGTGCTGCTGGTGTCCGGTCTGGAGGAGAGCCAGTTCTGCTTCACGGCCCAGTTGCTCCCGCTCGATCGCGGCATCCTGGAGACGATCTATTTCCGGGCGCCCGGCATCGAGTCGGCTCGCGACCTGCTCGCGGTCTACGAGAAGGCCTACGCCGGCGAGCCTTTCGTCCGCCTGTACGCGCCCGGCCACGCTCCGGATTTGCACAGCGTGCGTGGCACCAATTTCTGTGACATCGGACTGGTCTTCGATCCGGCCACGCGCCGGGCCGTCGTCATCAGTTGCATCGACAACCTGGTAAAGGGCGCGGCGGGACAAGCCGTGCAGAACATGAACCTGATCTTCGGCCTCGAGGAAACCGAGGGTCTTCTGTGAAGATCCTGGTGAAGTTGGGTGGCACGCTGCTCGACGACCCGGCGTCGCGGGCACAACTGGCGGCGCAGATTGCCGATACGGCGGCGGCCGGTCATGCTCTCGTCGTCGTCCACGGAGGGGGCAAGCAGATGACGCGGTTCCTGCAGGAACGCGGCATCGAAAGCCGCTTCGTGGGCGGCTTGCGCGTGACCACGCCCGAGACCATGGACGCCGTCGTCAAAGTGCTGGCCGGGTCGGTGAATCACGAACTCGTTGCCGCCCTGACGCAGGCCGGTGCGAGGGCTGTCGGTCTCTCCGGCGTCGATTGCCGCCTGGTGGAGGCCGAGCAAATGGATCCGGACCTGGGTCAGGTTGGCCGCGTGGTGCGGTCGAACCCGGAGTTATTGACCCTGCTCACCTCGCACGGCTACACGCCGGTGGTTGCGTGCATGGCGGGAGACGCGGCGGGCAACATGTATAACGTCAACGCCGACCAGATGGCCGTCGCGTGCGCTTCCGCCTTTGGGGTCGACCGGTTGATCTTCCTCACCGACGTTCAGGGCGTGCTGGACGGAGAACGCCGTCTGTTGTCTCTCTTGACAATGACGGAGTGCCGGGGGCTGATCAGTACCGGCGTGGCCACCGGGGGCATGCAAGCCAAGCTGAACGCGGCCATCTCGGCGATCGAACACGGAGTCGGCCAAGTGAACATTGCCTTGGGCGCGGAACCGCGCATATTGCCGCGGCTGATGTCCGGCGAAGAGATTGGCACCCGTTTGAGGAGTGAAGCATGATCAGCGGACTGACGGCGGAAAGCGTAGCGCCCGGGACCTCGATGTTCCCGGGGGAACTCGCCGTGCGCAAGGCCACGATGCGCGACATCGCCCCGATACTGGAACTGATCAACGGCTATGCGGCCAAAGGGATTATGCTGCCTCGCACGGAGTTTGAACTCTCGGAGAACATCCGCGACTTCACCGTGATCTACGCCGCCGAACGCCTGGTGGGCTGCGGGGCGCTGCACTTCTACAGTCCGACCATGGGAGAGATCCGGTCGCTGGCTGTTGATCCTGGTTCGAAGACGCACGGTGTCGGCCGAAGGCTGATCGAAACCCTGGTCGAGGAAGCGGGCCGCCACGAACTGGACGCTGTGTTCGCCTTTACTTACGTCGAGGAGTTCTTTCGCAAGGTCGGCTTCGAAGTGGTCGAGCGTGGAGTGTTGCCGCTCAAAGCGTGGAAGGACTGTCTGCGTTGTCCCAAATTCCAGAACTGCGATGAGATCGCCGTTCTGCGGGTGCTGCGGCCCGAGCGATGGGCATCCTCACAGCACACCTTCGGCCTGGATTTCGAAACCGGACCCGTCATGTTCCCGATTGTGCGCGGTTAGACCGCCAGCTAAACCCCCAAAAAGGGCGAGGGGGCAAGCGATTGCTTGCCCCCACCCGCCGCGTCGAACGGAATTGACCCCGTATTCGTGATTCCCTGGTCCCCTTCGGATCGGGGAGGGGCGGTTCACCGCGGCACCCTTCAGGATAACAAAAAAGGGCGCGCGGTACTGGACCGCGCGCCGACCGACGCCAATTCAATCTCGCAGCGAATCTCTACAGAACCGCCGGCAGGCTCAACCTTGCCTTTGCCAGCGCCTTGTCCAGCAGAGATTCGGCTTCCGCCCCCTTGATACCGCGTGCGATCGACACCTCGCTCACCAGAAGGTGGCGGGCCCGGTCCAGCATCTTCTTCTCGCGGAACGACAAGGGCTTGTCCGCCTGCAGCAGCAACAGACCTTTCAGCACTTCGGCGACTTCGAACAACGAGCCATTTTGCATTTTGTCCGAATTCACCTTGAACCGGAACTTCCAGTCGGCTGCACAGTCGCATTCGCCGGTGGAGAGGAAAGCCAGCACCTTCGCCACGTCGTTATTGCGGGTGATCCGGCGCAGCCCGACCGACGACACCGTCGAAAATGGCACCATCACGGTCATGCTCGTATACATGAGCCGTAACAGGTAGAAACGCTCGAATTGAGCCCCAAAGGAGCGGGTGCTGATGTTCTCAATGGTCGCTACGCCCTGATTGGGGTACATCACTTTTTCGCCGATGACGAAGCTCATCATGTCGAGTCTCCCCCTAGCCACTGGTGGCAGGTGCTTAAACCGTCTTCCGTCTGTGGAAACTCGATGATAAACGAAGCTGTGATTTACTGTCAACCACTAGATAGGACAAAACGCCCATTTGAAGCCACTTTTCGTCAGTATCCATCTTCCGCGACAAATCTTTAGACCGCAACCGAGAGAATCGAAGGTTACCCCAACCCGGGGGAGTACCACTGAGAAAAGTGGCACCCTCGGATGCCACCCGGGCCCGGGTGACAGCCAATTTTCGCAGGCCATTCTAAACAAAGGGATAAACTGTCGACAGAAACACATGATCCCGGAGTCGCAGAAGCCCCTTTGTGTATACAGCTCAAGAACTGAAAAACTGCGGATCTCGAAGTGATGGACGATTCAGGACCGGCGATGGCCGACCCTACTCTACAGGACCTGCCCTGCGGACCGTGGCGGCGGAACGCGGTCCGCGCTCATCCAGAAGTAGACGCCTTAAGCTCCTCAGATCATTGAGGATACGTCGACTATTGGTCATGTGACTTTCGAGCTTCAGTAGATTGTAGGAAACCAGCAAGAGAGCTTGTTTGCGCCGGTCGGCGCCTTCCGCATCCGCAAGCGCAATCTCGGCCTCGACATCCCGGCGAGCCTCGGCGATCGCCTCAGCCAGCATGTCGACATACCGGTGGGAGCCCTCGATGCTGTCAAACGGTGTTTCGGACTCCAAAAGGTACCTCCGCTGCTGGATTATAGAACAAAAGTACCATCGGGTGTTCACATTTTTTTCCACCGTGGCCGAGGCACGCCTGTGCGTATAATAGCGTTCGCCATGCGTTTGATTGCACTTGCAGCCCTTTGCCTCATCCCTGCCACCCCAACTCCTGCTCAGCCGACCCTTTCTTATGAAGGCCGGCCCGCCATCCTGCTGGCCAATGACAAGCTGGAACTCACCGTTCTCCCAAAGGGTGGCGCCTTTGTCCGATTGATCCTGAAGGAAGACACCCAGAAGATCAGCCCGATTTGGGATCCTCTCCGCTACGCCCGCGAAACCGGCCAGGACGGCTTTGGAGACTCGGTGGGACATTTCTTATGTGTGGACGGCTTCGGGCCCACTTCTGCGGAAGAGAAAGCCGCTGGGTTGGACGGACACGGGGAAGCGCACCGCCTTCCGTGGAAGACCCGGTTTTACGACAAGAAGGGCAATACGCTCGCGCTGACTCAAGCCGTCACCCTGCCCATCCTGCAGGAGAACTACGAACGGACCATCCGCCTTGTGGACGGCGAGCACGTGGTTCAGGTGCAAAGCCAGTTGGAGAATCTCCTCGCCTTCGACCGCCCGGTGAACTGGGCGGAGCACGCCACCATCGGCGCTCCCTTCCTGGAGCCGGGAGTGACCGTCGTCGACATGCCGGCCAGGCAGGCGAGCACCCGGCCCTACGTGGAGGGTTGGAAGGTCAACCACCGGTTGGCTTCCGGGAAGGCGTTCAAGTGGCCTCTGGCGCCCGGCCGCCAGGGGGGGAAGGTCGACATGCGCCTGACGCCCTCGAAAATGGGATCGGGCGACCATACCACCACCCTGCTCGATCCTGCCAACAAGCTGGTTTGGGTCACCGCGTTCAATCCGGCCAAGCGGCTCATGCTCGGCTACGTGTTCCGGCCCGAGGAGTTCCCTTGGCTGCAAACCTGGGAGCACTACCCCGAGGATGGCCGGTCGGCACGCGGCCTGGAGTTTTCCACACAGCCGTATGATGTTCCCCGGCGCGAGGCCGTGTCGACCGGTACGATGTTCGGCGCGCCGGCCTATCGCTGGCTCCCGGCAAAGTCGAAGATCGAAGCCCGCTACCTGATGTTCTACACGAGAACTCCCGAAGGAATGCGCCACGTCGACGAGATCCGTCTGGAGAACGGCGCCCTGGTGATCGCGGATAAGAAGGCAAAGCAGCAGATCCGTCTCTCGGCGTCGCTGGGTCTGTAGGCGTCTCCAGGCTCCGCACCGCCGGTTCTTTCGGAAGCCGCGACCGGGAGGGAGCGGACATCTTGATTTCCGCCCGTGGCGCGGACACTTGTGTCTGCGGCGTCGAGATTAGATTCGTCTCGACCCCTCCGTCGCGGAGGTCAGTCCGTGCCCACGTACCCCCGCCCCCATTCGCAATTAACGCAACCTGCGGATGCGCAGTTTTCGGAACCAGACCGCGTCTCCATGGTTCTGCAAACCAATGGGGCAGTCCTTTCGTGTCGGGTCCGCGTACAACTTGTACATGCCGCTGTCCGCTCCCCATCGCCGCGCGAAAGCTTCTTTGTGCTTGGGCGTGTTCAGATCCGCATCCAGCACCTTGACGCCGTTCAGCCAATGCTCCGTGTGATCGCCGCGCACCACGATTCGCGACGAATTGAATTGTCCGGCGGGCAGGATGTTTGGGTTCACGGGCGCGTCCAGGTCGTAGAGGGCGCCGGTCACGTGCGATCCCCCACGCCGGGCATCCTCGTGCGCGGCGTCGATCATCTGGTATTCGTAACCCACGACCTGCTCCCAAAGCCGGTCGCCCGGTGCCAGGCGCGCTCGATCGACCCGCCGAAGGCGGACTTCGTCGCTATACCACTGCTCCCAACTGCGATTGCGGGCCCGGGTGGATTCGGTGATCCGGACCCGGTCCTGGATCCGATATTTCACACCGCTGTTGCCGCCCGGCGAGATCTTCCACTCGAACGCCATCTCAAAATCGCGGAAAGTCGCTTTCGAGAGCAGGTCCTCGCCGACCCGCGGATTCGGCCGCGCCTTGATGCAGCCGTCTTCGATGGTCCACGAGTCGCCGCGGGGACTCCATTGTGCGGGGTCGTGCCACGCGGCGAGGGACTTCCCGTCGAACAGCAGGATCCAGCCGGCGGCCTTCTCCTGGCGGCTCAGCGAATTGGAGCCCGAGGCCAAAGCGAAAGCGGGTAAGAGAAACATCCAAAGCAGGCGCATCAGCCACAGTGTAGCTCTCGCGTCACTGGGCAAGCCGGCTCAGGCCGGCCGTGGGCGCGACTCGGACGGCGAACGCCTGGCGAGCCGTGGGAGCGCGACCAGGGTTCCTCCAAAGCACAACAGCGACACCGCCATCGTGGCCGGAGTGCCCTGGTGGAAATCCTGGAACAGGAGCTTCAGCCCCACCAGAGCCATCAGCGGGTACAGCAGAGAAGTCAGTTCGGCCCGGCCTAGACGGCTGCCCAACCAGGCGGCAAGGGCCGCCATCAGGGTCAGCAGAACCGTCCGTTGCGTGACCGACCACCCCGTGCCGTTTCGAATCAGCCAGGCCGAGGCTAGACAGGCCAGGCTCCAGCAAGCCCCTGCGCTGAGGGCAATCGCGGGAATCCGGTCGGACAACCGTTCGGGGCCGGTGCGACTGACCACCCAGAAGACGCCATAGGCCGAAATGCAGCCGATGGCTGTCAACCCTGCCTCCGTGGAAAGAGATACCGACCTTGCGCTGGCCAGGGAACTCCAGCCTTGGGTTGCCAGGCCGGAAAACACGACCGCCAGCCACAGGTAGCACGCTCCGTGCGCACGCACCGAACTGCGATCCGTGCGGTTGCCGATCCAGGTGGCGGCGATCGCCAGCAGGCTCCACGTCACGGCAAGGGCCAAGTCGGACATCATCAGCCGCGTTCCGGCCAGAGCCAGAAGCAGACCGTAGGTGGAATAGGTGTAGAAGTTGGCGTCACGGCGGGCGCGGCGATCCAGAAAGGCGAAGGCGACCAGATAGCAAGCGATCCCGCCGAACAGACAGAACCAGGCCACGGCTGCGGCTCCCGCGGGGCTGTCCCGCACAACCCGCAAGGCGCCCCCAACCGAGATGGCAAACGCGACGGCCGTTTGGAGTATCTCGAACACGCTGATGTGAAGACCGCGCAGCAGGGTGCGCACCACCGTGCTCGCCAGGTAGATCAGCAGAAGACCGATCTGGACGCTGAGCACCATCGGCAGCGTCACCGGGGCGTATCCTTCGGGCAGCCCGCCGGGCCGGGTCACGATGAACGATGTCAGCAGGACCGCCAGGTCGGCCACCATGGCCGTGATTCCGCGCAGGCTGAGCCAATGATCGCGGCAGGCGCACGCTTCCACGGCGGTGGCCATCACCAGGATCGCGGCGGTAAACGGAAACAGATGCGAGGTCGCTACCAGCAGTGCCGCCGACGTCCCCAGCCCGGCGAGGATCGTGACCCATACCACTTCCCCGAGATTCTTCGGCCACGCGACGGCGAGTCCCACGGCGGCGAAGGCAGCCAGCACCGCCGCCGCCACCGACGGCGGCATGGCGTGAAACCGGACCGTGGTTTCCCACACCATCGGGTAGATCACCAGCACTGCCGTGACGACATGCGCCCCGGCCAGCAGGTGGCTTCTGGCGGCCAGGCGGGCTGAACTGACCAGCCACCACAACGCATAGACGACGGCCGCCGCCATGGCTGCCAACTGGGGGACGGCCCCGGATTCCGCGGCGGCCCGCAGGACATAGGCGCCCGCGATTCCCAGCAAGGCCCGGCCGACGACCGGCGCGATCCCGGGCGACTCGTTTTCCATTGGCGGCGCTTCGACCGAAGCGGCAGGTTCGGTTGCGACGGACGGCGAGCCGCTATCGACCACAGCCTCGGTGGAGGTCAAGCCGACCGCGCGTTCCACCGCCGACATCCGTCGTTGGAGTTCCCGAATCTCGCGAGTCAACGCCTCGACTTCGGAGGTGTGCTCATGCATGGAGTCCCCCTCATCCTCATACCGGCGCTTTCTCCGGCCAAGGCGGCAGGAGCTTGACCAGGCCCCACAACAACAGAAGCGGCAGGATCATCAGAGCGACGGCCGGCAGCAGACCCTCCCGGGTCACAAACTCGAGCTTGTACGTGGTGTAGCCGAGGAAGCTCTTGGAGAAAAGCTGGCCGCCGATGACGACGTTCCACCTCATGGCGAAGATCCCGATCAGCGTCAGGACGGCCGACGCGAGATAAAGGTGGTGCCGCCTGGCGTCGGAGAATCGCCGCACTTGCGTGACCGCCAACAGGCACAGCGGCAGCAGCGTTCCGATGAAGATCTGGATGACCACCTGCGACACGTACAGCCGGGTCTGAACCATGAAGTCCAGGCTGCGGAACGACTCGTCGGCCTCGTAAATGCGGTGAATGAGATCGAGCATCTCGAGCGAGAAATCGATTACAAACGCGTAAAACAGGTATCGTGCGATGGTATCGATACAGCGCATGTCGACCGGCATGCCTTTCAATCGCATCGACAGGATGTACAAGACCAGCACCGCGGCAATGCCCGACACGATGGCCGAAAAGAGAAAAACGATCGGCATCAGCGGCGTCGACCACCACGGGTTGGCCTTGACGGAGCCGAAGATGAACCCGACATACCCGTGCAGCAGGAAGGCTGACGGAATGCCGATGACGGTGATCACCCAGCCGGTGCGGTCGTCCACGCGAAGAGCTCCTTCGCTGATGTTGTCCGAGCCGAGGGTAAGCGCCTTGTAGACCCACTTCATCGCGCCGGTGCTGCTCTTCGACAGCAGGACTATGTCCTTCCGGTAGTCGAGCCAGATTTCCATCAGTAGGACCACCATCAGGTACCAGAGGTAGACGAAGCCGAACATGGCCATTGCCGATGAACGGTGCGGCGTCAGGTACATTTCCAGCGAGCGCTCGGGGTGGCCGAGGTGCAACTGCAGCGGCAGGGGAGCGACCAGCAGGAATGCGAGAGCCGTGAGCAATGCCAGCCGGTAGGTGGGCTTCACGGCTTCCACCTTGAAGACGCGCTCGAGAGACGCCAGGATGAACGCTCCCGCGACCAACCCCGTAATGTAGGGGTAAAGGACAATCAGCACGCTCCACTGCAACTCGACTTCGTTCGGGTACATGAACCCTTCGACGGCATGGGTCATTCGCAAGCTCCTTTATCGAACCGAGCCGTCGAGGCCGGCATAGAAGACTTTCGACCCGGTCGCCATGTGCGGTTTCAGCACCTGCACGCTGTGGCTGCGCAGAAACTCATGCACCGGGTCGTTGGGATTCTTGAGGTCCGCCAGTTCGCGGCTGCCGGTCGGGCAGACCTCGCAACAGGCCGTGGTCAAACCTTTCGAAATGCGGTGGTAGCAGAGCGTGCACTTGTCCACCGTCTCGGTTGCCGGATTGATGTACCGGCAGCCATAGGGACACGCCTGTACGCAGTAGCGGCAGCCCAGGCAGTATTGCTGGTCAACCAGCACTAAACCATCGGGCGTCTCGAACGTGGCCCCCACCGGGCAAACCTGCACACAGGGTGAATGTTCGCATTGGTTGCAGAGCTTGGGAACGAAGAAGCTCTTGGATGCCGAGGCGCGGGTGGTCTTGAAACCGTCGCGGCCGCCGTTGGGCGAGTCCACCTCCGGATGCTCCGATTGCCAGGAGGGAATCCGGTATCGCTCCACCCAGGTCCGGAAGTAACCCTCCGGCACTTTGTTTTCTTCTGCGCACCCCTTGACGCAGTTGCCGCAGCCGATGCACTTGTCGATGTCGATGACCATCGCCCACCAGTGCTCCTGCTCCTTGTAGTGGGGCGCGGCTTCGGCCTTGCCGGCCAGCACGTACTCGAGAGCCGTCGCGGCGGCCGAGGTCAGCAGAATCATCCTTCCGGACTGGGCGAGGAAGTCACGCCGGGTGGTATCCATCGTCAACCTCCGATCTTCGGCTGATGCGGCTGATGACACGACCCGCATGGTTCGCCCCCGGAGTGCTCTTCGAGCACGACTTGCGGGAAACGTCTCGGCCTGGCCGAATTGGCTTCGTGGCAACGCGCGCACAGCACGGCGGTGTCCGGGAGTTGTGGCTTGGCCGATGGATCGTCGGCATGCTTGGCCAAGGGACCATGGCACGCTTCGCAGGCCACGCCGGCATGCCGGCCCACCTTCTTATTGGTGACGATCTCTTCATGGCACGGCTCGCAGGCGGCGTGCCCGGCGTAACTGGCGGTGTTCGCGCGTACTTCGGCCAGGGCCGCGCCTCGGTAGTGTCCGTATTGGCCAAAGGTCTTGGGCACGAGCGCACTCCGAAGGACGAAGAACGCGGCAAAGGCGATCACCAGGACAACCGCTAGGCGAATCAGGTGAAGCGCGTCTTTGAAAGAGGAGCGCATAAGTTGCACTCGGCCTTGTCGAGTTGGCTCCCGTAGGGCAATTCGGCTGCCACACCCGTTGAGATACTCGCCACCCCCCAAAATAACCGGGCGGGCAAAACAGGTTTTGGGCTATGTAACGTTTGGCCGCAGAGAGTCACCACACTGGCTTGGCGGGACATCCAGGCGCGATCTGAGACTGGGACCACTCCGTTGGCTGGCCTTTCTGCGCTTTCGATGACTGTCTGTGCGCAACTGTTGCGAGTCTTGCTCGCAAAGTGGGGCATAGCGCAACCGTACGCAACGAGTGAGTCAAATACCGCCGAGTCTCTCCTGGCGGTGGCCTCTTGCTGTACCCTTAACGCCTGGGCTTAACGTCCCAATCGCGGGCGCACCGCTGAGAAAGTCGACACGCAGATCCTGCGCATTACGGGGAAAAGTCCCTGCATTAGGCTTGTCCGCGCCAACCCGACAACAGGCATTGGCTGATGAGAGCGCACCAGCCCAGGAACAGAGCACTGAGTAGGATGACTACACCCCAGAGCGCTTTAGGCATCGCCGGACCTCCTTTAGGAAGTGACTTGCTCAGAAGTCTGCGCCACTTTATTGCGGAAGTCAATCCGAATTGCTGCCACGACGCTCAGAAATTCCTCGGCACGCCCGCCACTCACCGGACTGGAGAGCCCGGCCCCAGGTTGCCGGCCGCCCGCATTAGACTGGGACCATGCACGACTTCACCGGGACCAGGCGGATCGGATGACGGGATGTCTTCAGGACAAGGTTGCGATTGTGACCGGTTCGAGCCGGGTGCTCGGTAAGGCGTTCGCCTTTGGCTTTGCGGAAGAAGGTGCGTCGGTCGTCGTGACCTCCCGCACCCGGGAGTCCGCTCGATCGGTTGCAGCTGAACTTGCCGCTGCCGGGCACGAGGCGCTGGCCCTCGAACTGGACGTGGCGAGCGAAGAGTCGGTCGCGGCTTTGGCGCGCGAGACCCTCGCCCGCTTCGGCCGGATCGATATTCTCGTCAACAACGCCGGCATCGCCGTGCCGTTCCGTCACCTGGTCGACCTGCCGGTCGAGGACTGGGACCGTACCTTTCAAGTAAATCTCCGCGGAGCCTTCCTGTGCTGCCGCGCGGTGCTGCCGGCGATGGTCGGACAGCGCTACGGCAAGATCATCAACATCGCCGCCGGAGTTCATGAAGAACGCGTGCATGTCGGGATGAGCGCCTATTGCGCCTCGAAAATCGGTCTGGTGAACCTGACGCGAAGCCTGGCGGCGGAGGTGCGCCAGCACGGCGTCCACGTCAACGCCATCGATCCCGGGGCGGTCCGGACCGGTATGGCGGAATCCTTTGAGATCAGTGAAGAAACCACCGCGTGGCTGGCGAAGCAGCAGACCCTCGATGTGCCGGCGGAATTGCGTTTTCGCCCGCCCGGCCATATCGTCCCGTTGGCCGTCTTCCTGG
>JBJXGR010000039.1:0-9245 GCA_046160045.1 Bryobacteraceae bacterium
GCGCTGGCGACGGCGCTGCTGCTGGCCGCGGAGGGACGCGCGGCAGGCTCAAACAACGAGGAGGGTACCCAAGGGACCGGCCGCCGCGCCGATGAGGAGCGATGCAATGAAGAACCGCCTCAGCGGCGACTCGTCGTCAGCCTGGCCGACCGCAAGCTCGCCGTCCTCGTGAACGGCGAAGTGACGAGGCTGTATGACGTTGCCATCGGCGCCAACCGGACCCCATCACCCACCGGCAGGTTCCAGGTGATCAATCGGATTCCGAAGCCCACCTGGTGGGGACCGAACGGTGTCGTGCCGCCCGGGAAAAGTAATCCGCTCGGGTCGCGCTGGATGGGGCTCAGCAAGCGCGGCTACGGGATCCACGGGACGAACCACCCGCGATCCATCGGCAAAGCCGCATCCCACGGCTGTATCCGGATGCGAAACGCCGACGCCGAAGCGCTGTTCGAGTGGATCGAGACCGGCGATGTCGTGGAACTGGTGCGGGAGCCGGATGAGCGGCTCGCCCGGATCCTGCGGCCCAGACCGGAAGAAGAGAGTTCGGCCGCGCCGGCGGCTGTCGGAACCGGCGAATGAAGTGGGCCGGCCTGGGGGCCGGTCGCGGGCGAGGGCGCCCGCCCCACGGAGAGACACGTTGTCCTTTAAGGAGGAAAGACCATGGTGCTGTTGAAGACACTGTTGACCATCGGCGGCCTCGGCTTGTTCGGCGCCGCCCTGACCTTGATCGTGATTGACCTCTATCGCCGCTGGCGGCCGAGTGTGCCGGAGGAAGAGCCGTCGCCGTTGCGGATTCCGCTCGCCGGGCGGCTGGCCGGGTTGGCTATGCTGCCACTTCTGCTCGCGAACTCGATCGCGGTGGTGCCGGGTGGAACCGCCGGAGTCGTCGTGAGCCAGTTGTCGGGTGTGCTGCCCGACACTCTCTACCCGGGAATTCACAGCGTCGTGCCGTTTGTCGAATCGGTCGTTCTGTACGACGCCCGGGATCGTGTCTATCCCAAACCCGCTCCCGCAGGTAAGAAGCAGGAGTCCCTCGACGTTCACACGCGCGAGGGGTTGACAGTTGGACTCACGGTCGGCGTACGCTACCGGATCGATCCCAAGCGCCTGGCGTTCATCTATTCCAATCTGCCGCAGTCGCTCGATGACGACGTCGTCGCACCCGTGGTGGCGGCGGTGTTCCGGGAGACCGCGCCGGCTTATTTCACCCGGGAGCTTTATGCCGTGAAGCGTGACGAGATCCGCCGCAAGTGCTCGGAGGCCATCATCAAGCGCCTGGCCGGCGACGGAATCATGGTAAAAGAGGTCCTCCTGCGGGACCTGGTATTGCCCAAGGAGTACGCGAAGGGGTTGGAAGGACTGCTCCTGAAGGAGCAGGAGAACGAACGGCTGAACTTTGACGTCGAGATCAAGACCAAGCTGGTGAAGACGGCGGAACTCGAAGCCGAAGCCGAAAAGATGCGCGAAATCAAACGCGCGGAGGCGGAAGCGCAGACCACCGTCCTGCGCGCCAAGGCCCAGGCGGACGCCATGCAGCACACGCTGCCGCTCAAAGAGAAGCAGATCGAGCAGACGCGACTGGAAGCGGAAGCGCGCAAGGAGTCGACGGTGAAGAACGCGGAAGCCATGGCGGAGGCCAAGGTGATCGACAGTAAGGCCGAATTGGAGCGCGGCAAGATGATGGCCGACGCGGAGGCCAACCGGATTCGGGTGGTGGCCTCCGCCGACGCCGAACGCATGAAGACCGAGGCGTTCGCGCTGAAGGACAGCCCACTCCTGATCCAGAAGATCATCGCCGAGCGGCTGTCGGACAAGCTGCAGATCATGATGGTGCCGTCGGATGGGAAGTTCTTTTTCACGAACGACGTGTTCAAGTCGGCGGCCATCACGGCGCAGGCAGCGGGATCGGGGCAGGCGCGGCCATAGTGCCGACGCGCGCCGGGCGACAGAAAACGTCGCCCGGCGCCACGGCTCGCTGACGCCCGCGGCTTGGTAGGTTATCCTTGAAAACGGCGTTTCGCCCCCAAGGAGAGAACGGTTTTGATCGTTGACTGCCATACCCACGTCATGTGGTACCCCGACCACCTCAGCGAACGATATGCGGACGAGGCGCTTGCCTCCAAGCTGGTCAAGCTGAAGCGATCCGGCGGACTTGCCTATTCCGCCCACCTCGACAAGCACTCCTACGACTCCAAGCCGGACGATCATTGGAAGGCTTCCGCCACCGCCGACAAGGTCGTGGTCTTCGGTCTTCAGGCCAAGGCGACCGGGTTGTGGGTGCCCAACGAGATCATCGCCGAATACCAGCAGCAGCATCCGGAGAAGATCGAAGGCTGGGCATCGGTAGACCCCACGCAACCGGACTGCGTCGAGCAACTCGAGCACTGCGTCCAGACTCTGAAGCTCCGCGGCCTGAAGCTAGGACCTGTCTACCAGCACTTCGACCCGCAGGACCGGCAGCACTGGCCGCTGTTCCGGAAGGCGCAGGAACTCGGCCTCCCCATCATGTGGCACCAGGGAACCACCTTTCCCAGCCTGGCCAAGCTCAAGTGGGGTCTGCCCCTTCAACTGGAAGACATCGCCATGGACTTCCCGGATCTGAAGATGATCATTGCCCACTTCGGCCACCCGTGGGAAACGGACACGTTCGTCCTGATCCGCAAGTGTCCCAATGTCTATACCGACAACAGCGCCGTCCACTATCGTCCGTGGCGGTATTGGCAGGCCATGGCGACCGCGATGGAGTACGGCGTGGAGAACAAGATCCTGCTTGGCTCCGACTTCCCCTCCGGCACGGTCGACAATGTGATCAACGGCCTGCGCAACGTCAATCAGATTGTCGAGGGGACCAACTTCCCCAAGGTCCCGAAGGACGTCCAGGACATGATCATTCACGAGAACTGGAAGCCGTTCTTCCCGCACTGGGCCTGAGTGCCGCCGGGCGACGTTGTTGGTCGCCCGGCGCCACTTGACTTTCAGAATTTGACTTTCGGGGTTACGCGCGATGCCGGATCGGTCTTGAAGTAGGCGTCGTCCTTGCGCTGGAAGCCGCTCAACGAAGCGATGATATTGTTCGGGAACAACGCCAGTTGCGTGTTGTACTTCTGGACCGTCTCGTTGTATTTGCGCCGCTCCACGGCGATGCGGTTCTCCGTTCCGGCCAATTCGTCCTGCAGCCGCAGGAAGTTCTCGTTCGACTTGAGTTGCGGATAATTCTCCACCACCACCAGCAGGCGGCCGATGGCGCCGTCCAGTTGCGTGTTGGCCGCCATCTTCTCGGCCGGGGTTCGAGCCCCGCCCAACGCCGCGCGCGCATTCGCTACCGCCTCGATCACGGTCTTTTCCTGGGATGCGAAGCCTTTCACCGTCTCCACCAGGTTGGGAATCAGGTCGGCGCGGCGCTGCAACGCGATGTCGACGTTGGCCCAGGCCGCGTCGATCGCCACCGAGTCGACCGCGATCTGGTTCCGCACGGAGACGAATTGGCTCCCAAACACGAACAGGGCCAGGACCAACACTCCAATGACAATCAAAAGGATTTTCATGCGTTCTCTTTAGTATCCCCCGGACGTGGGGCCGATTTATCCAGCCGGTCCACGGCGCCGATGATCACCGCGATCTGCTTGAGATACTCCGAGAATAGAATACGAGGATTCGCAGCCCTGGGTTTCCCTTTCCCCTCGCGCAGATCGAGCAGCGTCTCGAACGGCTCCGGGTCGAACCCGAAGGCCGCCGCGCCCTGCCGCACGGTCTCCCGCTTGTGCATATCCACTGGAACCCCATGCAGCGCAAGCGCGTGGCGCAGCAGGACACAGAACGTCGACACGGAGTCCGCCAGGAGCCGCTTCAGGAGTTCAGGGTCGGACAGCACGCCGGACGCTTTCTGGCGCAGGCGCAGCAGCTTGGCTCTCAGTTCGTGCTCCACCTGCGCCCGGTAGAAGGAGTCATCCACCACCATGCCCGCGATCACGTCCCTGCCGAACAGCACTTTGTGCCGGCACGCGATATCGTGGAACTCGATGGGAAAGCAATCGGTGGATGTCCGGACCTCCTCCTCGCTCAACAGCAGCGGCGCCGGGTTGCCCTGATCCCGCCACCAGCGGAACACGGATTCGGAATCCTCCAGTTCCCGCGGCGTGATCTCCGACAACACGCAGAGAATGTTCAGATCGCTGAACCGGGCGTCATGGTCGCCCACCGCGGCGGAGCCGTAGAGCACGACAGAGACCAGTTTGCCGTTGTGGGCCTGCTCGAGCTTGCTCACCAGTTGTTGGAGCGTCTTCTCCATCGAATCACCTGTCGCGGAACTCGTCCTTCTGCAATCCGATCTTCTCGGACGGAATGGCCTGGAACCCCCTCAGGAACCCGGCAAAATCCGGCTTCAGCCGGAAATCCTCCTTGGCGCGGTCGAAAAAGGCGGAGTCCTCAGCCACAAAATTATCGCCGATCTCCACCGACTTCTCATAGCCTCGCGTGCGCAGACGGAGCCACGTTCCATCGTGAGCCCCCTTTCCCGCGATGACGTTGCGGCGGATGCGCGTGCCGTCGGGAGGCACTCCTTTGTCTCCCGCCAGGTACGGGTCGATGGTCTTCAATTGCGGGTACCGTTCGCTATAGGGCGGCTGACGAGCATTCATCTCCTCCAGCCTGTCCTTCATCGTCTTGTAGATCATGTTGCGCCACACCGGCCGCGGATCGGTGCCCCTCGCATCGACATCGACCGCCGGATCGCAGTCGATGAACACATTGTTCTCGACCCGGTTGTCCCGCCCGCCGCCGACAAACGCCGCGCGCTGGCACTTGAAGAAGATGTTGCCGAACACCTCGACGCCACTGGCGCAATCGTCCAGATAGACGGCCATCGTCCCGATGGGCAGCTTGCCGCCTTCGCTCAGGCCGGTGTGATGAAAGTAGTTGTTGCGCACGCGGTTGCCGCGCTCAGTCCAGTCGCGGCCGAGGTAAAACGCGCCCGCGTCTCCGGTCTCGAGGCAGACGTGATGGATGTCGTTGAACTCGATGAGGTGCTCGTTGCCGTTCAGGAGAATCGCGTTGTGAGGACTGTCGTGGATGTGATTGTTGCGGACCGTGTGGCCGACGCCGATCAGACGGATGCCTGGTTGATAGGTCCGCGACCAGTCGGCAATGTGGTGAATGTCGTTGTTGCGCGCCTCGTGGGACGCGGCGGTGAGGGTCTTGCGGTCTCCGCCTTCAAGGATGATTCCCGAGTCCCCGGCCTGGTAGATGTCGTTCGACTCCACGACGTGCCGGCTGCCGTTGCGCACCACGATCCCGTGATTGCCGACATTGCGCACGGTGCAGCCCTGCACACGAACCTGCTCGCCACCCTCGATCTCGATGCCGCTCGACCGCCCGGCTTCGAACGTCAGCCCGCGAACGCGCACATGCGACACGTCCCGCATCGTGACGAACGGCTTGTCCAGCACGGAAACCAGGGCTTCGCTGGTCTTCAGATCCGCCGGCGGCCAGAAATAAAGGATCCGCCGGCCGGCATCGACATAGTATTCGCCCGGCTGATCGAGTTCTTCGAGCACGTTGAGAAAGTAGAAGCGCTGCCTGGTGCGGAAGCCGTAATGCCCGTAGGGCGGCTTGGTGGTCACCAACCGTTTCGCCGGGTCGATGGTAGCGATCTCTTCGTAGGAGTTGGCCCAGTCCCAGGCCCAATAGCCGTGCACCCAGATATTCGCGGTCTCGGCCCAGCGGCGTGGGCGGTCGCCTTCATAGTAGAAACCTTTTTTCAAATCGCCGATCAGGCGGCCATGGTCGTCATCGTGAGGTTCGAGGTCGGCCGGGCTGGTGATCTTGGTAAAGCCCGTATCGGGCCAGCGGGCGACCGTCTGGCGCTTGTTCTGGAAGAACAGTTCCAGGTGCGAGGGGGTGACCTCGCGGCCGAAGCCTCGCGACGCAAACCGTCCCGGATCGGTAATGCCCAACTTCTTGAGATCCGTCTGCCGGATCGCCTTGCGGGCCTGCAAGCCCAGCCGCAGGTAGACGTTCGGATCGCCCACGCCGGACCAGCCGGTCACTTTCCTGCCGCCGATCAGGCGCGGCTTTTCGTTGGGGTAGGCGGCAAAGACCACGGGGGCTTCGGCGGTGCCGCTGTCTTCCCGGGTCAACGCGAAAGACTCGCGGCGGAGGTAGTCTCCCCCGCGAATCAGGACCTTCACACCGCCTGAGGGCAGCGCGTCCTGTTTGCGCATCTCCCGCACGGCGTCGCGGGCTCGTTCGAGCGTCGCGAAGGGGCCGTCTTTTTTGTTCCTGGCGGGTTGATCCGATTTCCCTGACCAGGCGTCGTTGCCGTTGGTCGCGACGTAGTAAGTGACCGGGTCCGCGGCCGCGCACACGAGGGATAAGAGCAAAATCAATACCGGAGCTTTCATGGGGCCTCGACGACACCAGTGTAGCGAAGCGTCGCTCGGCACGCGCCGCGCTGCCAGACACTCAGGCACGGCAGAACCAGGAGTGCCGCGGAGGCTGATACCGGACCGCCAACTCGGGGGTTTCCAGCCGGCGGTGCTGCTGCACCTTGGAGTCGAGACACTTCTCCAGGACGCCGCTCACCAGCAGTGTCCGCTCGACCGGATACGGGGCCACGCCCGCGGCGATCATCTCCTCGATCCCCGAGGCCAGGCACGCTGAGTAAGTCACATTCGGCCCCGGGCCCATGAAGAACTGAGTCGATTCGATCTTGCCGTTGACGCGAGCCGCGAAGGTGAAACCGGAAACGGCTCCGTTTAACCACAAGAGCGCTGAACGCAAACCGTCGCGGTGCTCGATCAGGTACGCTGCCGGGGTTTTGACCAGGCGCGGCAACTCTCCGTTGCGAACCAGGTCCTGCGTGCGGCCGTCCAGAAGCGTGAGCCCCCGCAACGAAGTCGAGCGCGACAAGGCGGCCTCCAGCAATCGTTCCGACCACAGGCCGTCCTTTCCGGCTTTCCAGACGGCGTCGCCCTCGATCAACTGGACGGCTTTCACGCCGGACTCGCCTCCCTTGCGCCGCTCGATCATGCCTTGAAGTCCTTCGAGGGCGTGGAAGTCGTGAGCGTCGGACGATCCCGTGCCGACGATCAAGGCTTCGTCGATCGTGGCGCCGAAGGGAATCTCCATCGACGGCAGCCTCCAGGTGACGGGCACCGACGAACCGGCCAGCATGGGAAAGCGGAGCTCGCGCGAGGCTTCCACCATCTTCCGCGCTTTTTCGAAGCTGTAGGAAAGATGTTTGTCGTTGAATACCGGCACGGCCCGCCCGTCTTTGCGGAACACCTCGACCATCTGCTGGAACATCTCATAGCGCGGATAGAGCTTCTGGCCCTTTTCGTTCGACGGATACTCTCCGTGCTCGCAGATGATCAGGACCGCATCGACGGCGAGGCGGTCGCCGCCACGGCGGAGAGCCTCGGCGATCGTGGGATAGACTTTGAAACCGAACTCCGCTGCCCGCTGCGCGCTCTGGTCTCCTTCGGGTTTCTGGTCGACATAGAGGCTGACGACCTCGACGTCGGGCTTGTGCCAGCGGCCCGCGCGCGGATAGCCCACGATAAACCGGTCGCCGATGTGCTGGACATGCGAGAGATAGGTCCAGATGGAACCGATGATCGCGACGCGCTTGCGGCCGCCGGACCGGACGCCGGCCGGATGAGGCGTGGCCGACGGTGACAGCGAGCGGGCCCCCCAATAGAAGGCTTCCTTCGGCGGTTGGTAGCGGACGGCCAGGTGCGGGGTCTCGATACGGCGCTGGCCCTGCCAGAGGGATTCGACGCCCGCCGCGGTGAGGCCCGTGGTCAGGAGCGTGCGCTCCACCGGATAAGTGGGCTTGCCGGTGAGGAACATCCGCTCAATCGCCTGG
Organism: Bryobacteraceae bacterium; assembly: GCA_046160045.1. Taxonomy (GTDB): domain Bacteria; phylum Acidobacteriota; class Terriglobia; order Bryobacterales; family Bryobacteraceae; genus CAZGUX01. The sequence continues at coordinate 7,865 of JBJXGR010000039.1, forward strand.
GAGAGAGGGTTGAAGAAGGGGGCCTCGGTACCGCCGTTGCTCACGCCCCTGCCGGGCAGGTACATGTAAGTCGAGACGATCTCCTTGCGGCCCTTGAGCCGCGCCGCGAAGTGAAACGGACTGGCGAGGCCTTCCAGTAGCAACATAGTGGCCTTCAATCCGCTCGAGTACTCGATGCGGTAGGCGGCAGGGTGCGGGACCAGCGGCGGCATCTCCTCCAGCTTTGGCAGCACGTGGTTGAACCCCTTCCGCCCGGGCGCCAGGTCGTGGCTGCGGCACAGGCAGGCTTCGAACAACTCCATGTCCCAGCCGCCCGCGGCGAACGATCCGGCGCGGAGCGCCTTCCAGACGGCCTCGCCCTTGAGCGCATGCACGGCGGCCACTCCAGTCTCCCCGCCGCGCCTCCGCTCGACCATGCACTGGAGGGCTTCCAGCACGTGGAAGTCGTAGCTATCGATCCCGCCCACGCCCAGGCAGACGGCCTCGTCGATTTCCGCGCCGAGAGGCACTTCGACATCGGGCAGGCGAAACGCGAGCGGCACCGAGGAGCCGGCCATGAAGGGAAATCCCATGCGCCGCGCGGTCTCGACCATTTCGAGCGCCCACTCCCACTTCCACGAGAGATGCTTGTCGTTGAACACGGGGGCGGTCTTGCCGCTCGACCGGAAGACGTCGACGATCTGGCGGAAAAACTCGTAGCGAGGGTAAAGGGTCTGCCCCTTCTCGTTGACCGGGTATTTTCCGTGCTCCCCAATCAGGAGGACCCCATCGACCGCCAGGCTGCTGCCTCCCAGGGTGAGCGTCTCGGCGATGGTCGGGTAGATCTTCATCGACGGAAAGCGGCGGGCCCGCTCGCGGCTGAGATCGCCCGGCCCAAACTGGTCGACATACAAGGAGACCAAGTCCATCTCCGGACGGTGATGACGGCTGTCCCAGCCGTAGCCTTCCAGGAACCGGTCGACGATGTGCTGCGCGTGCGACCATTTCCTGTATTCAGTAACGACCGCGGCGATCCTGGGGCGTCGGCTGCTGGAGCGTTGAGCCGCCAGCAGCGCCGGCGCGCCCGCCATGAGATGCCTGCGTGAGATTCGAGGAGTTGACACAGAACCGTCCTTTGGATGCAACCGCGATTATCCCAAATCCAGCGCCCGCCGGAGACTTCCGGTATCCTCGGCAGGGAGGCACGGACTGGAAGGAGTTCGGTTCGCCGGGCTTGCTTTGTTTCGGGAGCGACTTTAACTTCACATCGAGGAGAACTTGCGTTCCTCGGTTCGCCGGAATCACCGACACCGCCCTCGTCGCGGCACAGGCGCTCCTGTCTTGGTATTGGCTATTTTCCGGCTCGAATGCCCCCCCGGGCGAGGTAGTGCCAGGCACGCGA
>JBJXGR010000040.1:0-17575 GCA_046160045.1 Bryobacteraceae bacterium
TGCATGATGTAGGTGAGGTTACCGATGCGCTGGACACGAAGAGCCCTTCTTGGGGCAGGAGCCGCAGCAGCGGCGGCGGCGAAGAAACCGCGGGCCATTCGACTCGGCGGGCCGATCTACTTGAAGTCGGACGACCCGGCGGAACTGGCCCGCGAGCATCGGCGGCTGGGCTATAGCGCGGCATTTTGTCCGGCGGCGAAGCCTGAAGACACAGATCGAGTGCGCACGATCGAGAGAGCGTTCGCCGCCGAGAACGTGGTCATCGCGGAGGTCGGCGCGTGGGTGAACATGCTCGATCCGGACGCGGAGAAGCGACGAACCAACCTGCGCTATGTCTCCGAACGGCTGGCTCTGGCCGAAGCCGTGGGCGCCCGCTGCTGCGTCGACATCGCCGGATCCTTCGACTCCAAATACTGGTATGGCCCCCACCCGCGCAACCTCAGTCGCGAATTCTTCGACGCGACCGTCGAGAACTGCCGCCGCGTCATCGACGAAATCAAGCCGAAACGTACCCGGTTCACGATCGAGATGATGGGTTGGAGTCTGCCCGACAGTCCCGATGCCTATCTCGACCTGATCCAAGCGGTGGACCGGCCGGCGTTTGGCGTGCATCTTGACGTTTGCAACATCATCAACAGCCCACCTCGCATCTACACGAACGGCGAGATCATTGCCGAGTGCTTCCGCAAGCTCGGTCCGTGGATCACCTCCTGCCATGCCAAGGACGTGGCGTGGCAGGTCGAACTCCAAGTGCATTTCCGAGAGGTCATTCCGGGCCGCGGAGAAATCGACTATCGCGCTTACCTGAGCGGGCTGTCGGGACTTACGGTGGACGCGCCCCTGATGCTCGAGCACTTGAAGTCGGCTGAAGAGTACGCCGAAGGCAGCAGTTTCATCCGCCGCGTGGGCGCGGAGATGGGGCTGTCGTTCGTCTAGCAGCCGTGGTAGAAGCCGAGAATGCCCGCTCCCTTCCGGTCGCGGCTCTGTCGTTTCAGCAACTTACGGGAGAGTCTTGCCTGCGGGCGGACATTTACCACGGGCTGCCAGGCTAGGCCTTAAGTCGAAGGGCAGCGGCCGGGAGTTACCCCACTCGAAGAAACGTGGTTTGGCCCCTGGTCGCTTCACCACCAGGGCGGCGCGGTACCCGGGGCCGGCATCGATGTCGTCCATTACCCACCGTTGAGTCGCATTCGGATCGCCGCGATCCCGCAACAGCCGGGCCGGTCCCCCTGGCGTCAACGAGACATCAAATCGATGCAGCGGCACCGACAGACCGCCGCCGAGCGCCTTGATGTACGCTTCCTTGCGAGTCCAGCACGCGAAGAACGCTTCGTTCCGAAGCGTTGCCGGCAGCCGCTCGAGTTCGGCGCGCTCCCAAGGCGAGAAGACGCTGGTGGCAAGCTCAGTACAGTCGATGTCGGACCGGATGAACTCGATGTCGACACCGACGGTGGCGCCGCAGGTGAACGCGAACAGGGCTACGCCGTTCGAGTGCGAGACGTTGAACTCGACCCCCGAACCCGCCCCATCGGAAGCAAGAGATGGCTTGCCTTGAGGGCCGTATGTGAATTCCAATTCCTGGGGCGAAACGCCGGTATAACCGCTCAGAAGCTTGCGCAACATCCCCCGCGCAGCGAGAAAGCGGCGCCGGTCCCGCTCGAAATGGAACCGGTCGGCCCGTTCGCGCTCGGAAGCGGAGAGGAGTGCGGTCAGCGACTCCAACTCCGAGCCGGTGCGGTCCAACTCTGCCCGCCAGATAAAGACCTCCTCGCCTAAGCCGACCCGCGCCGGCGTCTCGCTCTCAGGTCCTGCGCCGCCACCGCCGGAGATCATACCAGGCCACTGCGACCGGAAGCCGGGGCCCGTGGTTGCGGCTCATCCAGACCCGCGAGTAACGGGTCTATGGTGGCCTCGCTGGGCGTCACGATAGCCCCTGTGGGCGTAGCCGACCCCGCTAAACCCCGGGTAGGGCTGGACACTTCCTCTGGTGCGCCCAAAGAGTGAGCTTCCATCGGCACTTCAATCCAGAAGGTGCTTCCCGATCCGGGTTCGCTCTCGACGCCAATCCTGCCGCCCATGGCTTCCACGATTCGCTTTGAGATAGCAAGACCCAAGCCTGTCCCTCCGTACAGGCGGGTTGTGGACCCGTCCGCCTGGCGGAACGGTTCGAAGATCACCTCCTGCTTTTCCTTTGGGACCCCAATGCCGGTGTCTTGGACCGAGATCCGCAACCAGTCGCAGGAATCGACGCGAATCCGCTCGGCACGGACGTGGACCCAGCCTTTCCGTGTGAACTTGATCGCGTTGCTGAGCAGGTTCAGCAGCACCTGGCGGAGCCTCACCGGATCGCCAGCCAGCGTTGCCGGCACCTCAGGACTGATGCCGGTGCGCAATTCGATCTCCGCCCCCTGAATGACTGCCCCGAGAGTCGAAGCAGCCGAGCCGACCACATCCTCGAGCGAGAAGGGGATCCTCTCGATCGGCATGCGGCCCTGCTCGATCCTGGAAAAATCCAGCAGTTCGTTCAGCAGATGCAACAAGGACCGGGCAGAGCTGTCGGCAGTTTCCAGGTAGTCCCGCTGTTCGCTCGTGAGCGGGGTGGTCAAGGCCAGTTGGGTCAGGCCAATCACGGCGTTCATGGGGGTCCGGATCTCGTGGCTGACGTTCGCGAGAAACTCGTTCTTCAGGCGGTTGGACTCTTGGGCCGCATCCAGAAGCATCTCGATTTCCTGCTTCTGGAATTCGATCTCGCGAGTGCGGGCGGCGACCGCGTGCTCGAGTTCGACCTGGCGTGTGAGGTGCCGCCGCAATCGGAGTTTCCACAGACCCATGACGGCGGCGAGTAAGGCGAGGAAGCAAACCGTCCGAAACCACCAGGCCTGCCACCAGGACGGAAGGATCCGGAAGTCGTGGCGCACAGTCATCTCCGTCCAAGGACCCGGAGCGTGGCGCGCGCCCACTTCGAACGTATAGCCGCCAGGGTCCAGACGCTCGAAGATCGCTTCGCCGCGTTCGGTTTCGGTCCAGTCACCCGAGTTGGCCAATCGATAACGGAAACGGATATCCCGTTCGTTCACGAACGAGGGCGCGGCGAACTGCAACCGGATTGGCTGATCACGCCAGCGCACGGCTGGTTCGCTCCAAACGGATCGGCTGGAGTTAAAGGAGGTGATAAAAACTGTCGGCGAGGCCGGCAATTCAAATCGGTCCGGTGCATGAAAGGCGGAGACCCCCCGATTGGTACCGATGTACACGTCACCTTCGCGATCGATCCAAAAGCTGTTATAGACGCAGTCCGGCCAAAGAAGGCCATGGTCCGGGGTGAAACGGCGCCAGTCCCGGCCGTCGAACAGATCGACCCCGTTCTCCGTCCCTATCCACACATAGCCACGCCGGTCGGCGCCGAGAAAGCTGATATCGTTCGAACCGAGGACGGAAGACTCGCCGTAATGGGTCACTGACGGAGCGCCTCCGCGCCAATCCATCCTGGAGACGCCCCGAACGTCTCCATAGCCCACCCAGATCGAATGATCGGCCCCTTCGGCGAGAAACGCCAGGCTGCGGTGAAGGAGTCCGGATTCCGTGCCGAACAGGCGCCAGGCTCCGCCTTCCCTTCGCATCAGACCCTGCCGCCCCGCCGCCCACAGAACTCCATCGTGAGCCCTCAAAATGCGGTATACCTGGCGATCACGGCCGACTGCCGGAAAGGTGATTAGCTCAAAACGCCAAGGGGGCCTCACCTGCCCGCGAAATACTCCGCCACGGGTTAACACCCAGAGCGTCTCCCCGTCCAGGTCGAGCGTGACGATGCTCTGGTTCCCGATACCTTGAGCGACCCCGAACGGCTGGACGACCCCGGTCCGCGTGTCCATTCTGGCGAAACCGCCGGAACCGCTTCCGATCCATAAGCCGCCCTGCGAATCCGCCACGAGGCTGCGAATCTCGTCGTTGGGCAGGCCATTCTCTCTCGTCCAGGATCGCCAAGTCCCGGTTCCCGGAGCGAGCATATTCAGTCCATGATGCGTGCCGACCCACAAGCGTCCCGCAGGATCGCGTTGGATCGCGGAGACGATGCTCGAACTGAGCCCCTCCTGCTTGGTCCATGAGGTCCACCTGCCTTGTCCCTTCAGCCGGGCGAGACCGTCAAACTCCAGCCCGAGCCATAGATTTCCCTCGCGGTCCCAAAGAACATTGCTCACCGGCTCGGCCGGCAGGCCGTGCTCTTCCTTCAACCAGGGAGCGGGCCAACCCGACAGAAACCGCACACCAACGCGAGTCGGGATGACCAGACGCCCGGAAGGGTCGAGATAGAGCGAAGGCACGGCGCCAGCCAACGGCAGGGGTTCAGTGAAACGCCGGAACCCGGTTTTTCCCTTTTCCAGTAACCAGATTTCCCGGTGGGAGCGGACCCACAGTACGCCGTCCCGATCCCTTCGAACCGCCTGCCACTCCGCCTTCGGCAGGTTCGCCGCGGGTCCAAAGGTTTCCAGCCCGCGCGAGCCCAGCCGGCAAAGAGTGGTGCCGCAGGCGACCCAAACGGTGCCGTCCGGATCAAGGTGAAGGCTCTGAGCGGCGGCGCCACCTGCGTCCGGTGGAACCTGCATCAGGCGGAACGAACCCTTGGGCGAGACGGAGCCCACGAGTAAGCCGGCCGAACCTGCCACATACAGCGTCTCGTGATGCGAGACGATGGCGCGATCCTGGCTTATTGAAAAAGCCGAGGGCAGATCGGCGGCTTCAAAGCGATCACCCTTACGGTAGGCCAGCCCTCCCGACGTACCTGCCCACAAGGTTCCATCCGCGGTTTCGTGCAGGCTTCTGACTCGCGACCCTGGCAAACCCGTCTCAGGCCCAAAGGATTGAAAACGCTGGCCGTCGTAACGGTAGAGATTCTCGGATGTTCCGATCCAGAGAAAGCCGTCGCGATCCTGCAATAGGCACCGCACGGAATCCTTCACCAACCCATCACCGCGATGGTAGTGCCGGAACGGAAACTGCCGCGCCCCCCAAAGGCTGGAACAGAGGAGAGCGAACCAAACGGCAACCTGTCGACCCAGTCTCATCAATGATCAGATGCGGCCCGATTCGAACGCAGCGGGCCTCCGCTATAGTAATCGGCCGGTTCGGACGGTCCCTCCACATGCCAACGGCGGCAATCGTATCTCGCCGGCCGTATGGACAGCGCTCCCCGTTCGCAAACGCCCTGCGTAACAGCGTATCAGTAAGGTGGCGCTCGTGGGGATTCCTTCCCGCCGGCGGACATGCTACCAGTGGGGCGATGTCGCATCTTCTCTCCCGGCGTGAACTGGCCGGCGGCCTGGTAGTCCTGCCGCTCACGGCGCCCGCGCAGGCGCCTCCCCAGCGGCATCTTCTGCGGACAGCGATGTCGGGACAGGATCTCCACACGTTGGTCCTGCCCCGCCAAGGATGGACTCCCTTCCCCTCGTCCCTGGCTCGGCCAGCATGGCATGCCGTTCCGAAAGCGATTCACAAGCAGCTAGTCCCGGAGGCGGAATCGCATCTGGGCAAGCCTTGGCCCGCCTTGCCGGCGGCCATGCTACTCGAATTCAAGCGAAACGGCAATCGATCCAACTACGAGGGCGTTCGAAGCGAACGGCGCGACCGCCTTCAGGCCCTGGCAATCGCCGAATGCCTGGAAGGCAAAGGGCGGTTCCTCGACGAGATCGCCAATGGCGTCTGGAGTACCTGCGAGGAGACCTTCTGGGGCGTCCCCGCTCATCTCAGCCGGCAACGTGCCGGCATCGGCCTTCCTGACGTGACCGACCCGATTGTCGATCTGTTTGCGGCCGAAACCTCCAGTCTGCTCGCCTGGATCCACTACCTGCTCGCCCCCTCGCTCGAACGCGTCTCCCCCCTGCTGCCGAAGCGAATCGCCTGGGAGATCGACCGTCGCGTACTGACCCCCTGCCTGGAGCGCGACGACTACCTTTGGATGGGCTTCCAGGGAACGAGGCCGGTGAACAACTGGAACCCTTGGATCAACTCCAACTGGCTGGCCTCGACCTTGCTCATGGAACCCGACGCCACGCGCCGCATCGCGTCTGTCGCCAAAATCCTCCGTAGCCTCGACCGGTTCCTGGACGGCTACTCCGACGATGGAGGCTGTGACGAAGGACCCTCGTATTGGACACGCGCGGGAGCCTCTCTCTTCGATTGCCTCCAGTTGCTGGACTCGGCAAGTGGCGGCACCCTCGATTTCTTCCGGATGCCGCTCATCCGCGAAATTGGCCGCTATATCTGGCGGGCCCACATCCATGCGGACTGGTTCCTCAACTTCGCCGACGCATCGGCTCGCGTCAAACTGCCCGCCGATCTCGTCTACCGCTATGGAAGACGCATCGGGGACGCGAACCTCGCGGCCTTCGGCGCTCACGCGGCGAAGGGGACCTACGCCCGCAGCGACAGTATCGGCCGGACGCTCCACAGCCTCTTCAACCGCGGCGAGATCACGCAAGCCCCCGCCCGGCAGCCCCTGGCTCGCGACGTGTGGATGCCGGGCATTCAGGTGATGGCGGCCCGTGTGAACGAAGGCTCGGCGGACGGGTTGTTCCTCGCCGCGCAGGGTGGGCACAACGATGAGAGCCACAATCACAATGATGTCGGCAACTTCATCGTCTATGCGGATGGCGAACCAGCCATTATCGATGTCGGCGTCGAGACCTACACCGCCCGGACTTTCAGCGCGAACCGCTATGACATCTGGACTATGCAATCGGCTTACCACAACCTGCCGACCATCGGCGGCGTGATGCAGGCGCCGGGCCGCGAGTTCACCGCGCGCCGGGTCTCCTATCGCTCCGATGACCGCGGGGCGGAGTTTCAATTGGACATCGCCGCCGCGTATCCTCCCGCGGCCAACATCCGTTCCTGGCTCCGGACGCTGCGGTTGGATCGCAGCCACAATCGGATCGAGATCCGGGAGCAGTTCGACCTGGCGAAAGGCCCGCCGGATATCACCCTGACCTTTATGACGCCGTGCCGTCCCTTCCCAGCGGCCGGAGTGGTCCGGCTCAGCGGCGGCTTCCTGTCCAAGGGCGCCGTCGAATTGGCGTTCGACAGCCGGGTGTTCACCGCCGGCATCGAGGAGATCCCGATTGCCGACGCCCGCTTGCGAAGCTCATGGGGAGAGCACCTGTATCGCGTCCTGCTTCGGGCGGACAGGCCGGCGGCCCAGCAGGAGTGGGCTTACACCATCCGTCAAGTCTAAGTAGGCCTTCCGGCCGGGGGTTATGAGGCGACGCGGGCGACTCAAGGGTGCCGTCCGATGAACCCCGCCCTACAAACTGCAAGGCGGGCCGCATGTATGGAGCCGCTACTTTGTCAGCGTCACGTTCCAGTACAGCTTCTTCAACTCCGCAACCTGCGTGGTCTTCGCCGCGCCCGAGAGCGGGTTGCCGGAGATCGTCAAGAACCGGGGACCACTGTTGGGGTCCTTCTTCGCCAGATTGATGAGCGGCGTCAGATCCTTGACGCGGTTCTTGTCCAGATACAGATTGCGCAGGGATTTCGCCGCTTCGAGCGGCGTCAGGTCGGCCACTTTGTTCCCGTCAAGACTCAACGACGAAAGGAACGGCAGCGCACCGATGGGCTTCAGGTCGACAACCAGGTTGTTCTCCAGGTACAACGACCACAGCCGGTTCAGGCCGCTCAGGGGCTTCAGGTCGCTGACCTTGTTGCCCGTCAAATACAGCGAGTTCATGGAGGTGAGCTTTTCGATGGGCGCGAGATTCGAGACCTGGTTGCCGGTCAGGTTGAGGTACTGCAGGTTCGACAACGAGGCTACCGCCGTGATGTCGGTGATCAGGTTCCTGGCCACATCCAAGCTCTGGATCAACGTCAGCGTCTTGAGGGGGCTGAGGTCGGAGATCTGGTTCTCCGCCAGTTCCAGGGCGGCGACGGCTTTGCATTTCTCGATGCCGGCCAGGCTCTTGATGCCTTTCCCCTTGGCGGAAATGGTGGACAGGCTCTTTACGTCGTCTTCGGTGAGCGGCTCGGTATTGTCACGCTTACCGAAAACGTACTGCCGCACGGCCGCCTCCAGATTGCTGTCTGCAAAGAGTCCGGCCGCCACCACAGGAGTGGGAAGCCAGAGGACCGAGGCGAGCGCGGCGGTCGCTAAGACGCGGGCGGATCGTGTCATCGTAACCTCCAAATGCTTTCACAGAATCGAGTCGGACACCGGCGAATTGCGGCGTCCCTGATGGATCGGAGCATGGCCCGATCGGTTCTATAGTACCTGAAACTCTCCGTATGATTGAGATGCGTGCCGTTGACCGAGTGGGGCTGGCTGATTACACCGCAAGAACTGGCGGAATGGATTCTCTACCAGGATGGCGATCTGCTGGTGGTGGACAAACCGGCAGGGGTGGTTTGTCATCCTTCAAAACACGGGCCGTGGTCTAGCCTGGTGGGGGCAGTGCGCGAGTATCTGGGCCTGGCGAGAGTCCATATGCCCTCGCGGCTGGATCGGGAGACCAGCGGAGTGATGGTCGTCGTCAAGCAGCGCACGCTTGCGTCCAGGCTGCAGCGGGCAGCGGAGCGGGGCAGGGTACGCAAGGTCTACCTCGCGGTCGTGACGGGATGCCTGGAGCAGACCACGATGGTCGACCGCCCGCTGGCGGCGGACGCGCGATCGGAACTTGCCTCCAGGCAATGCGTCGTCGAGGAGGGCCAGGGCGCTGAGGCGCGGACAGAATTCGCTCCGCTCAAGTCGGGGGGCGGGTTCACGTTGTGCCGGGTGCGACCGTTCACCGGGCGTCAACACCAGATTCGCGTTCATGCCGCGTGGATGGGGCATCCCCTGGTGGGCGACAAAATCTACGGACCGGACGAGGGATTGTATCTCGAATTCATCCGCAACGGGTTCACCTCGGTCATGGAGGCCCGGTTGTTGCTGCGGAGGCAGGCGCTGCACGCGGCGGCGATTGCGTTTCCCGGACTGGCTGAGTTTCGAGCGCCGTTTCCCGAGGATCTGCGGGAGTTCTGCCTGGAGCGCATGGGTGTTGATCCGGGGTCGATGGGAGGGGTTGGTGAGACGGGCGAATAACGGGGCCAGCCGTTCGTTTGGCATTGGCTTCGAACCGCTTGCGGTCAGCCCGCGGGTTCGCTGTGCCAGGCACCGTGCACTGCGCGCTAGCCGGCCTTCGGCCGGTGGGGAACTGAAGTTCCCCTGCGAGCTGAAGCTCGCGCCACCAAAGAAGGTACAGCGGGCGTCGGCCCGCGGTTCGGAGCGATCTGCTGAAGCTCGCGCCACGGAGAAGCGAATGGCTAGAAACCCATCTCTTTAAGCTTCGCCATGGTGAGCGAAGAGGGGGCTTCCAGGCGCGCCAGCAGTTTCTCTACGTGCTTGGCCAGAATGTCGCACTCGAGGTTCACCCGGGCGCCCGGAAGGTAGCCGCCTAACGTCGTGTTGCGATACGTGTGCGGGATGATTGTCACCGAAAGCACGCCGGCTTCAAGGGCGGCAATCGTCAACGAGATTCCGTCGATGGCGATGGAGCCTTTGTAGACAAGATAGCGGTCGAGTTCGGCAGGCACGCGAACCTTCAGCCACCAGTTGTCGCCGCCGAGAGATTCGAGGGAGAGGAATTCACCGGCGCCGTCGACGTGGCCCTGGACGAAGTGGCCGCTCAACCGGGAGGAGGGCAGCAGCGGGCGTTCGAGATTCACGCGCGAACCGGACTTCAGGTCGCCCAGATTGGTGCGGCGGAGGGTCTCCGGGGCGAGATCGGCGGCGAAGGAGCCGGGCCGAAGATCGACGGCGGTCAGGCAGGCTCCGTTGACGGCGATGGAGCACCCAGGCTGGGCGTCGGTGAGCACGGCGCCGCACCGAATGCGCAGGCGCGATCCGGCCTGGCGGCCTTCGAGGCTTTCCACCGTTCCCAGTTCCTCAATAATCCCGGTGAACATAGGCTTCCACCGCAAACTCGTCGGGCGCGATCGAATGGAGGGCCACGCGCTCGACCCGAATGGCATCCTTCCGCCGCCGGCGTCCGGACCCGCCGGCCATGGGCAACGCCTGCGTGCCCCCGAGGATCTTGGCCCCGTAATAGAAGAACACCTTGTCGACGATACCTGATTCGAGGACGGCCCAGTTGACCTTGCTGCCGGCCTCGATCATCAGGGAGAGGCAGTTTTCTTTCGCCAGCCACTCGACCAGGGCGTTGAGATTCGTGCGGCCGGACGGGCCATCGAGAGCCACGATGCGGACCCCGCATTCCTCGAGCGAGGCGCGCCGTTCGGCCGACGCCGCGGAGGTGGTGACCACGAGCACGTCGTTACGGCAGCTCGCCACCATCTTGCAGTCGAGGGGGATCCGTAGTTGTGAATCGAGCACGATGCGCAGCAGCGGACGGCTACGGGGCAAATCGGTGCGGTCGGTCAGCAGGCAGTCGTCCGAGAGCACGGTGCCGATGCCGGTGAGGATCGCGTCGTAACGGTGGCGCAAGGTCTGGACGTGCAGCCGGGCCCGCTCGCTGGTGATCCAGCCCTCATTGTCGTCCGGCGCCGCGATCTTGCCGTCCAGGGTCACGGCCGACTTCAGGGTGACCAGCGGTCGTCCGCGCCGCATGAAGTGAACGAAGGGTTCGTTCAGCCGTTCCGCTTCGGCGCGGGTTTCCTCGATGATGTGTACCTCCACCCCGGCTTCGCGCAAGCGGGCGAACCCGTTGCCGGACACCAGCGGGTTGGGGTCCTCCATGGCCGCGACGACGCAGCGGATGCCGGCGGCGATGACGGCGTCGACGCAGGGACCGGTCCGGCCCTGATGGCTGCAGGGTTCAAGATTGAGATAGAGGGTTGCCCCGCGCGCCGATTCGCCCGCCTGGCGAAGGGCAAGGACTTCGGCGTGATCCACGCCCGCATAGGTGTGAAACGCTCGTCCCAGCACCACGCCATTGCTCTCGACGATCGCGCCGACCATCGGGTTGGGGCTGGTCTGACCTTCCCCCTCCCGGGCCAACTGCAGGACTTCGCGCAGAAACGCCAGATTCATGCTTCGAAGATCGAACGGATGAAGCTCTCCGGCTCGAACGGCAGCAGGTCGTCCGCTTTTTCCCCCACGCCGACGTACCGGATCGGCAGATTCAGTTCGCGTGAAATGGCCACCACCACACCGCCTTTGGCAGTGCCATCGAGTTTGGTCAGGACCAGGCCGGTAACGCCGGAGGCTTCGGTGAACTTGCGCGCCTGCTCCAAACCATTCTGCCCGGTGGTGCCATCGAGCACGAGCAGCACTTCATGCGGAGCGTCGGGAATCACGCGGCTGGCGGTGCGGCGCATCTTCTCGAGTTCGGCCATGAGGTTCGTCTTCGTCTGCAGGCGTCCGGCGGTGTCGACGATGACGTAATCCACTTTTCGGGATTTGGCGGCTTGCAGAGCATCGAAGAGGACCGCGCTGGGGTCGGCGCCGGGCTTTTGGCGAATGACTTCGCAACCGGCGCGGTCGCCCCACACTTCCAGTTGCTCGATGGCGGCGGCGCGAAACGTGTCGGCGGCGCAGAGCAGCACGCCGCGGCCCTCGTCTTTATACCGTCTGGCCAGTTTGCCGATGGTGGTGGTCTTGCCGGAGCCGTTCACGCCCACCACCATGACGACTGCGGGAGGCTCGGTCACCAAAGGAACAGGCCGTTCGGCCGACTGCAGGATGTCGAGGAGATGCTCGCCGATGAGGTTGCGCAACTCTCCGGCATCGTTGACCATGTGGCGAGAGACCCGCTGCCGGATGCTGTCAAGAATCTCCGTGGTTGTCTGGACGCCGATGTCCGCGCTGATGAGGGCGTACTCAAGTTCCTCGAGCAGATCGGCGTCGATGACCTTTTTCCCGGTCAGCGTTTCTTCGATGCGCGTGGCCAGACCGGCGCGGGTCTTGGCGACGCCGGCCTTCAGGCGTTCGAGGAGAGACGGTTCCTGTTCGACGGAGCCGAAGAGGGTTTGGATCATCGGGGTTCTCTTGCATTGTAGCGAACCGATGGGACGCCTCGGACTGCTTTACTATTTGCTAGAATGTAAAGCGATGGCAGAGGCAACCCTTTCGGTGAAGAACCAGATCGTGATCCCGCGAGAGGCTCGCGAGGCGTTGGGGGTGAAGCCTGGCGACAAACTGGCTGTGGTCGTTCGTGGAAAGCGGGTGATTGTCCTCGAGATGCCTAAGTCCCATCATGCGGCGTTGCGAGGACTTGGGCGGGGGGTCTATTCGAGCGATCACGTCCAAAAGGAACGCGACAGTTGGGATTGAACCGGCTCAGGGCGTTCCTGAGGCGGCATCGCCTGGTCGCGCTGGACACCAATATCTTCATCTATGAACTGGAAGCGAACGCCCGGTATACCCACCTGACGGATCGCATTTTTTCGTGGCTCGATGGACCGGATGGGAACGCAGTCACCTCCACGATCACGATGACGGAATTGCTGGTGCAGCCATACCGCGATTCCGATGAACAGCGCGTTGATGAATTCTACGGTTTGCTGTCCACCCATCCCAACCTGGACTGGATCGCCCCGAACCTGGAGATTGCCGACACGGCGGCGCGTTTTCGCGCCCTGCATCGACTTAGAACCCCGGATGCCCTTCTGGCGGCGACCGCGGCGCATTCCGGAGCCACCGGGTTGATCACGAACGACGCCGTCTTTGAGCGCGTGACGGTGTTTGAGACGATCGTGCTGGACCGGCATCTTTGATCGCCGAGGTTTCAAAGCAAATCGACGTGAGACAATGATCGGCATCAACCCCCGGACATCAGGAGGCGCCTGTGACACGACGCAACTTTGTAGCAACCTCGGCAGCCAGCGTGGCCGCGAGCCCCGCCGTGGTCAAAGGGAATGGCACCAGACCGGCATTGCTGGGCGGACAGCCAGTTCGCAGCGAGCCGTTCACCAGTTGGCCCGTCTGCGATCAGACCGAAGAGCAGGGGTTAGTCACGGTCCTGAACAGCAGGAAGTGGGGACGCACGCGCGGCAACGTCGTGGACCGGTTTGAAGCCGAGTATTCGAAGCTGACCGGCGCGAAGCATTGCCTTGCCGTTGCCAACGGCACCAGCGCCCTGCTGACGGCGCTGAATTCGCTCGAGATTCAGGCCGGCGATGAGGTGATACTGCCGCCGTACACGTTTGTCGCGACGGTGAATGCGATCCTGCAGCGGCATGCCTTGCCGGTGTTCGCCGACATCGACCCCGCCACGTTTCAACTGGATCCGAAGAAGGCCGAAGCGTTGATCACGGACCGCACAGCAGCGATCATTCCGGTGCACATCGGCGGCTCTGCGGCGGACCTGGATAGCTTCTCGGCATTGGGCAAAAAGCGCAACATTCCGATATTGGAAGACGCCTGCCAGGCGCATCTCGCCGAGTGGCGCGGACGCCATGTCGGGACCCAGGGCGCGATGGGCTGCTTCAGCTTTCAAGCGTCGAAGAACCTGAATTCGGGAGAGGGCGGCGCGGTCCTGACGAATGACGATGAGTTGGCCGCGCGCGCGTTCGCCGTACACAACAACAGCACCGGGCGCGCGACGGGCGGGCACGATTTCTCGCGCCGGGTAACCGGCTCCAACTTCCGGCTGACGGAGTTCCAGGCCAGCTTGCTGTTGTCGCAGATGACTCGTATCGAGCGGTTCGCGAAAAAGCGTGACGAGAACGCGCGGTACCTGACGGAGAGGTTCCTCGAGATTCCTGGCATCACACCGGCGAAGATGTACGAAGGCTGCACGAGGAACGCGTACCACCTGTACATGTTCCGCTACGACAAGACGCAGTTTGCGGGGTTGCCGCGGGCGAAGTTCCTGAAGGCGATGTCTGCGGAGCGGATCCCCTGCTCCGGCGGCTACACGCCGCTCAACGCGGAGCCGCTGATCGAGAACACGTTGAAATCGCGGGGCTACCAGCGCATCTATTCGGCGGAACGGCTCAAGCGTTGGCGGGAACAGAATGTGTGTCCGCTCGACGACCAACTCTGCCAGGAAGGCGTCTGGTTCACGCAGAACATGCTTGTGGGCAGCCGGACGGATATGGAGCAGATCGTCGAGGCGGTGCGGAAGATCCAGCGGCACGCAGGCGAGTTGGCGCAGTCTTGAACTCGAACGAATCGTCTCCCCAGTAGCGACGGCCGGCCCTCAAGTCCATGTCGTCGGCCGTGGCGTTGTCTCTCACCGCAAGCCGCGTTCTGATCTGACACGATCCTTGCGCTCCAAACCGCTCGCACTGCGCGCCGCCCGGCGCTACAAAACCCACGCATATCTGTTTTTTTGGTCGCTCAAGCAACAACCTGGCCTTCCCGCACGAAAATCTCCTTGGGGGAGTTGTCGGACTCCATTCCCGCAGTCCCCCTGTGGAATCACGTCCGCAACTTTATGGCCAACGACGGAGTCGATGATGAGAACAACATGTACTGACACGAATCACCGAACCATGCCGGCTTGCCGGATTGTTCTGGTCCTCTCGGCCTTGCTCCTCCCGGGTCTGATCCCGAGCCAGGCACAAACGGCGCCACGATGCGACGACCTGGTGGACAAAGATGGCCGGCGGTGGCAATCGCGCGGCGCAGTAGAATACGCCAAAGAAGTCGAGGACGCGACCGAACGTTGGGAACGCCCCAGACATCTGAACGTTCTTAAGCCACCGAGCCAGATGACGCTCGACGAACTCGCGCACGCCATGCGGCCGGTCGCGCTGGTCAACGGGTGCGAATACGTACGGGAACCGGACGTGCAGCTTGCGGAGTGGGTTCAGCGGTACCAGAACACGACTCTCACTTACGAGGGCTCCAGGGGCTCCGCACCGAGCGAGCCGGAAATCGAGGAAGGCCCCAGCGCCAGGACTTCACTCAAAGGCGCCGGGCAACGCATGACAATCATTGGCTCCGACTTGCGCGAGAAACGCCGCGACAACACGAGCTATCCGATGCGCACACAGGTGCTGCTTTCCAACCTGTCCGGCGGAGGCCGGTGCTCGGGAACCATGATTGGAGCTTCAACCATGATCACAGCGGCTCATTGCGTTCACGATGGCGATACCTGGAAAGCGACCAAGACATGGTCTCCGGGGGTCGATTCGCAGGATGCAGTAGACTTTCCGTTCAATCCATGGGCTAGCTATCCGAGCAACAACGCATCCAATCCCATGGTCTTTCAATGCTACGTGGTCACGGTTCCCGGCGGCTATGCCGACGGCGCGGACAGCGAGTGGGACTTCGCCGTGATCGAGTTCTCCAACATGTTCCCTGAGATTCAGAACTGCAATCTGTTTCCCGGGAACACGGTTGGCTGGTTGGGTTGGGGATCGCAGAGTTCCTCCACAATCGAAGGCACGACCAACTACATCTATGGATATCCAGGTAACAGTACGGCGACGAAATGCGGAGTGGCGGGAGGCACGTGCGCCGGGGGGCCCTGCAATTGGCCGCAAATTTGGGGCTGGGGCCGGAGCGATGTGGATGTGGATGGCGAGACCCTCGAGCATCGCATTGATACGACCGGAGGACAAAGCGGCTCCGGAGTCTACAACAAGGCCCAAGGGTTCCGGAAAGTCATCGGAATTCACCAGGGCTGCAATAGCAGCACTGAAAATCGAGCCAGGCGCATCGATAGTACCGTCATCGGGTTCGTAAAGTCCAATTCAGCGCTCTGACACACGTCTGATCCGGCGGGGTTGCGGCTTCGGCAGCAGCCCTTCCGGGCCGTGCGCAGCGTGAAAAGCGCGGTCTACTGGCACGTCTGCCTGTGAGCGTCACGGCTCAGATGGCTGCGCGGTCGATCTGCGGAACGATGTAAGGCTTGCGATAATCCCGCGTCAGCATGTTGTTGGAGGGCACATCGCCGACGAATCTCCAGGTTTTGGGATCGAACTCGAGTTTGCGGCCCAGGCGGTAGCTGATGTTGGCGAGATGACAGAGAGACGCCGCGCTGGCGCCGATCTCGATCTCCGCATGCGCGTCCTGTTGCCGCCGGCTCTTGACGGCCGATAGGAAATTCTGCATGTGCGGCGCCGTCGCCCAGGCGCGGTCCTCGGTGTACTTTTCGTCCATCACCTTCTCGTGCTTGTCGCCCTTGAACACCTGGAAGCCGTGTAGGTCGATCGCCAGGTACCCGTCGCTGCCGTAGAAGATGTTGCCGATGGTGTGCTCGCCGCGGACCGGTAGCGGCGCATCGGCGTCGGTGATCAGGCCGCGGACTTCGAAGACCACCTGCACGTCGCCGTAGTCGAAGACGGCGGTCTGGGTGTTGGGCGTTTCCTGATCGTCGTCGTAGAGGAATTTGCCGCCGTAGGAGAAGACGCTCTTCGGCATGGTGTGGTCTTTGCCGATACCCCAGCGCGCGATGTCCATCTCGTGCACGCCCTGATTGCCGATGTCCCCGTTCCCGGTATCCCAGAACCAGTGCCAGTTGTATTTGAAGCGGTTGGGATTGAACGGCCGCATGGCAGCGGGGCCGCGGAACATGTCCCAGTCCACTCCGGGCGGGACGGGGCCATCGGGCTGTTTGCCGATGGAGCGCCGCCGCTTGTAGCACAAGCCTTTCGACAGGTAGATCCTGCCGATCACGCCCTCCTCCAGCAGTTTCATCGCGCGGATCTTGTGCTGGATGGATCGTGACTGCGAGCCCACCTGCACGATGCGTTTGTACTTGCGCGCCGCCGCCACCATCTGGCGGGCTTCGAAGATATTGTGGCTGGCCGGTTTCTCGACGTAGACGTCCTTGCCTGCCTGGCAGGCCCAGATGGTGGCCAAGGCATGCCAATGGTTGGGCGTCACGATGGAGACGGCGTCCACCGATTTGTCGTCGAAGACGCGGCGCATGTCGCCAAAGGTTTGCGGCTTCGATCCGACGAGCTTCTCGACTTGGGCAACGGCACGTTCCTGGGCGGCCTGGTCAATGTCGCACACACCGGCAATGCGGCAGTCGGAGAGCCCGGCATAGTGATTGAGGTGATCGCGCCCGCGGCCGCCGAGTCCGATCACGACCAGATTGACCTTGTCGTTGGCGCCGAGAATGCGGCCGGTAGAACCGGCGGCGATCGCGGTCTGGACAAACGTGCGGCGGCTAGGCAGTGGCATGGTGTACTCCGGATCTGTGCGTTGGTGACTCTCCTGGATTGTAGCCCTAACCGCGAAACGCCAGTCAGGGCAAGATGTCCGCTCCCTTCCGGTCGCGGCTCAGAAGAACCGCACCGCACGGCATTCGAAATGGTCCACCCGCCACCGCTCCCTGACGGGTCTGTGAAAAAACCAAGAGGCCCGCTCCCTTCCGGTCGCGGCTCGGATAGCCACCGCTCGCTGACGGTCGCGGCTCAGCGGGGCCTCCGTCGGAGACGGATTGAACGGTAAGAGACCGCGGCGCCGGGCCTGCCCAAGTGCAAGAAAATACATGCGGTCACAGAGTAGAAGAAACGCGGCTCTGAGGAATCGCGGCTCAGAAGAAACGCAACCCCACGGCTCAGAAGGTGTAAGAAAATCAAACGCGGCCTTTTCAAGAGCTTTTCCGCACCTGGAGACCTCGCCAGACGCCCTAGAACGCGCTCTGCGCTGGTGCCGAGGGATTTCATATCCCCCCACGCGCTCCCAAAA
>JBJXGR010000041.1:0-19892 GCA_046160045.1 Bryobacteraceae bacterium
ATCCAGCGGATACCGGCCGCGATCGCGCACCAAATTCAGTACGTACTCGAAACTCCCGGCCGACACATTTCCGGGGACCGAATGGTCCGATTGGAAGATCATGCCGCCACCCTTGGCCGCGTTCAACTTGGTCAGGACGGTTTGGCGCAGTTCCACCGAATCGCCGCGCGCCCACGTCATGACATCCATGTTGCCGCAGAAGGCGATCCGGTGGCCGAAGCGGCGCCGAAGATCCACCACATCCATGCCCGCCTTGGCCTCCAACGGATTGTAGGCATCGACGCCCAGTTCGATGAAATCCTCGAAGATCCGGTTGACGTTGCCACAACCGTGATAGATCACCGGCAGGCTTCGATCATGACAGTAGTCGACGATGGCCTTGACGCCGGGCTTGAAGTGCTTGCGCCAATAGGCGGGCGAGAACAGCATGCCTTTCTTATAGGCGACATCGCCCCAGACCACCATGCCGTCAAGCAGTCCGCCCGCCGCGCGGATCTGGGCCTTGGCGAGCTCCAGCGAGTAGGCGCAGATGCGCTCCACCTGCTGGCCGAGGCGGTCGGGACACTCGCCGATCCAGGTCAGCACGTTCTCCGAGCCGACAATGCGCCACAGCATCTCGTGCCCTTCGCAGACGCTGCCGTAGACAGGGAAGTCAGGGTGACGTTCCCTGACCGAATCGATCCATGCGGGAGAGTTGCGCTCGAACCCATCGCCCACTCCGGCGATTTGGTTGTCGCCGGCGCGAAAATAACGCCGCTCGTCCCAGGGGTCGTCGAACTCGAGCGCCTCCAGTTTCTCGATCGTGTTCGTGTCGAACTGAACGAATCCCGGCATGGCCTGATCGAACTTCTTGCGGATCAACGCGCCAAAGCCGGTGCGGACCACGACCTCGCCATCGTTCGCGGACAGGATCTCAAAGGGCCGGATGTGCGGGTCCATGTTCGGAATCGTCACCACCCAGTCGAGATCGTAGTAGCGATAGATGTCGGTGTCGGCGGCGAGCCCCAATTCCTGCCGCCAGCGGCGCAGGAACGATCCCCAGAAGAAGTCGCTGACGGGTACGCAGTCGGGCTCCCGATGCTGCAGGGCGCGGGTCATCCGCTCGAGTTTGGCTGTGCGTTTCAATGTCAACTCAGATGGGCCGGTCGGAGACCGGGTCGGAGACCGGCCCCACGTGGCTTGCGCCACCGATTCGCCGCTACGCCGCCGGCAGATCCCACTTCGATTCCCAGGCCACCCGCGACTGCGTGCGGTACGCCTGGTTCGCCATGAAGCACGCCATCGAGGAGAAGTAGCCTTCCTCCTCGTTCGCGATCGTTTTGTGCCGGGTGCGCAGGCACTCCAGCCAGTCGGTCAGCACGACCATCGCGTAAGCGGGAGACCTGGGCGCCGTAACTGCCGGTTCCTTGCTATAGCGGTCGTTCGGCGTGTATTGGTAGCCGATGTTCTGGACGTAGCGCTCGGCCCACAGCGTGCCGCCCGTGCCGCGCAGTTCCACGCCGGCGGTGGTCTTGATACCGGGGCAGGTCAGGCATTCGGCGGCAAACGTGACGGTGACTTCCTGCGGATAGTCGAGAATGCACGTCACCACGTCAGGCGTATCGCGGCCGTCCTTGAAGAAGTACGTCCCTCCGCCGGTCATGGCGCTCTTCGGCTGGTGCAGTGACAGCCAGTGATGAGCGGAGTCCACCACGTGGATCGCGATACCCATGATCATGCCGCCGTCGTAATGAAGCCACTTGTAGGGGCTGAAGTAGACATTCGGGTTCCAGGGGATCTTCGGTCCCCGTCCCAGCCAGCGATCCCAGTCGAGACCCTCGGGCTTCTTCTCCATGCCGGGGGGAACCGCCTGAATATAGCCGCGGTTTGACGTGTACCAGGTGCGGGCGAGGCCGACTTTGCCGATCACGCCGCTGTCGATGTACTTCTGTTTCGCCTCGACAAACTGGGGCAGGCCGCGGCCCTGCATCCCGACCTGCACGATCCGCTTGTTATGCCGCGCCGCTTTCACCAGCGCCTGCCCGTCGCGCGGGTTGTGCACCATCGGCTTTTCGACGTAGACGTCCTTGCCGGCGTTCATCGCGTCGATCGCCACCGGCGCGTGCCAGTGATCGGGCGTCGCGACGATGACCGCGTCGACGTCCTTTCGTTCGAGAATCGGCCGGTAATCGGTGTACTGCTCCACTTTTCCGCCAGCCTGTTCCGCCGCCTGCGCGCGGCGGACATCGTAGACGTCGCACACGGCGACCCACTCCACACCGCCAAGCCTGGTGAGTTCCTTCATCAGGTAGCGGCCGCGCGGTCCAGTCCCCACGACGGCCAAACGAATGCGTTCGTTCGCACCCACGACACGGCCGGCCGAAGCCGCCGTCACCGACGTTGCCAGAAACGATCTTCTTGATGAGTCCATGGATTCCTCTTGATCGAGTCGCGAATCGTCGGGTAAGGCGCGGATGCCCGCTCCCTGCCGGTCGCGGCTCAGTAGAAACGCGTGCGCGGCAGCGGCAGCGCACGCGGGGATTATGTTTTTGCCAGTTCTCCTCGATGAGCCCAGACCTTTTCAAATGCCTTGCCATACTGGTCGAGAAGCTCCGGCGACTCCCCGTACAGAAGAGGAACGAAGAGATGGGTCCGGTTGACCTGCTCGTCGCCGGGCATGGTCTCCGGGATGACCGGAGGATGGTGCCACCACTTCGCCTCGGAATAGATGTACATCTTGTGCTGCTCGGGGTAATCCCAGACCGAGGCGCGAGCGCCCTCGGCCTTTAGCGCTTTCAGGAGCGAGGCGCGCGAGAATCCGGCTTTCTTTTCGTCAAAGAAGAGCATGTTCGCGTTGTAGAAGACACGCTTCTGGTCGGGCCGGACCAGCGGTTCGGACATGCCCCGCAACTGGATGAGCCGCTCGTTCATCTTGCGGACCTGCGACATCACCAGGGCGTTGCGCTCGTCGAGGCTGCGCAATTGCTGGCGCGCCAGCACGGCCGCCATCGGGTGCATGCGATACTTCTGGCCGAATCCGGTCCCTTCGTATTTTCGATTGGGGCTGTCCTTGGGAAACTTGGGTGGATCTTCGTAGTGGCCGAATGCCGCGGCCCGCTCGAAGTACTCGCGCGACTGATACATGCCCATGCCGCCCTCGATGGACGGCAGCACCTTGGTGGCCTGGAAACTGTAGATGCCCATCGCGCCCCAGGCGCCCATCGCCCTGCCCTGCATCGACGCGCCGTGCGCGTGCGCCGCATCTTCGAGCAGGATCAGGCCTTTCTCCTTGCAGAACGCCTGGATCTTGTCCATCTCGCAGGGCAGTCCCCACGAGTGCATGACGCACAGCGCCCTGGTGTCTTTGGTCAGCTTGCGCTTGGCGTCGTCCAGATCGAAGGTCGCCGTCTTCGGGTGGATGTCAATGAAGATCGGCACGTACCCGAAAAAGCGCATACTGAGCGCCGTCGAGAAGAACGTGTATGAAGGCACCATGATCTCGGCGCCGGGCGGCAGGTCGAGCGCGAAGAACATCGACGTCAGCGCGCTGGTGCCGTTCATGTGCGCCTTCACAAACGGGCTCTTTGTGTACTCGCGCCACTCTTTCTCGAAGACCGGCAGTTCTTCGTAAAACTTGCCCGTGTCGATGATCTCGTGCAGCGCTTTCTTTTCGGCCGCGCCGTAGCGGGGCCAGCGGGTCAGGTACGTGTGCTGGTTGGCCGGGAAGGTGACGGTCTTGGGACCCCCGTTGACCGCCAGGGTCTCGCGGGCGGAGGCGCCCGTCACGCCGAGCGTCACGGCGGCGGCGGCGCCCGATTTCACGAACGTTCGCCGCGTGTTGTCATTGGATGAATCAGAACTGGACATTGCGGATGACTCCTCACTTGCTCTTGTACAGAACTTACTAGCTTCTCAGCCACCGCTCCCAGCCACCGCTCCCAGCCACCGCTCCCTTACGGTCGCGGCTCAGAAGGAGGTCGCGGCTCAGTTAGCGCTCGCGGTCGCGGCGCGGTTAGCGGTCACGGCGCGGTTGGCGGTTTCACACTGAACAGGTCCGTGTGCGTGCGCCCGCCTTCCTTGATTCGGGACAACGAATAGACGGTCTCGTCTTTGCCTACCGCGATTGAATTCACGTAGGCCGGACGGTCGCCGTTCTCAAAAAGAATCGGGCCGTGATCGGTGTAACGGCCCGCGGAAATGTCATAGGTGATCAGGTGCAGGTCCTCGTCGCCTTTGGACTCGCCCTTGGCGGTCGACGACTTGCCGGCCACGCGTTTGCCTTCACGATAGATAGGCCCGCCGGTCAAATAGTAGAGTGTGTGCCCATCCGGGCCGAGCGCGAAGCCGAGATAGCCGTAGCTGAACTGGTCGAACATGCCGCTGCGCTTCGATGGCTCCGACGTGATGCGGTCGACGATCTCCACCCGCCCCGCCTTCGGATCGAACCTAAACAGGTACCCGGAATTTCCATGCACTCCGTAGAAGGCTTTCTCGGGTTCGTACCAGACCACCTGCCGCCAGTTGTAGGCCATGTGGCCGGCCGAGGTCGGATCGTATAGGCCGAAGTAATCCTTGTTCATCTCGCCGGGCGCGAACATCTCCACGCGGTCCGCTGCGTACCGGTACACGGAGATGTCGCCGTCGCCGTTGGTGAAGTAGACCGAACCATCGGTCGGGTCCACCGCCAGGGAGCGGCAGATGGTGCGGTAGGTATCGCCTTTGCCGTTCTCGCCCTTGCGGAAGAAGTCGCCGAGTTCCTTGAGTTCCTTCTTCTGGAGGTCATACCGGAACATGAAGCCGGTCGGCCACGAGAGTCCGTAGATGCGACCACGCTGCGTATCCATGTTGAGCGTCAGCACGCCTTCGCCGCGAGGGATCATGCCGAGATCCTCGAACGCTCCGGCCTTGATGTCGAACGCCAACAGGTGGCCGCCGCGATAGGCCTTCATGCCCGCCGGCGGAATGCCCATCTTCTCCATCCCGTCGATGATGCTGTAGAACCCGATGTGTGTCGCGAAATAGAGCTTGCCGTTCGATTCGATGAAGTTGACGTGGCTCTTGCCCTGCGAGATGGATTTCGCATCCTTCTCGCCGCTGGCCTCCGTCAGATCGCCCAGCAGTTTGATTTCGCCATTCGCCGGATTGAGCGAGTACATCTTCGCACCGAGATCCGCCTTGTCCGAGCAGAGGACGTAGTAAATGACGCCGTCGGTCGAGACGCCCATGCCGTTGTAGGTGTCGTGCGCCTCGGCAAAACCGGAGTTGTACACTTTCGCGATCAGCTTCTTCTCGCCCCCGGTGGACTTGGCGGCCTCCGGTTTCGGGGCTGGAGACGGCGCGCAGGAAATCAGGAATGCGACGCCGCACAAAAGAAAAAACCGCGCTGTTTCGAGCGCGGTCGAGGATTTCGATTTCCGGGGCGACGGGCCGTTGCCGGCCCTCTTGATACTTCGGTTCATTTGACTCCACCCTTACGCGCCAGTTCGACTCCCTTGGTGGTCACGTAGTATTTGGCCAGCATGTTGGGTTTTTCCCACGCCGGCAGGTTGCGCGGGCTCTTGACATAGCTCAGGAAGCGCCCTGTGAGCAGCGCGAAATGCGCTTCGTGTCCGATCCGGTGCTTGTCCGGAATCGTCACGTGGAGGCGCTCTCCCTGATCAACCACCGCGAGTCCCGGCCACTCGCTTTCCATCGCCGCCAGCCTGCGCTTGAGCGCTGCCAGCAGCGTGCTCTTGTCCGCCGCACGATTCGGGATCACGTACACTTCGGGCCGGAACTTCTCCGCCGCGCCCTGCCGCACTTCCACACGAGCGTGGCTGCCGCGGTAGATCGCCACTTCGGTATCGCCTGCTCCGGGTTGCGCTTCAAAGTCCCACTTCACGTCGAGCTTGACGTGAATCCCGCGCACACGATAGTCGACGCTGTTGTTACAGAAATAGGAGAAGATCCCGTCCGAGACGTGAGACCTCAAGTACTCCGGGAACTCAGCCTGGCCGGTCACTTTCCGGAAGTCGGCCTGGGACAGCCTGGTTGGCCAATGCGATCCGGCTGCCATCTCGATGTCCTTGCGGTAGTCGAGCGCTTGGCCGGGGAACAGTGTCCACTGCACCAGATCCACCAGGTGCGTGCCGACGTCGGTGAGTCCCTCGCCCTGTTCACGCGTGTCGAAGAACCAGGCAGGCCGCAGGTTGGGAACGCCCGCCACGAGTTTCAGCAGGTAATGAACGCTCTCCATGTACACCGACGGTTCCTTCGCCGAACCCGGCAGCGGTTGGCCGAACACTGCCGCGTCGTTGACCAGCGCCTTCTGGACGATGCAGGAGATCTCGAAGCGCTGCGTCATGCCGTCGTAGGCGATGACGTGCTTCGCATCGGCTGAGTCCAGCGCCGACTGGAGCTTGCCGAGGTCTTCCGCTTCGATGATCCACGGCTTGTCCGCAAGCACCGACCGGCCGCCCCGCGCCACGGTCTCAATCCGATCGATCTTCCCTCGGTTCCGGCCGGAGAACACCACGATCTTTCCGTGTCGTTCAGCCAGCATTTTCTCCCAGTAGTCAGCGCCGGCGTAGATTTGGAGCTTCCACCGCGTCGGGCTGTCCTTCCGTGAATTGAAGCCCGCGATCCGGTTGAGGTGAGCCGCCAGGTCAGGTCCCAGCGGCGCATAAACGTAGGCCTGTTCGGCAAACTCCGGCAGCATCTCCTTCTGCAGAAGACCCGCGTGGAAATGTCCCGGGTCGACAGTCACGATCTCCAGGCGGTCTGAATCCACTCGGTTCGCTCCACAAGCCGTCAACGCGATCAACAGATAAGCAAACCGCATAGGTCAGGCGCGAGCCAACTCGGCGGCGTGAGCCTGGATCTTGCGGACCGCTTCAGCGATCTGTTCCATGTCGGACCGGCTTCCGAGCAGCATGGTCTGAATGAACCACACCGCCTCTTCGCACAGCTTGTCGTTTTCAGGGCAGCGATTGCGCTCCTGCCACTTGGCGATGTACCCCTTCGAGTAGATCTTCTGGTAGCCGCGTGATTCCAGCGTGTTCTTCAGGAACGGCTCTTTGTTCAAGGGCCCGTACCCGGCGCTCGAAGGAATGCCCTCGGCGTTCATGGCCTTCAGGAACTTCGCCCTTGGCAGGCCGGCAAACTTCTCCTTGTCGTACCGCAGCATGTAGAGGTGGTAGGCGTTTCGCGTGCACCCCTCATACATGCGCGCGGGATGGATGCCCGGGATCTCCCGCAGCAGTGAGGTCAGGTATCCCGCGTTCTGCTCCCTCTTTTTCGATTGCTCCTCCAGGCGCGTCATCTGCGCGATCAATAGCGTGCCCTGGAACTCCGTCATCCGGAGATTCAGCCCGCGGGCGATGTACGAGAAGTCGTACCCCGTGTTCCTGCGGCCGCGGCTGTTGTTGTGGAAGGCGTAGCAGCGCTCGATCACGTCTTCGTCGTTCGACAGGATCGCGCCGCCTTCGCCCGAGTTCAGGTTTTTCGACGCCTGGAAGCTGAAGCATCCAGTGGTGCCCCATGCGCCCACCTTCCGGTTCCGCCACTCGCCGAGGTGAGATTGACAGGCGTCCTCGATCACCGGCAGTTTGTGCTTTTTGGCGATCGCCAGGATCGCGTCGATGTCGGCCGCGCTCCCGCCCAGGTGTACCGGCATGATCGCCGCGGTGCGATCCGTAATGGCCGCCTCGATCTTCTTCGCGTCGATCTGGGACGTCTCGCGGTCGGTGTCGACAAACACCGGCATCGCGTTCAGGGCCAGCACCGTGTTGATCGTGGCCACAAAGGTGTAGGGCGGCACGATCACTTCGTCCCCGGCGCCGATGCCTAACGCGCCGAGCGAGGTCAACAATGCGCTGGTGCCGTTCGCCGTGGCCAGACACGCTTTGGCCCCCGTGAGCTCGGCGTACTTCTTCTCGAACTCGGCGACCGCGGTTCCATAGCCACGGAACCACTTGCCGGTCTTCAGGGTGTAGAGCAGTTCCCGCTCTTCGGTCTTGTCGAATACCGGCCAGGAGGGCCAGGGTTGAGTCCGGACTTTCTTGCCGCCGAGCAGCGCCGGTTTCTCCGCCGCGCCCAGGGCGGAAGCCGCCGCCGCGGAGGCGGCCACGAAGGCACGACGGGAAATGTCTTGATTCACAAATACCTCCTCATCCTGATCGCACAGGTTCTGCGCCCTGTCCCCAGGGGGGTTCAACAGATTTAAGCAATCCATTCACCATGTTCTTGGGCGATCCGATCATCGCCCTATCTCTCTACAACATCACGAGTTACCCGGCAATGCAAACCCTGCGGGGTCTGCGTGCTCCGCCCCACTGCGGGTCAGGCCACTCACCGCTCCAGGACCACCACCTCGTATTCCCCCACGCTGGGCACGGTGACCTGGCTGCGTCCCTTGGCGTCGCGGGTAATCGCCAGGTTGCCGGGCACCATCAGGGTGTAGGCCTTCCGGACAGCGTCGCCTTCCACCGCGACCTGCACGTCCCGCAGCGGCCAGACTTTCCGGATCGGGCGGGTCATCTCACCCTGGAAGTTCACCAGGTGGACCAGCCACCGTTTGCCCTGGTTCTGGGAACGCAGCACCACCTCCACCGAGGAGGGTACGTTCGTCAGCGTCACGCGCGGCGGCGCCATCGTACGGACCGCGTTCTCGACAATGGCCAATAGCTCGGGCGTACGAAACTGGGCGACGGTCGCGCCGAAATCGCCGCTGAAGTAAGCGCCGACGCCCTTGCCGAAGGAATTCACGGTCAGCGCCGCGGCGGCGGACAGGCCGGGCACGCCGTCATAGCGGCCCTTCAGGGGAATCGTGAACTGAAGGATCCGCTTCGCCCCTTTTGCCGCCGTTCGGACGTGGTAGGTGGTGGCCGGATACCACTCGCGCTTCAAGCCATCCAACAGGGGGTCCGGGCCCACAGGCTTCATGAAGTCCCAGCGGGTCGGTCCGGCGATGCGGCGACGGTCGCTGACGCCCAGAACATCGGCCAGCGCAAACTCCGGCCGCCGCCTTCCGGTTTCATCGTAAAGCGATGTCTCGAAGGTCGCGAACACTTTGCCGCCGTTCCGCACATACTCGCGCAACCGCGCGGCGGTTGCGTCGCTCATGCAGGCGACATTCGGCAGGAAGATCGCCTGGTAGCGGTCGAGGGGTTCCTTCTCGATGGCCGTGTCGTCGATGACATCGAACGGCGCGTGCGCCCGCAGCAGCGCTTCGGACAATCCGTTGAACTCGCCGTCGAGATTCCCGACCTCGCTGCGCTGCGGGATTCGATCGACGTCGATCATCTGCGCGTCTGCGCCCGAGTAGAAGTTGGCCGTTGTGTCCGACCACACGATCGCCATCCGTGCTTCCGACTTCGTGTTCCGGTAGTACGCCGCGTTTTTGGCGAGGTACCGGTTCATCCCCGCCAGAGTCTCCATTTCAGGCTGTAGGAACTCGGTCGGCGTGATGCCGAACCAGATGCTGGCGGCGTTCGCGATCGAGTCGGCGTAGAGCAGTCGCAACTCGGGGGAGGGCAGCAGGGAGAACGTCCACGGCTTGTGGCTCGCGGCGGAGAAAATGACCGTCGGCTTTCCTCCGGCCTGGGTTTCGAGCAGGCGCGCCGTCAGGCCGGGCTTCCACATCGGGGTGCGGGTCAGATCCCCTGAGATGAAGCCGCCCTCGCTGCCGAGCAGGTCCTGTTCTTTGACCAGGGCACGGTTGAGCCGAGCCGTGGCCCAATTGGCCCCGCGAACGCCGCCGTTCATGTACAACGCGATCTCGGGGTTGATCGACTTCAGGATCTGGCGCGACTCCCGCAGGTAGTCGACCAGGCTTTCGGTCTGGAACTCGATTAGCCGAGCGAAGTCCGGCCCTACGCGTTGCCGCTTGGAGGGCAGGTCGCGCCCGTACTTGGCTCGAAACTTCTGGCGGCACGACTCGCAATAACAGCTTTCCGCGCGGTAGATGGGACCATCGTAGAAGATGCCGTCGACGCCATAGCCGGCCAGATCGCGCAGCACCTGAAAGCACCATTTCCGCCAGGGAGTGTTGACGCAGAAGTCGGCGCCGGTGTCGTAGACGCGGTCCACGGGCTTGCCGTCTTCGCGGATCTGCCGCCAGTCCGGATGCTGCTCGGCAAACTGCATGGTGTACCAGTGGACGTTGAAATAAATGAAGACACGGATGCCGCGCTTTTTCGCTTCGGGGAGATAGCGGCGGAGGTAATCAGGATTCACGCGGCCGGCCGATTGGGAGGAGAAGTAG
This sequence comes from Bryobacteraceae bacterium, assembly GCA_046160045.1. Lineage (GTDB taxonomy): Bacteria > Acidobacteriota > Terriglobia > Bryobacterales > Bryobacteraceae > CAZGUX01. Next base: position 10,223 of record JBJXGR010000041.1, read on the forward strand.
AAGTGCTGGTCGTCGAGGCCGGCGGGCATGCCCATGATTTCGAAGTGTTCGGCGTTGTAGCCCTGCGCGGCTTTCCTGGCGGCGAGTTCGGCCGGATCGATCTTGTCGATGCGGTCGAGACTGGTGCCGATGTCGATGATGCGCAGCGGATCGCGCTCCCACCAGGGCTTCTCGGCGGCGAGGATTGCGGGCAGCAAAAGAAATACGAAGAGAGATCGAGTCAACATGAAGAACGGTTTCCCCTAGCCACCATACCTCTGTCGATGCGGCAGAGATAGCCCGGACTGTCCACGTCAGTTGTGTATTTGTTTGAAGTTTCGGAGAAGGGCGAGAAGTTCCAGATCGCCGCACACGAGGACTCCCCGACTCCGGCAGTACCCAACGACCTCAGGAGCGTAGAAGTCGCGGTTCAACGTGCAGAGTACGTCAGCCTCGCCCACCACCGCCAGATGGACCACGGCATCGTCATCCGGATCCGACGGAACCACTCGGGGCGGAGCGCCTGGATCGATTCTCTCGGTGAAGCCCTCGGTTTCGAGGTAGGCGATGTACTCTTCCGCATCGGAATCTGTGAGCCTTGCTGACACCCGAATCCGATCATACGAAAGGACCCGTTTGAGTTCGTTGAGCAGAAATGGCGATAAAAGAAGCCGATGGCTTGCTGATGCGGCGATCAGCATCAGGAGTGCTCGGGCCGGTCTCCTAGCCTTCGCACTTGCGCGAATCAGGATGTTCGTATCGAGAACGATCCTCATTCGCCGCGGCGCGCCATCCGAACCGCCTCGTCGATAGCGGCGTCGAGTTCCTCATCGGCAACATCGCAAACGCGGGTTGCGCGCTGGTTCAGATACGCTTCCAGTTCTTCCACGAACCGAGCGCGGTTGTCAGCCATCGAAACCTGGCCAGGCCGGACGGCAGTGATCCGGATCTCTTCGTCGTTCGCCACCGCACGGCCCAGTATTTCTTCGATAGCCGATTTTGCCGCATGCGATAAATCACTTGCCCGCCGGACGGAGATGCTCTCCATATTGGAACCTGCCATTTTCTTCATCGTATCATTCGGATACGGAGCGAGAGGCCCTTCATGTGACCGCGGCCGAAGCCATCCGCGACATTGCGAACCCGCTCGACAAGGTGCGTTCAGGCGTCGAAGTGATCGTGGTAGTCGAGGTAGACAAGTCGGCCCAATCCTGTGGCCGCTATACTCGTAACTAAGGGAACTGTTGTGGAGAATGCAATTCATCGGGTCCCGGAACTGAACGCCGAGGTTCGGCATGCCCTTGAATCTCTGCTAGGCCGGGCCCTCGAGGCCGACGAGACCGTTGTCGTTCGGGCATTTCGAAGCGCCCTAGTGAAAGAAGCAGCGCAGGGTACAGAACGTGCACAGGCCGCCCAGCGTTTGGCGGAGCTCATGAGCTTGATGGCCAACCGGGCCCAAGGTGTTCCGGAGGACGAGATCGATGCTGCGATTGATGAGGCTGTCGACTACGTCCGCCACAACCGTGAATGAGGGTCGTCCTCGATACCGCGATTCTGGTTCGCGCCAACGCGAAGGCAACTGGTCCGGCCAGGCGACTTTTCCTCGAAGTACAATCCGGGCGAGTTCGTCTGGTGATGTCGCACTTTCTGCTTGAGGAGGTCCGCCGGTTCCTCGGGTATCCCCGGATTCAAGCAATTTACCGGCTGACTGACATCGAGATCCGGGAGTATGTCGATACGCTGGCAACCATCGCAGACGTTGTGCTCCAGATGGAAGGGCCTGCCGTGGTTGTTCGGGATCCGGACGACAATCCCATCATTTATACGGCCATCGCTGGCGGCGCAGACGTTGTGTGCACCGCGGACCGGCACTTCTACGATCCGAGTGTAGTCTCGTTTTGCGCTCGCTATGGAATCCGTTTGATGACCGATGTCGATCTGCTCCGTCTGCTCCTGCAATCAGACGATTGACTCACCCGCCGCTCCTCCAGCGGCTACCCTGGAGGGCAGATTTCCACGAAGAGGAGTCTCATAATGACTACGTGCTTATCCTCATCCTCCTCTTGGCGATTCCGGTTTTCTGCGCGGAGACCGTCGTCGTCGCCCCCAATTCGCCCATCGCGACACTCGCTTCCGCCCGCGACGCGGCGCGCGCCCTGAAGAGCAAAGGCCCTGTCACCGTGCGCATCCGCGGCGGGCGCTATTTCCTCACCGAACCCCTTACCCTCGCTCCTGAAGACAGCAACGTGATCTGGGAGGCCGCGCCCGGCGAGCGCGTCGTCGTCAGCGGCGGCCGTGTGATCGCCGGGTGGTCCAAAGGACAAGGCAAACTGTGGACCGCCCCGGCCGGAGATGAATCATTTCGCCAGCTATTTGTTTCCGGACGCCGCGCCCAGCGCGCCCGCACCCCCAACTTCGGCTTCTATAGGATCGATGGTCCCAGTTCTCAAGACAAACCGTTCCGGCTGAAGTTTCGCGGCAGCGACATCAAGAAAGAGTGGGCGGGCACCGATACCGAAGTGATCGCCCTGCTCGCCTGGGCCGACATACGGATGCCGATCGTCAGCGTCGACGAGAGCCAGCACGTCGCCGTGCTCGGCACCGACCCTCGACCTTCCAACCAGGAACGCGACGCGCGCTACTTCATCGAGAACGCTCCCGACGCACTGGATGCGGCCGGCGAATGGCGTCTCGACCGGGCCTCGCGCACGGTTTCCTACTGGCCTCTCGCAGGGGAGGACGTGCCCACCGAGGAATTCATCGCCCCGCGCCTGGGCCAACTGGTACGTCTGGTGGGGAAACCGGAATCCGGCGAGTTCGTGAAGAACGTGACCTTCCGCGGCATCGAGTTCGCGCACACGGAGTGGACGATGAACCCGAAAGGCTACGCCGATACGCAGGCCGCTTCCGACGTCGGGGCCGCATTTGAAGCCACAGGCGCGGAGAATATCACCATCGAGCGCTGCCAGTTCCGCCACCTGGGCAACTACGCCATCTGGTTCGGCCGCGGCTCGCGCAACAATCGCGCCCTGCGCAACCGCATCTACGACATCGGCGCGGGCGGCGTGCGCCTGGGCGAACTCGTGCAGCGCCAGAACCCGGCCGAGCAGAACTCCGGCAACCTGGTGGCGGACAACGAAATCCACCACCTCGGCCTCGTCTTTTCCCCTGCGGTCGGAGTGTTCATCGCGCAGTCGACACGCAACCACGTCGCGCACAACGAGATTCATCATCTGTTCTACACGGCCATCTCCGCCGGCTGGACGTGGGGCTATGGCCCCAACCAGTCGAAGGAGAACGTCATCGAGTTCAACCATCTGCATCATGTCGGAATGGAGATGCTGAGCGACATGGGCGGCATCTACACCCTGGGGATCCAGCCTGGCACGATTCTCCGCAACAACCTGATCCATGACATTGCTTCGTTCACGTACGGCGGATGGGGCATCTACCCGGACGAGGGGTCGAGCCAGATGCTGATCGAGAACAACGTCGTGTACCGTTGTGCAAGCTCCGGGTTCCACCAGCACTACGGCAAGGAGAACATGGTGCGGAACAACATCTTCGCCTTCAACCGCGACTATCAACTGATGCGGACCCGGCTGGAGCCGCACGTTTCGTTCTTCTTCGAGCGAAACATCGTGCTGTTCGACCAGGGCAGGCTGCTGGGCAGCAACTGGACGGGCGACAAGTTCCACATGAATCGCAACGTCTACTACGATCTTCGCGGCGGGGAGATGCGGTTTGCGGGCAAGAGCTTTGAGGCGTGGCAGGCGGCGGGGCAGGACAGAGCTTCCCTGATTGCGGACCCTTTGTTTGTGAACCCGGCGGCCGGCGACTTCCGGCTGCGAAAGGATTCGCCTGCGTTCAAGACAGGTTTTCAGCCGATCGATGTGAGTCGCGTGGGGCCGAGGCCGGAGTAAGCTGTCGAGCCCGGATTCGCTAACGTATTCGTTAGGACATTTAGAATGCGAGCAACCGCCCTGCCGGCCCCAAGCGGCGCTACGATCCAAGTTTGGCAGTGTCCTCTTCTCCAAGAGGCAAGCGAACGGCTCCTCGGTCTCTTACACACTGAATGGGACTCCGGCGATTACGACTGGCGCGCGGCGTTTCGAGGTGACTTCAGCGACACCCTTACCTTCCGCATCGCGGTGGCGCAGGTGAACGGCGAAGACGCGGCCACCGCGTGCGTCGTCTATCCGAAACAGGATCCCGAAATCGGAGTCGTCAACAACGTGCTGACGCGGGAGGCATTTCGCGGCGAGGGATTGGGCGCCCACCTTTCCGAATGTGTCACCCGGCTTGCCTTTGAGGCCGGGTGCCGCGTGGTGTATCTGGGGACCACACCCCGGCCGGATTCCGTCTACCTGCGAATCGGGTACACATTCGTCAACGGTGGCGTGATGCGAAGGGCCGCTTTGGAGGGAGACCGCTTCGAGGAGGATGAATACTTCCAACCCGGACAGCGCACCTCGGTGCGCGAAGCCGTGTGGGGCGATCTGCCGGGCTTCTCGGCGCTGTTCGCCCGTCCCTACGAATGGCTGGCCGGCGACTTCCAGCGGCAATTGTTCTCCGGACGTTCTGTCGAACAACGCCGCTGCGCTTCGATCTTCGGCCACCTGCGCGAGGACGTGCGAAAGAGGCAAGGGGTGTGCTGCGTCCTGGCCGGGGACAAAGCTCACCGCATTCTCGGCGTGGCGAGCGTCACTCCGGGCGTCCCCCCCGTGGCGCACCATTCGGCCGTCGCCGACATCCTGACTCACGAGAACTATTACGGGGAGGCGGCCCGACTGCTAACCGACTGTTTGCGCCGAGCGGAAGGCTTGGGGGCGCGGAGGGTTACTGCCTTTGTGGCAGGCCCCGATGTACGCAAGCTGGAAATCCTACGCGAAGTGGGTTTCTCCGAGTCGGCCGTGCTGCCCGATCAGATCCGCGTGGGCGGAGTCAGTTATCCGTTACACGTGCTCACACGTCAGACTTCCTAAATCGCCAGCGGGGGGACGCCGGTCGGAGACCAGATCCATGGGGATTAGGCGCCCTGCTAGCTAGACCGGGTATTTGACCCCGCGCAAAAGCTTGTCGACTACCTTCACCGCCTTGTCGACTTCCTTCTCCGTGACGATGTAGGGCGGCAGGAAGCGCAGCACGGTATCGTGCGTGCAATTCATGAGCAGCCCCTGGTTCATCGCGTCGATCACCAGTTGCTTGCCGGGAACATGCAGTTCCATCCCGACCATCAGGCCGTAGCCGCGGACTTCTTTCACGACGGCGTACTTGCGCTGCAGGTCTTCCAGGCGCGAGCGGAAATGGGCGCCGACCCGGTTGATCGACGGAAGCAACTCGTCGAGGATCGTGAGGAACTCGATGGCCACGCGGCAGGCCAGGGCGCTGCCGCCGAATGTCGTGCCATGCATGCCGGAACCGATCGCCGAAGCCGCCTTCTCGTTCGCGATCACGGCGCCCAATGCCAGGCCGGCGGCCAGCGGCTTGGCAATCACCGTGACGTCGGGCATCACCGCGGGTTCCGCCTGTTGATAGGCGAAGTACTTGCCCGTCCGCCCGACGCCGCACTGGATTTCATCGAGCACCAGCAGGGCGTCGTGGCGGTCGGCCAACTCGCGAGCCTTGCGCACGAAATCCTCGCCAACCGGGTAGACTCCACCTTCGCCCTGAATCCACTCGATGACAATGCCCGCCGTCTTCTCCGAGAAGGCCTGCTCGAGGGATTCGGTTCCGCACGCCGGGATGAACTTCACGCCGGGCAGCAGCGGTTCGAAATCTTTGCGGTACTTGGGCTGTCCGGTGACGGAAATGGCGCCGAGCGTGCGGCCGTGGAAGGAGTTGTCGAGGGTGAGGATCTCGTACTTTTCCGGGCTGACGCGATTGCCGTGTGCACGAATCATTTTGAGCGCTCCTTCCATGGCCTCCGTGCCGCTGTTGCAGAAGAAGACGCGGTTCAACCCGCTGATCTCGCACAGGCGCTTGGCGAGCGGTCCCTGGAACTCGTTGTAGTACAGGTTGGAGGTGTGGATGATGCGCGCGGCCTGCTCGCGGATGATCTTGACGACGCGCGGGTGCGCGTGGCCAAGCGAGTTAACGCCGATGCCCGAGATGAAATCGAGGTAGCGCTTGCCCGTCTGGTCGAACACGTACGGTCCTTTGCCGCGCTGGACAATGAGGGGATAGCGCGCATAGTTCTGGAGAACGTAGTCGCGTTCCAGGTCCATGACGGAAGGTGCGGCGGGGGTCTCAGGGGGCGCCTCGGTGGGGGCCAGTACCGGTGTGCTCATGTTTGTCATGATACGACGCCGGCGCTATCCATCTCGAAAGTTACGATAAGCTTCGCCCTATACAGCGCCGTACGGAGTCCATTTCCCACCGCTTCCTGAAAGTCCTCGCGAGGCAGGTGGCCGCTGGTGGAGCACAGAGCGCAGAAAGCACTCATAGGGAGTTTCACCCCAGACGCTTGACTCAACGTACTCGGACTTTCCGAGCCACCATCGGTTCGGCCACCTACAACGCCATCTTATCGACGTTCGCACGGCGCCACGACAACGCTGTTGCTCAAACAGCCCAATTCTCCATTTTGAGTCCGGGCACCCGGTCAAACTCGCGAACGTTGTTGGTTACCATGATGACGTCCAGACTGAGCGCCTGTGCCGCGATGAGAAGGTCGTAGGCCCCGATCGAACGCCCTTTTCTTTCCAGGTCGGCCCTCAGTCGTCCGCAGTGGCCTGAGGTGGACGCATCAAGGGGTACAACGGGTATCAGACGCGTTAGCGAATGAATCGCCTCCAGCGTCTTCTCCGGACGATCGCTCTTCCACGCTCCATAGGAGAGTTCGAACAGCGTGATCACCGACATACCGATATCGCCGGGTTGCAGTTGCTCGAATCGCGCGAGGACCGTTGGAGGCCGCCGTTTCGCGATGTAGATACAGATGTTCGTGTCCAGTAGATATCTCATCCGGCTACAGGCGCGGGCGCTTCTGCGCCTTTGGTTGACGCCGTCCTCGGGGAAAAAGATCCCCCAATTCTGCGAGTAGATCGAACGCCTGTTTCAGACTTGCCTCGGGTTCGCGCAGAACGACCTCATCTCCGCGCCGGAAAATCTCCACCGTCGCGGACTGAAACTGGAACTGGCGCGGTATTCGCACGGCTTGGGAATTGCCGCTCTGGAAAACCCTCGTCTTGATCACAACTCCAAGTATACACCCAGCGTATATACTTGTCGTCGACAAAACGTAAGGGCTAAGCCTCTGGCATAATGGGCAATCCATGCAATACCTCGAGTGGCTTGAGCGACAATTCGCGACGCCGGCCGTGGAGAAGCGGATCGGCCACCCGGTAGCGCTGCGGGCGTATCTCCAGGTGACCTCCGACCACGGCCTGCTACTTCCGGTGCTGACGCGCGCGGCGGTGACCGCGTCCAAGTGGATGCGTGCCCCAGTGTCGAAGTTGTATGCCCAGGGCGGCGTCACGGCCGGGTACGTCACCGTGCTGGCGGAATTCGCCGGGGGCCAGACGGCGCTGCTGGCGTCGGAGACCCTGCGCGACGAACCGCCCATGGTGACCCTGTTACTGATCGGCAATCACGGCACGATGCGGTTCGACGACCAGCCCCGGCCGGTGACCGAATCCGAAGGCTCGCCAGGACTCGAACGGGCGATCCAGGAATCCTTGCGGAGCGGTAAGCCCGCGGCGGTGCGCCATGCCGGCTAAGCCGCCTTACGGAGTCCTGGCCGTGACTGGCGGCGGCTCGCACCAGGAAGACTATGCCCGAGGGTTTGCCGCCGATCCTCGGTGCCGGGTGATCGGCGTGACCGACGAACGGGACGTCAACGAGCGGCGGGCGCGTTTGAACCGCAAGTTAGCCGATGAAATGAAAGTCCCGCTGCTGCCTGACCTGGACGAGGCGTTGAAGCGGCCCGATGTTCACATCGTCTCGGTCTGCACGGAGCACGAACGGCAGGGGCGCGTGGCGTTGCGCGCCGTGGAAGCGGGCAAGCATCTGTATGTCGACAAACCGATGGCGGGCAGCCTCGGGGATGCCGACCGCATCGTGGCAGCCTTGCGCCAACGCGGTCTGCGAGGGCAGATGTTCAGCCAGGTGAACCAGGGCTACGCGCTGCACGCAAAGCGGATCGTGGATTCAGGCCGCCTTGGCGAATTGAAGGCGATTCATTGCGACCTGATGTTTTGCAAAGGCTGGCCCGGCGGGGCGCCTCTCGGCAGGAAGCGCAAGGAGGCGGCAACCCCGACAAACTTTCTCCATCCCGACGCCAAACGCGAGATGTTCAACATCGCCGTGTATTCGATCGCGATGATCCGCTGGATGACGAAACGCGAGATCCTTTCGGTCTACTCGACCACCTCGAATTATTTCTTCGAAGAACACTACAAGCGCGACTTCGAGGACTTCGGCATGATCGCCCTGACTCTCCAGGGGGGTCTCACGGCGACGATGACGGCGGGACGCATCGGCTGGATGAGCCATCTCGGAGGAGGGCCCAACCTCACCCGGCTCTACGGTTCGAAGGGCAGCGTATTGATCGACCGGTTCCAACCGCGCGCCGAGTTCGCGTCGGACATCATGGAATGGAAACGGCCGTCTAAGGATCCCGACGATCCGATGTGCTTCTGGCGGAGTACGCAGGACCGGCAGGGAGTGACGCTGCGGCCGGAATGGATGATGCCGGACGCGATGCCGGCCAAGACGGACCAGAGCATGTTCGTGGATTGCGTCGAACAGGGGCGCGAGGCGGAGGTTTCGGTCTACGACGCGGCGAAGGTACTGGAGGCGCTGTTTGCGGCCTACCGCTCGGCGGCCTCGGGCGAGGTGATCAAATTGCCGCTGCCGCGGTAGTGCTCATCGAGGAAACTCGTGGCGGGCCAACGACGGGAGCCAGTGGACCTGATTCTCCCAATCCCCCTGCGAGGATGCGGACCAAATAAGAACGATTGCTTCGACCACATAGCCGATGGGTGCGTACTGCGGGGCAAGGAGCAAGCCGGGACTCCGTTGACCGCTCAGAAGGCGGCGGCGAAAGTGAAATGGCATTGTATTTGTGAATCCGACCCATCGCCGAGGAAATTTCGAGAACTTCGGGGTCGGTTAACCCATGGAGGTTCGCCTCATTGGAAGTCTGAAAGTCGATGCCGGATTCGCGTGAGCGGGCGGCTTTGATGATCGCGTGATCGAGGTCGGCGTCACCAAGAAAACGGATGCTCAAGGTTCCAGTGCGGCCAGCGCCTCACGTGCCTTTTCAATCTTTGCCCAGAGCTCCGGATTGGCCTCGCGCAGGGGAACCGCGGACGCTTCAGATGCTTCCATCTCCTTCTGCTTGCGCTCGAGATAGCGATCGATGGCCTCTCGATGATCCAGATAGAACGCGATCGCCCCGTAAATCTGAGACAGCGTCAACAGCGGAAAGGACTCCAGAATGGCGTCAGGAGTGCGGCCGTGATTGAAGGAATACACGACAGAGTCGAGCGAAATCCGCGTTCCGGCGACGTAGTAGCCGCCGTATCGCTCGTCGATGTATTCGCTGTTCATGGACATCTTAGGGACTCGGCCATAAATAAATCGCCAATTGGCGAACTCCATGCTAAGCTTGGGAATGGAACTAAGAATCACTCCGGAATTGAAACGTGTCTGGGAGCAAACTCTGGCGCAGTTAAGTGGGGCCGGC
>JBJXGR010000042.1:0-6377 GCA_046160045.1 Bryobacteraceae bacterium
CCAGGGGCCATCATGACCCCTAATCTGGAAGAGGCGGTCCGTGTTCGCGAAGGTCACCTCGATCGTCTCAAAGCGAAAAGCGTCTTGGGCCGAGTCGGCCAACCGGAGGAGATTGCCGCCGTCATGGTCTTTCTGGCATCCGGCGAGGCTTCGTTCATCACTTCGTCCAACGTAGTCGTTGACGGCGGCTATCTCACGACGTGAAGCATGCACCCGTGATGGTCTACGCGACGCGCCTAGAGCCTAGCCTGGCGTCGTCGCAGTCTCCTCGAAACTTCTTTTCATGGCGATACTTCACTACTGGCGAAGCAACCGGAAAACCCAGGGACGTCCAATGGACGTCCGCGGGTTTAGCTCAGTCGCCGCGTCTTGGCGTACGATATTGGTTCCTATGTTCAACTCTGATGCCACGACTTTCGACAGCCTGAGAAAGCTGTGGGGGGCGGCCGCGGCGCCAAACAGGAAGCCTTTCTTGCTGTGGGTTGGCGCTGGCGCAAGCTCATGGCTTGGGAGCGTTGGCAACACGTCGCTGAGAGATTTCACAGATCCTTCTCTCGGAGCGCCTCAAGCTATCGGGGTGCTGACAGCAGAAATGCGTTAGACCGAGGAGAGTACCCTATGGTCTTCCAGTTGTGCTTCGATGCCGATCCTCGGCTGTATCGGTCCATGTTAGCTGCGTCATTCTCGCCAGCTCCGGTGAAACCGGTATACAAACGCTTTCTGCAAGCAGTTCGGCAGATCGAGGGAGCATCGATCGTAACCACGAACGTTGATGAGATGCTCGAACGCTCCTTGCCGGAGTTCGAACTGGTGCAGCGCTCAGACACCTCACGTGCAATTGAGCTATTGTCGTCGAACATTCAATTCATAGCCAAGACACATGGCAGTATCAGTGCGATTGAATCGACGGTCTTCAAAACTGATGATTACGAAGCACTTACGAGCGATGTGGCGTTCATTAAATCCTTGAAGCATCTTCTGACCGCATGTTCCGTACTGTTTATTGGGTATGGAATTCGCGACAAGTACATGTTCGACCTTCTAAACGAGAATGCTACCGCGCTTTCGCTTTTTGGGGATGGACCACATTTTTTGATCTCTCCCGATCGCAGGCCAGAACTACCAGTTAACGTCAACCTCGTTCAATACCGGACTTTTCTGCACACCGACCACCGGTCCAGCATCCTGGCTGTCGAACTGGTCTGCCGGTCAAAGACAGAAACAGACTCTTTCGAACACGCTCATCCGCAGCACGACAAATTGCCGGTCAAGAGCGCACACTTTTTGAGCGACTTCTATCCCGCCGGGACGTGGACCAGCGGACAGACCGCTTCTGCGACAGCGACGAGCGACGGGCGCACCGTCCAGATGATGATAGGACCCGACTGGAGTGTGGGGGAGACTTCACCATTTGCGACGGCAGCGCACGATCTGGCTATTGGTCTGATTTCCTTCGATCAGGTCCTAGTTCCCCTTGAATGTATTTCGAGAGTATTTGCCTTATTAGGATGGGAACGGTTTGAAGCTCTTGTGGATGACGACGTTCTTCAATTCGTCCATTGGGAAGGCTTTGATTCGGTTCAGTTGGAATCGGACAGTATCGGCTTCGGGTGCTTGGCTACTGGAAAGAGGAACGAGGGCGATCCGGGTGATGTGATCAGACGTCAGATGTCTCCTGCGGCTACCAAGGTGGCGGACGGAATGGCCTTGATCTCACGTCTCGAAAAGAAGGCCGTGTGCGTAGACCTCTCTGGCGGTCGAAACTTCGCCGACGTCTGCAACGGCTTATTCGTTTCCCCGGCTACCAGAGCGATTCTGGGCATGAGTCAGGGTACGCCCGCTGGCCGGATTCCTCGGTGGATGGCGCATCCGGCCTTGCGGGTTGTGCACATTGCCCGAGTGGGGGCTGCCTGCCAGAAACTTGGTTTGGCCTCGATGAAGCTCATGACGGGAGCAGCGAAGGTTGCTAATGTTGCTTTTTCGGCAATTGCTGGAGGCATTCTTGCGAGCGAGCCCAGCAGCTACGTCCTTACCGGTGAATATGGGATTGTCGCCGAAGAGTCCTTTCGGGCCCAGCCTAGTCTGTGGGACACGATCATTCATTTCAGAAATGGAAGCGGGGGGGCAACTCTCCGCCAAGAGGTTCTCACACGGTTGATAAGAAATGACGGAGCCGAGATCATACCATCGATGGACGCCAGTCTTCGGAGCGCTTTACCAGCCAGTGTCCTGACTCCGGCTCGTAGGGAGATGTCCGCTCTGCTGGTGGCGAACGGGGTCAGTCACGTGGTGCCCGCGTTTTGGAGCGATTCAATTCTGTTACAGAGTGGCCCCGAAACGTGGCGTAGAGGGGCGAGACAGCGGCTCACGACCTATCTGGATAAGCATGGTCTTGGAGTCTATGATCCCTGTCCCTGCGGATCATATGAGAGCGTGAAGTTCTGTTGTATGCAAGCACTCGAAGGCTGAGCCAGCTGCAGCTATCAACTGAACCTGCATAAGGACGACTCCGAGGGTGGATATCGATTTCGGCGGTATGAGCCTTCCGCCTTTCCGCGCGGTACTGCATGCGAAGTTCCGGCGTTCATTCTGACGTTAAAGGCAAAATCGGTGTCAAAGACCTCGGTTCCATTTCATGAAGGGCGATGATCACGCTCCCATCGTTTCCAGCTTGCAACCTGGCGCCTGGCGTTTTCGTGGTCTGCCCGGCCGGCGCCCCACGGGCCGGACTCTGTATTCCCGCTCCAGCCGTTCCACGAACTCAGGATCTCCCAAGGGGCGGCCGGACAGTGTCGATTCGCGGAATCGTTCCAGCAGCCCTGCTTCCTCTAACGCCAGATCCAGCACTCGCTTCCAGCATGGTGGATCAAAGCGCCGAGCCCACCGGGTCAGATCCAAGAACGCCGTCCCCGCCAGTCCCAGGTGCGACCGTGCGCTCGACCAGGGCCATTGCTCGGCGCCTTCGGCCAGGCCCGCCCGAACCGGGCTCTGTTCCATGTAGACCTTCGTCGTGGTCGAATACCGGCATGCCTACCTGGGCCGCGACGCCGTCACCTTCCAGCACCACCTCTACGATTGGGATCTTCGCGTCCGCCGCCTGCACCGATTCCCGCTTGGCACCTCCTACCGCGACCTCATTGGTTTGATCGAACACGAAATGAGCCACCGCGCCCTCCCGCGCGATACTCCTCTGGTCATCGACGCGAGCGGCGTTGGCGAGGTCATGGTCGACCTGTTCAAGGGGTCTGCGTTTCCCGTAGTGCCGGTCACCATCACCGGCGGCGACGGCGCGTCGCTTTCGAACGGCCGCTGGCACGTCCCTCGCCGGTTACTGGCCGAAACCCTGGCCGTCCTGATCGAGCACGAGAAACTTGGCGTCGTGGCCGATCTCCCCTACGCGCGAACACTATTGGAGGAGTTGGCGTCGTTCGATGCGGAGATCCGGCCCACAAAAACCCGAAAAACCCGTGACAGGAAAAACCCGTGACAGCAACCCCTTTGCAGGTTTCAGTCCCTGGACGGTAATTCTCCAGTTGGCTCAGCCTGCCCCGAACAACGACACCTGTCCGGTACCACGTCCCGATCCGGCCTCAGCCTCAGCCTGCTTGGGCGGCCGGCCCGCCTTCCCCGGTCGCAGGCGCTTCCCCAATTGCTCTTCCAATTGCGATCGCAGTCCTTCGCCCAGCGGGAGACCCGCCATTGTCGCGTCCCGAAGTTCCACTCGGAAGGGCGCCTCTTGCATTGGGTCGCTCAGTAGTTCCCGCCATTCTCCGGCCGACCACTCCTGCTTCCAGTCGTCCAACTTCAGCCATTCGGGCGGTTCGGTCAAGCCCAAACGAGCTCCCGCGCTCGACCCACGATACTCCTCAGCCACGTCCACCATTCCCGCCCGCACCGGGTTGCGTTCCACATAAGCCAGTGCGCTCGCGCGGTACCGCGGTTCCATCGGGATGAAGAAGGACCGCGCTTGCCAGAGATGGCCGGCTGTCCGGAGACGGACGACGTGGTGAGCGACTTCAGGCACGACCAACCGACCTTGGCGTAGCCGAAATCAGACCAAGAAAGAGGCCGGCTGGCAGTGGCCGAGGGGTGCCGGGACCGGGGAGTTCCGTCGGGTCCTTCCCGCTGGGAAGGCGCATTGCCTATCAACCTGTTGTCTGAAGCTTCCGCTGCGCTCAACGTGCCATCTTTCCACCGGCGGCATGGAGCGCCAGAAGGGTCCCGTCGCCGGGGGTGCCGCTCTCAACCGCATCCTGGTCGATTACTCGCCACGACCGGATCGCGCACGTGGCCGGCTTTGCCGCCTTGTACGGTTCTTTGAGGTCCACGAGCAAGACTAAGGCTCGTTCGTGATGCGGACGAACGAGTTTGGATTGATAACAGGTCGCACTTACCACGCTCCAGCGGACTCAGGGCCGGCCGGGCAGTTTGCCGAACATACAAAACTTTGTATACTACTGGGTGTGGCTGATTCCAAACCTGTCGAGTTTCGGGGCAGTTCCTTGGAAGACCTGCGCGCCTTCCCGCTGGCTGCCAGGCGTGAGGCCGGTCATCAGTTGGACCAGGTGCAAAATGGCCGGGAGCCGGACGACTGGAAGCCCCTGACCGCGGTGGGCAGGAGTGTCAAGGAGATTCGAATTCGGGATGAGGCTGGTGCGTTCCGCGTCCTCTACGTGGCGAAACTCGCCGATGCGATCTACGTGCTGCACTGCTTCCAGAAGAAGACCGAGAAGACCAGCAAGGCGGACGTGGAGCTTGCCTCCAAGCGTTACCGCGAGTTGTTGAAGGAGCTAGGGCAATGAACAAGCAACGTTTTACCAGTGTTTGGGACGCTATCGAAAACACGCCCCAGCAGGCCGCCAACATGAAGCTGCGCTCGATCCTGATGATCGCCTTGAAGGATCACATCACCCGTACCGGGATGAGCCAGGCGCAAGCGGCCCAGCTTTTCGGCGTGACGCAGCCGCGCGTCTCCGACCTGATGCGTGGCAAGATCACCCTGTTTGCCCTCGACGCGCTGGTGAACATGGCGACAGCCGCGGGCTTACGCATCGAAATGCAGGTACTGGAAGCCGCCTGACCTAACCGCCAATGACCCGGCGCAAAGCGCCCAAGCCACGCACCAATGGTTCCTGCGCGGCCACTCCCGCCGCGACCGTCAGTATTGCTCATCCACGTGCCGCATGCGCAGCCGGAGCCGGTGGATACCGGTGGATATTTGGCATCGCGAGTTTCGCGCGTTGCGGAATGCGACAGATTTGTGGGATGCCATTGCCGCGGAGGATGCGACCGGGCTGCGGCGTTTGCTCCCCCAGCACCAGGCGGCTAAAGGAAAAGAGCCATTCCGCCTGGCGCGCGAGCATCTGGCCCGGAGGGTAACGGAGAAGATGGCCGGCGGCCGGTTCGAACTGATCGCCCCGCCAGACGAAGGGCCATCTCAGTTCGTGATCCGCCACCGGCCCGTGCGGCTCATTGACGCCATCTGGCAGCGCTTGGCCGAGGAGATCGCCGGCATGATCACGTGCGCCAAGTGCCCGGCGCCAAAGTGTGGGCCGCTGGTTCCTACGGAGCGCCGGACGCAGCGACCGCCAGTACTGCTCTCACGCCTGCCAGATGCGCCAACTACGCGCCGCGCAGGGCAGGGATGTGACGGCGAGCGCAACGCCGCCGCCACACTTCTCGGCGGCGCCTTCTCGCGGGAGCGCTGATTCTACTGTAGTTCCCCACCGGGAACGTAGTATCAGGCAGGGCGATGAACTGTCGTGCCATGGCCACCATTTGCCCAAGCCACGACGCGATTAATCAACAGAGCGACCAGCCCCCATTGAGCAAACGATAGCAGCATCGTGCCGATCAGAGCGCAGGCACCGATGGAAAGCACCCCTAGCCTGGGGGCCTTGGGGTCAAAGACCATGGTTCCGATTTTCGCCATCGCAGGCCGCGGGCGTCCGGGAGCATGTCTTCGCCCATCCAGGCCTTGACACCATCAGGCGGCCTTCTTCTCCTCTTCCTCCAATCGCCGCAGCCGCTCCGTCACTAAAACGGCGACCTTCTTTCCGTTGATGCACGAATACTGGGCGGCGCGGGGAGACAACCCACCCCTCGACGAATGCTTGCGCAGGGTGTCGCAGGCGGACGTTTTGGTGGTGGTGGTGGCCCACCGCTATGGCTGGGTTCCCGCGGGCCAGCCGAACGGTGAACGGAAGAGCATCACCTGGCTGGAGTGCGAGCAGGCCGCCAAAGAAGGCATAGAGGTCCTGGCGTTTGTTGTGCAGGAGCGGCACGAGTGGCCGGTGGAACTCAAGGAAGAGTACCGGCTGATTGAGGCGCTGCAAGCCGGCAAAGCCGAAGCGGCGGCCGGCGAGGTGCAACGGAGA
>JBJXGR010000043.1:0-27473 GCA_046160045.1 Bryobacteraceae bacterium
GCCACCAAACGGTCCCGTTCGGCTTGTGTCATCAATAGCTGTCCTTCTTGCACCTCCCCAGCCTGGACGGTGTCAATAGGACATTTCTACTTTGCGCAAATAGGACATTATCATTTTGCGTTGACAAAATCTGAAATTGCTCTTGACAACGCTTCAGGTGGGCTGTTAGATTTCATCAACAAAGCGACCATGCTTATCCGTGGTCTCGCCGACAGTGAGTTCGATTTTCCGAGGAGGCTCTGATGGGAGCAAGAAGTGTCGTTTCCTGGTTCGATTCGCGGCCGTTAGTTCTCGCGCTGCTTTCTGTGAGTCTTTCCACGACAGGTTTCGGACAAGCCACCAACGGTTCACTGGTGGGCTCGGTGACCGATCAATCCGGCAGCCTGATCGCAAACGCGACGATCATAATCACACACGAGACGACCGGAGACACGCGAAAAGCGTTGTCCACCCCGGAAGGCCAGTACACGGCGCCCGTGCTCCCGATCGGCCGCTATACGGTCCAGGGCGAGGCCGCGGGCTTCAAGCGGGTGCGCGTCTCGAACGTTTTGCTCGAAGTCAATCAGACCGTCCGTGTGGACCTGTCGATGGAACTGGGCGCCGTCACGCAGACCGTGGAAGTAGCCGCCGAGGCGCCGCTGGTGAAGACTGACCGCTCCGACGTGGGCCAGGTAATCGACGGCAAGCGTGTTGTGGAATTGCCCCTGAACGGGCGCAAGTTCATCCAGTTGGCTACACTCGGTCCCGGCGCCATCCCCGTTGCCAAGGTTGACGGCATCATGGATATCTTCGGTGGCGGGATCATTGCCAACGGCGCCAGTTCCAATGCAAACCAGATCACGCTCGACGGAATCGAGAACCAGGACTTCCTTATCCCGCGCGTGGGCGTCAGCCCTAACCCGGATGCGATCGCCGAATTCAAGGTGATGGGCGCCACCTACTCGGCGGAGTTCGGCCGAGGAGCGGGCGCCAACATCAACGTCGCCATCCGCTCCGGCACCAATGAACTCCACGGCGGAGTGTTCTGGTTTCACCGCAACGACAACCTGGACTCCCGCAACGTTTTTGATCGAACGAACCTTCCCGAGTTCAAGCGCAACCAGTACGGGGGTACGTTGGGAGGGCCGATTGTGAAGAACCGCACCTTCTGGTTCTTCAGTTATGAGGGTCTGCGCCGCGGGAAAGGGCTGACGATCAGCGCCATCATGCCGACCGATGCGCAGCGCACGGGTAACTTTGCGGCAGGTAACGCGATCTTCGACCCATTGACGACCGCCGGGACGGGAGTTCAACTCACCCGCACTCCTTTCGCCAACAACCAGATTCCCGCAAACCGATTCCTGGCTGAATCCGTGAAGACACTGGAGATATTGTTTCCGAAGCCCCAGATTCAGACGCCCTACGTCTTGAACTTCGTGTACAACCCCATCGAAAAGGAAGATCAGGACCAGTACATCGGGCGTCTGGACCACCGGATCAACGAAGCGAATCAACTATGGGGGCGCTTCGCGTGGAACAAAAACCCTCGCTTCTTTCCGAACTTCAATTCCACGGGTCTGCCGCTCGGCGGAACGGATTTCGGTTTTCGCCAGCAGAATTACGTGATCGGGTATACGAAGATCGTAAGTCCGCGAGTCGTAAATGACGCCCGCATCGGCTACAACTACTTCGAGCAGGATCTGAAGAGCGCCGCCCGGTCGCGCAACATCATCAGCGAAATAGGGATCATCGGCGCCCTTCAGGATCCCGCCACGTGGGGACCTCCCAATATCAGCATCACGGGCATTACCGCCGTCGGAGGATTCCAGTTTTCCCCGAGCCGCCCCCGAAGCCACGCGTTCCAATTCATGGACACGCTGGCGATGATATCGGGCAAGCACAACATCAAGACGGGCGCCGACTTCCGGCGCGGGCGGCAAAATGGCGGGCAATTCCCCAACGCCCGCGGCAACTACGGGTTTCAGCCTGGGTTCACCCGCAATCCGCAATCCGCCGGCAACACTGGCCAGGCGTTGGCCGATTTCCTGCTCGGCTACCCGGCCAGTTCGACCATTCAATACGGCCGCACCGACAACGACATTCGCACACTCAACGGCGGCATCTTTGTGCAGGACGACTGGAACGTGACCCGCAACATCACGCTCAATCTCGGGCTGCGGTACAACGTCATGCCGCAACCGGTCAGCGCCTCCGACCGCATCGTCAACTGGAGCCAGAAGGACCAGGCTCTCATTCTCGCGGAAACGAATCTCGACAAACCTACCGCTTGCGCCGGCTGCAACGGCAAGACCTACCGCCAGCTCATCGATGAATGGAAAGGCGTTTACGCGATCAAGTCCCGTAGTGAGGTCGGGTGGGGCCGGGCGCTGGCCAAGAGCGATTGGAACAATTTCGAGCCGCGGGTGGGCGTGGCTTGGCGCCTGTTCGGCAACAACGACACGGTCCTGCGCGCGGGGTGGGGGCGCTTCTATGAAGTGGTTGCCGGCAACGTGATGTGGAACTACACCACCAATCCGCCTCTGTCGCGCAACCTGGCGTTTTCGGGCGATTTCAGCGGGGTTCCGCAGTTTACGTTCCGCAGTCCGTTCCCCGGAAGCGGAGTTCAGGGCGCACCCGGCTTGTCGGGAGGCATTCAGTATGACTGGTCCGATCCGTATCAGGACAACTGGAACGTCACCCTTCAGCGGAAGTTGATTCCGAATACTTCGGCGGAACTCGCCTATGTCGGTTCACGCGGCGCCGGCCAGCGCATGGGTGTGGACTTCAACTCGTCGCGTTTTGGAGCCGGAGGCGTCCAGACGCGCCGCCCAGCGGCAGAGCGCGGCGGCGCCGGAATCAACGTGCCTTGGGGACATCGCCGCTATGACTCGATGCAGATGAAGGTGGAGACGCGCGCACGCTCGCTCAGCTTACTCGCCGGATACACATGGGCGAAGGGGATCATCTGGGGCGGCGGCGGCATCAACGAGAACCTCTCCGGCGCCCGCTTCGGCTGGAACTTCTCCGGCTTCCGGCAGCCGGTGTTGAGCGGCGCTCTTTCTCCCGATGACCCATATCTCTCCGTCGACAAGGGACCCGGCGCATTCGACATCCGCCATCGCCTGGTGACCAGCTTCGTCTGGGATCTACCCTTTGGCAGAGGGCAACGCTTCACGCTACGCGGACCGCTCGATTGGATCGCCGGCGGCTGGCAGTTGACGGGTATTACCACTTTTGAAGGCGGCGTGCCGCTTGCCGTTGGTTATGCCGTGGACAACACGAACGGCCAGGGAACACGTCCGGACCTGATCGGCGACCCGAACAACGGACCCAAGACCAGAGCACAGTGGTTCAACACCGCGGCGTTCGCTCCGCCATCGGTGACGTTGGCCCAAGCCCTTGCCGGCGCCAGTCCAGTGGCCGCGGCGGGCAATTCAGGCCGCGCTCCGATTCGCGGACCCGGCATTCAGAACTGGGATTTCGGTATCTTCAAGACGTTCGCGTTCAAAGAACGGTATCGCCTCCAGATCCGCGGTGAGTTATTCAACGGCTTCAACAACGTGAACTGGGGCAATCCCGGGACAACCCTCGGCACGCCCACCTTCGGGCAGATCACGTCGGCGCTGACCGCCCGTGAGATTCAACTGGGGATCAAGATCAACTTCTGATCCCGGTGAGGTCAATCAGGCGCCGCGCCGGGCGTTGGACGGCGTGTGCGCCTGGAACCCGAGATGCGACGAGATGCGGGCCGCACTCTCTTTGACCAAGGCGCCGTGACGTTTCCAGGTGTTGCCCATCTGGAAAATCGCGCCGGCCAGGCCGATGGAGCCAACCAGTTTCCCGTCGTGATCGAATACGGGCGCGGCCACGCCGCGAATCCCGATTCCGGTTTCCTGATCGTCCATCGCAAAGCCCTGGACCCTGACCCGAGCCAGTTCCTTTTTCAGCTTGGCCGCTGAGGTGATTGTCCGGTCGGTCGACGCGGGCAATCCCGCGGAGGCCACAATCGAGTCCACTTGTTCCTCCGGCAAATGCGCCAGAAGCGCTTTTCCCGTGGAGGTGTGGTGCAGGTACATTCGCCGTCCGATCTGCGCGGCGAGTTTGAAATGGCCGCTTCCGTCGACCTTCGCCACCCACACCAACTGATCGCCGTCCAGCACGGCCATGCAACTGGTTAAACCGGTCTCCGCGGTCAGGCGCGCGAGTTCCGATTGCGCCACCTCGCGAGGATGCATCTTGTTGAGGACACGGTACGCCTCCGTCACCAGTTTCATGGACAGAAAGAAATGGCCGCCATCATCGCGATTGAGATACCCGCAGTCCTGCATCGTGTAGAGGAGCGAACTGGTGGTACTCACGGGAAGCCGCAACAGGCGGCTGACCTCGCTCAACGTATAGCCACGGTTTTCAGCGGCGAGTAACTCCAGCACACCGAACGTCTTTTCGACAGCGGGAACCGTGTATTTCAGGCGCGAGGTTTTCCTGGCCGCGGCGGTAGGAGCATGAGGCATTTTATTTGAAACAAGCGTAGCAAGTTCGTACGGCGTTTCCAACGGCTTTCAGCCTGTTGAAAGTGCTTGCGTCTTTCCGCAACCGACGGACAGGGGTCTGATATCCTGTCAGAACCCATGGCGGCCGAAAATCCGAAGCAGGCCTTCAGCGCGAACCAGAAACTGATCGCTTTTCTGTTGAGCCTGATGATGTTCCTGAACTACGTCGACCGGCAGGTGCTGTCGGTGCTGGCGCCGGTGATGCGCAAGGAGATCGGTCTCAGCCAGACCGGCTACACATGGGCCGTGAACGCGTTCTTATTGGCTTACGGCGTGATGTACTTCGGTTCGGGCCTGGTTCTGGACCGGCTGGGATCGAGGCTGGGCCTGGCAATCTCGGTCGCGGTCTGGTCGGTGATCAGCGCGCTGCACTCGACGGTGCGGGGCGTCTCGGACCTGCTCCTCTGGCGGTTTCTTCTCGGCATTGCGGAACCAGGCGGCTGGACCGGCGCGATCAAGGCCGTGTCCGAGCGATTCACGGCGTTGCAGAGAGGAATCGCCACCGGGATCTTCAGCACGGGTTCGAGCATTGCGCTGGCCGTGACGCCTCCGCTGGTGGTGTTCCTGAGCGTCAAACTGGGCTGGCGCATGGCGTTCTTGATTCCCGGTCTGGCCGGACTGTTGTGGGTTCCTCTGTGGCTGCGTGCCACGCGCGAGCCTCCTGCGAATGTCGCCGGGGTTCAAGCCGCCCCTCCCTTGGGCGTAGCGCAATCCTTAGCGCTTCTGCGCGACCGGCGAGTCCTGGCGTATGTGCTGGCGCGCTTCTTCGGAGACTTCTCCGGATATTTCCCGCTGTTCTGGGTCCCGGATTATCTGACGTCGCATCGCGGGTTCAGCATGGCGATGCTCGGGTCGCTGGGTTGGATTCCGTTTTTCTGGAATGACCTGGGACCGTTGTCCGGAACCTGGGGCTCGACGCGGCTACTGCGAACCGGCATTCCGTTACTGCGAGCGCGCAAGATCGTCATGACGCTGGCCGCGGTGCTGGTCGCACTGGGCTCGGCGCTGAGCGCGGTGGGCGGGGCCAGCACTGCCCTGATTCTCGCCTCGCTCAGCATATCTACGTTTGGGGTGGGCTGCTGGGCGGGGAACCTGCACACGGTCCCAAACGACGCATATCCGAAGCACGTGGTGGCGTCGGTTTACGGGTTGGCAGGATCGGCGGGCGCGGTGGGAGGGATCTTCTTCAACACGCTGACGGGCTATCTGAGCGCTGCAGGCCTTTATTGGGCGGTGTTCCTGTTGTGGGGAATCCTCGAACCGCTCGCGGTCGTGGGTCTTTGGGTTTGGCTGCGGGACCGGGAGGAGGAGAACGGATGAAGAAGGCGCGACCGAATGCAAGGCCGGGCTTCCCCCGGCGGGCCGGCCAGGAGGCCGGCCGCGGTCCGGGGGGACCGCCCCACACGTTGTTACACTGTTTTCATGGCGTCGCCCGTAATTGAGACGACTATCCCATCTCCGCTCTCCGTGCTGAGCGAGGAAGAGCGTCTGTTCCAAAACGCGGTCCGGGAGTTCGCCCGGGACCAGATTCTCCCGCACGTACGCCAAATGGATGAGGCCGGAGTCTTCAGCAAGGAAATCATCCGCCAGTTTTTCGAACTCGGCCTGATGGGGATCGAGGTGCCGGAAGAGTACGGCGGGCAAGCCGGGACCTTCTTCCAGGCCGTCCTGGCGGTGGAGGAACTCTCCGCCGTCGACCCGTCCGCCGCCGTCATTGTCGACGTCCAGAACACGCTGGTCAACAATGCCGTGATCCGATGGGGAACCGAAGCTCAGAAAAGGAAGTACCTGCCGATGCTGGCGGGCGGTACCGTTGCGTCGTACGCTTTGTCCGAGGCAGGATCGGGTTCCGATGCCTTCGCCATGGCCACGCGCGCGGTGGATCAGGGCGATCATTTCCTGCTGACCGGCAGGAAGCTGTGGATCACGAACGCGGCCGAGGCGGGGCTGTTCATCCTGTTTGCCAACGCCAATCCCGAAGCCGGCCACCGCGGCGTAATGGCCTTCCTCATCGAGAGGGCATTCGCAGGCTTTCAGGTCGGCAAGAAGGAAGACAAACTGGGCTTGCGGGCGTCGTCCACCTGCGAGTTGATCCTTGACAACTGCGCGGTGCCGAAGGAAAACGTGCTCGGCGAGGTAGGCAAGGGCTACAAGATCGCGATTGAAACCCTGAACGAGGGCCGGATCGCCATTGGCGCGCAGATGATCGGCCTGGCGCGGGCGGCGCTCGATCACGCGCTGGGCTATGCCCGGCAGCGCAAGCAGTTCGGGAAAGCCATCGGCGAGTTCCAGGGCGTACAATTCCAGTTGGCCAAGATGGCCACCGACCTGGAAGCCGCGCGGCTGTTGACGTATAACGCCGCTCGCTTGCGCGACGCCGGCCGCCCCTTTCTGACCGAAGCGGCCATGGCCAAGTACTTTGCTTCCGAGATCGCCGAGAAAGCCGCCTCGCAGGCGATCGAGATCTTCGGGGGAGTGGGAATCACGAAGGACTACCCGGTCGAGAAGCTTTACCGCGATGTGAAGATCGGCCGGATCTACGAAGGAACCAGCAACATTCAACTGCTGACGATCGCCAGGCAACTGCTGGGCCGGACGGCGGGGTAACCCGTTGCTGGCGGGGACCGTCAGTATTAGAGGGAGCCGAAGGAGACGATGCGCAAGATTGTTCTAGCTCTGATGTTGACGCTGCCCGGTCTGGCGCCGGCGGCAACCACCGACCTGGCGCCGGAGGAAGTCATTCGCAAGTTCGCGGCCAAGGAGGCCTTGTTCCTGAGAGCGCGCGAACAATACACCTACCGCCAGACGGTGCGAATCATCGAACTCAGCCCGTCCGGCACGCCACTGGGCAAGATGGAGATGGTCTCCGACATCGTCTTCAGCCCGGACGGGAAGCGCACCGAACGCGTCGTGCGGGCGCCCGTGCCCACGCTGCAGCGTATCCTGCTGACCCCTGAAGACGAGCAGGACCTGCGCAACGTCCAGCCGTTCGTGCTCACCTCCAAGGATATCGACAGGTACCAGATCAATTATCTGAGCAAACAGAATGTGGACGAAATCCCCTGTTACCTGTTCTCGGTGAAGCCCAAGAAAATGGAACCCGGCCAACGCTACTTCGAAGGTCAGATCTGGGTGGACGACCGCGACCTGCAGATTGTGAAGACGTATGGCAAGGGCGTCGGCATCCTCAAAAAGGGCAGCGACAACCAGTTCCCCCGATTTGAAACGTACCGGGAACAAATCGACGGCAAGTTCTGGTTCCCGACGTATACGGTCGCCAACGACACGCTGCAATTCCAGACCGGCCCGCAGCGCATCCGGATGCAGGTGAAGTACGAGAATTACAAGCGCTTCGGCGCCGAGACCACGATCGAGTTCGGCGAAGTGGTGGACGAGGGCAAGAAGACCGAAGAAAAGAAGCCGGAGCCGCCGAAGCAGTAGAACTGGCAACATTCCGAATGAGAACAAGGGGCGGATGGCCTGACGGTCATCCGCCCCTTATTTGTCAGTACACCGGCAGCCCGCTGAAATCGCGAAGGGATGCCGGGTTCGCGTACAATAAACGACATCTCATGCGATGTCGATGGCTGTTGGCGGCCTTGGTCTGGAAGGCGTCCGCCGCCGATCCAAGGGCGGTTGAGTTCTTCGAGAAGCAGATTCGGCCTATTCTGGCCGAACGGTGTTATTCCTGTCATTCCGCGGCCAGCCGGCCTGTCATGGGAAAACTGCTGTTGGACAGCCGGACGGCTGTCCTGAAAGGCGGGTCGCGGGGAGCCGCGCTGGTCCCCGGTGATCCGGATCAGAGTCTCCTCGTCAAGGCATTACGCCATACCGATGGCTCGCTGCGGATGCCGCCGGCGGGGAAACTCAACGATGCGGAGATCGCCCGTGTCGTCGAGTGGGTAAGAATGGGCGCGCCGTGGGGGGCGGAACCGCAAATGACCCAGGCCAAGCCCGCCGCGCCGTACTGGTCGTTTCAGACTCCACAGCGGCCCGCGCTCCCGGCGGTGCGAGACCGCTCGTGGGCGAGGAATCCCATCGACTACTTCGTGCTGGCCGCACTCGAGAACAAGGGTCTGGCGCCGGCGCCGGCCGCGAGCAAACGAACCTGGATTCGCCGGGTGACCTTCGATCTCATCGGCCTGCCCCCCACCCCCGAGGAGATCCGGAACTTCCTCGCGGATCGCTCGCCGGACGCGCAAGCGAGCGTGGTCGACCGCCTGCTGGCCTCGCCCCGCTACGGTGAACGGTGGGGCCGGCACTGGCTCGACGTGGCTCGCTATGGCGATTCCAATGGCCTGGACGAGAACTTGGTCTTCCTCAATGCCTGGCGGTTCCGCGACTACGTTGTCGCCGCCTTCAACGATGACAAGCCCTATGATCAGTTCATTCAGGAACAACTTGCCGGCGACCTCCTGCCCCGCACAGAAGATGCCCGCCTCGATTACGAGCGCCTCACGGCGACGGGATTTCTCTCGCTGGGCGCCAAGATGCTCGCCGAAGACGACCCGGTGAAAATGGAGATGGATATCGTCGACGAGCAGGTGGACACCACGGCCCGCGCCTTTATGGGGCTGACGCTCGGCTGCGCCCGCTGTCACGACCATAAGTTCGACCCGATCCCCAGCGCCGACTACTATTCGCTTGCGGGGATTTTCCGCAGCACCAAGACCATGGAGAACTTCAAGGTCGTCGCCAAATGGCATGAGCATGTTCTCGCGCCGGACGCCGATCGCGAAGCGCTGAAGGCTCACGAGAAGAAGATCGAATCCAAGCGCAAGGATCTGGAGGCCGTCACCAAGCCGGCCAACCAGCAGTTGCAGACCGAAGCGCGAAAGCACACGGGCGACTACCTGCTTGCGGCGACCCGACTGGCCGAAGCGCAGGAAACAAAACTCGTCCACGCCGAAAAAGATGCTCTGATCTTCGAATGCGCGTTTTCCCACGGCAAGGAATGCGAGTTCCAGGCGCCTCGCGACGGTCTGTATCAACTGGAGCTTCACTACTCGTCGGCGGAAGCGCGTTCGGTGGCGCTTTACCTGAATGGAGAGTTCGTCAAGTCATCGGCCTTGGCTCGCGCCACCGGCACGGCGATGCCGGATACGTGGTCGGTGGAGGGCATTTTCTCCCTGCGCGCGGGCCGTAATACTGTTCGGCTGGAGCGGGAGACCCAGTTTCCCAAGGTCGATCAGTTGTTGATCGCCCCTTCCACCCTGCCGCCGGACCGCGTGCCCAAGACGGCTCTGCAAATGGCGGCGGAAATGAACGTCAATCCGGAGTTTCTGACCCAGTGGGCCGATTTCCTGCGCCGGACACGGGACGATGCGAACTCGGTTCTGCGAGAGTGGCACGCGGCCGGCCCACAGGCGCGCGCCTCCCTCGCCGCCAGATACCAGTCTGCCTTCGACGAAGCGGCGCGCGCGGAAAAGCTGACCGACGAGCAGAAGCCTTATCGCGAGATTCTCTTCGACAAGTTTGGTCCCTTTGCCGTTCCCGCCAACCCGTCGCGATTCTACCCGGCCGGGCCGGCGGCGCAGGTAAAGCAACTGGAAGGCGAGATCAAGGCTCTCGAGAAGGAGATGCCGCAGTATCCTCGCGCGATGGGCGTGACGGAAGGAAAGATCGCCAACCTGCGCATCCACCACCGGGGCAACTATCTGACCCTCGGCGACGAAGTGCCCCGCCGCTTTCTGCGCGCGCTTGCCGGTGAGAATCAGACGCCGATTGGAAACGAGGAGAGCGGGCGCCTGGCGTTCGCGCGATGGCTGACACGGCCGGACCACCCGTTGACCAGCCGAGTGATGGTGAACCGCATCTGGCGCTGGCATTTCGGCGCGGGCATAGTGCCCTCGGTCGATAACTTCGGCCGGCTTGGCGAGGCGCCGAGCAATCAGCCGTTACTCGATTGGCTGGCCCACCGATTGATCGATTCAGGCTGGTCGATCAAACAGATGCATCGGCTGGTCCTGCTCTCGGCGACGTACAACCAGAGCGCCGCCTACAGCGAGAAGGCATTCAACATCGATCCGGAGAACCGGCTGCTGTGGCGCATGAACCGGCGACGCCTGGAAGCGGAGGCCATTCGCGATTCGGTGGTCGCGATGGGCGGGCAACTCGATTTGAAGATCGGCGGCACGATGCTTGCGTTCAAAGACCGCGAGTACGTCACCAGCACGGAGAACAAGGATACGACTGACTACGACGTGGAACGGCGGTCCGTCTATCTTCCGGTGACTCGCAGCTCGCTGTACGATGTTTTCTCCGCTTTCGACTTCGGCGACCCGAGTGTCTTGAACGGTGATCGGCCCACCACGACGGTCGCGCCGCAGGCGCTCTTCATGATGAACAGTTCGCTGGTCTTGAAGAGCAGCCGGCGGATGGCGGAGATGCTCATCGCTCGCTCGGTGGATCCAAGCGAGCGGATCGTCATGGCCTATGAACGGGCCTTTGGACGTTCTCCATCGGATCAGGAGACGGCGCGGGCGCGGGAAGCGGTTCGCCGCCTGGACCAAACGTGGGCAGGGCGCGAGTCGAACCCGGCCGAGAGGCAGATTCGTGCTTGGCAGGGACTTTGCCGTGTCCTGATGGCGACGAACGAGTTTGTTTACGTGGAGTGAGCTACAACGGCCGACAGGTCGTCGATCGATTTGGCCTACTATAGTAATGAAAGAAGCCCAGTCCCCATCTCGAATTGTCATTGAGGACGCGTCATCGTGCACGATGTTGCCATCAGAAAGGTCAGCGAAATGTCGCCGCAGCAAAAAGCTGCCCTGGAAGAGATCCTGGGGCGAGCAATTGCGGGGAACGAGGAGATTAGCGTAGTTTCTCTTCCTCCGCAACAGGTTGCGCCCTCCGAGGACAGAGCAATCATCGCAAGGAAACTTGAAGGCCTGCTGAACCTCAGGGCGGATAAGGTGAAGGACATCCCGGAAGACGAGATTGACGTGATCGTCGATGAAGCAGTCCATCACGCCCGCCATCATCGGAGATGAGAATTGTTCTGGATACGAACATTCTCGTCCGAGCTCACACGAATGCCCGCGGCCCAGCGCGCGACTTGTTGTTGCGCATCGTAGCCTCACCAGAACACACACTCCTACTGTCGCCTTTCCTGCTGCAGGAATTGGAGCGGGTCTTCCAGTATGAGAGGATCCGCATAGCGACCAGACTTACCGAGGATGAAATCAACGAGTATCTTCTCTACCTGCGCAGTCGGAGTGTGACGGAGATGGTATTTCCAGGCGAGGCCCCGCGCGTCGTGCCCAATGACAATGAAGACGATCCGGTGGTCCACGCTGCAGTGTTTGGCGGCGCTCAGGTTCTGTGCACCCTCAATCGACACTTTTATGACGCAGCCGTTGTGGACTACTGCAAAGCCCGCGGGGTGACGATTGTGAGGGACATCGAACTCCTCCGTCTGCTCCGGGCACTGGAGGCCCATCCGACTCCAAATTGATCCGCCGGAAGACTTTGACGTATTTGGAGGTTGGACAAAGTAGGTGTGGACGCGACATGAACCGACGAATTAGCGTGGTTTTGCCAGACGAGACGCTCCGCCGCATCGACCGGCTTGCAAAGCCGGGCGGGCGCAGTCGTTTCATCAATGAAGCCGTTCGGCATTTTGTCGCCACTCGGAGCGCAGCACCGCTTCGTCGGCAACTCGAACTTGCTGCCGTGCGTGATCGTGACCTGGATATCGAAGTGGCTGCCGACTGGTTTGCCGTCGATCGGCAGACGAGCCAAGAATGACAGGTTCCCGCGTCCGGTAACGCTGTTGTAGTAAGCTGGCCTCAAGGTCTTATGAACAGGCACTGGCTAGGCGGAACGACCCCCCGGATGACCCGCCGGGAGATGCTGCGTACTTCCTCGGCCGGCTTTGGCGGCCTTGCCCTCACCGCAATGCTCGCCGACGCTTCGGTCAACCCGCTTGCGCCGAGAGAGCCCCACTTTGCGCCGAAAGCCAAGCGCGTCGTCTTCCTGTTCATGCACGGCGGCCCGTCGCAGGTGGACACTTTTGACTACAAACCGCTGCTCAAACGCGACCATGGCAAGCCGCTGCCGTTCGCTAAACCGCGCGTCGTTTCAAGCGAGACCGGCAACCTTCTGCAATCGCCCTGGCAGTTCAAACAGCACGGGGAAAGCGGAATCTGGGTCAGCGAGTTGTTCCCGAACGTGGCGAAGCACGTGGACGACCTGTGCGTGATCAACTCGATGTACGGCTCCAATTCCCGGCACGGCGGCGCACTTCTGGAACTGCACACCGGCAGCGACACTTTCGTGCGGCCCAGCATGGGCTCGTGGATCACCTACGGCCTGGGCACGGAGAACGAGAATCTTCCGGGCTTCATCACCATCTGTCCCACGCTCACGCACGGCGGCGCAAACAATTGGAGTTCGGCTTTCCTGCCCGCGGCTTTCCAGGGGACGCCCATCGGTAACGCCGGCATCGGCTCGGAGAAAGCGCAAATCCCGTTCATCGCCAACAAAGACACGCCGCGCGACGTGCAGCGCATGGAACTCGACCTGGCGCAGGAAATGAACCGCGAGCGCCTGGCGGAGACAGGACCCGATGCGGGGTTGGAAGGCCGTATCAATTCGTTCGAGTTGGCGTTTCGCATGCAGGCAGCCGCGCCCGAACTGCAGGACATTTCCGCAGAATCGGCGGCAACGCAAAAGCTCTACGGCCTGGACGATCCGGTCACCCGCAATTTCGGACGCCAGTGTCTGATGGCGCGACGGTTTGCCGAACGCGGCGTGCGGTTTGTCCAGGTGACGCACAGCTATAAGTGGGACCAGCACGATAAGCTGCGCTCGGATCACTCGCGCAATGCGGCTGAAGTGGACAAACCGATCGCGGGCTTTCTCGCCGACATGAAAGCGAGGGGTCTGCTGGAGGACACGCTCATCGTCTGGGGCGGCGAGTTCGGGCGCACTCCGACTTCTCAAGGCAACGACGGGCGAGATCACAATCCGCAAGGCTTCAGCATTTGGCTGGCCGGCGCGGGCGTGAAGCACGGCTTCCGCTACGGGTCCACCGACGACTACGGCTACTATTCGGTCGAGAACAAGGTCCACTTCCACGATCTGCACGCGACGATGCTGCATATCCTGGGGATGGACCACCTGCGGCTGACCTACCGGTACGCCGGCCGCAACTTCCGGTTGACCGACGTACACGGCGAAGTGGTCAAAGCCATTCTTGCGTAGGCGACAGTCACGATGCCGGCATTCGATAACGCGCTATTCCTGTCGACCCTCGGCCTGATTGGCGCGGTCATTGTCGTCTCCGCCCTGTTTTCCGGCTTGGTTGAGCGAAGCGGACTGCCGCAGGTCGCGATTTTCCTGGCGCTCGGGGCCATGATCGGCCCACTCGGTCTCGGCCTGCTCGACGCCGGGATTCAATCGCCGATCCTGCGGATCGTCTCGACGTTAAGCCTGGTGCTGGTGCTGTTTACCGACGCCGTCTCACTCAATCTGAAAGAAGTCCGCAAACACCGGCGGCTCGCGTTCCTGGTGATCGGCCCGGGTACGCTGATGTCCGCAGTGTTGGTGGCCCTTGCCGGGTACTGGCTACTCCACCTGTCCGTCCCGATGTCGCTGATCCTTGCCGCGGCTCTCGCGTCCACGGACCCCGTTTTGCTGCGCGGCCTGCTGCGATGGCCGGGGCTGCCGGCAAATGTCAAACAGGCGCTTCGGCTGGAAAGCGGGATGAACGACGCGGTCCTGTTGCCGATTGTCCAGGTCGCGATGATCGTGGTGGCAAAGGGACAGGGGCTCACCGGCATGGAGTGGACGCAGGTCGGCGTCAAGATCCTGGTGCTCAGCCCCGTCGCCGGCGCGATCGTCGGACTTGGCGCGATCGGCCTGCTCGAGTTCTTCCGGCGCCGGATTGGTGTGCGCCGCGACTACGAGTCCATCTACTCGATCGGCGTCGCGTTTGCCGCATTCGCCGCGGCCGAGTCGATCCATGGCAGCGGCTTCCTCGCCGCCTTCGCGGCGGGACTCACGATCTCCTCGATCGACACCGAACTCTGCGATTGCTTCCTCGAGTACGGCGAAACCACCGCGGAGATGATGCTGCTGTTCACGTTCGTTCTGTTTGGCACCTCGATCATCTGGACTGGCCTGGGTGTGATCGGTCCGGCGACGATCGCCTTCACGGTGCTGGCGTTTCTGCTGCGTCCGGCGGCGTTTCTTCCTGCCTTGCTGGCCGCTCGCATCGACCTGCGCGACCGTTTGCTCATCGGCTGGTTCGGTCCGAAAGGCCTCAGCTCCCTGCTGCTGGTGCTGTTGCCGGTGTTCGCGGGAATCACCGGCAGCAGCCAGGTGTTAACGATCTGCTGCCTGGTGGTGCTCTGTTCGGTGGTCGCCCACGGACTGTCGCCTCACCTGATCCTGCCTCGAATCCGCCCTCCTTCGACTTCGGCCCTCGTATCCGAGCCCGCACCGCAGAATCTGACGTTGCCCGACAGGACTCTCACCCTGGAGCAATTCAACGAATTGCGGCGGGCTGGCACCGCGGTGACTCTTATCGACTCACGCACCGGGCGCGCGTTCGACGAGAGCGGCGAAATCATCCCCTCCGCCGTCCGCGTCCATCCCGATCGCGCCGTCCAGGAAGCGAAAGCGTCCGGGATGCCGCGCGAAGCGGTACTGGCCGTTTTCTGTGCTTGACTGAACGAAGCCACCAGCGCCCGTGTGGCGCAGGAACTCAGACGAAGCGGCTGGGTGAACGCGCGCGCGCTGATCGGCGGCTGGAGCGTCCTGAAGGACTCCGGAACCTTTGCGGTGGAGCGCTTTCCTTTATCCTAGAAAAGACACCTCCATGGGCAACATTCTTCAATCACTCCCCGCGGGAGAAGCGGTCGGCATTGCGTTCTCCGGCGGCCTGGACACGTCCGCGGCCATTTATTGGATGCGACAGAAAGGCGCCATCCCGTACTGCTACACCGCGCACCTGGGACAGCCCGACGAGACCGATTATGACGACATCCCGCGCCGCGCGCTCGAGTACGGAGCCGAAAAGGCTCGACTGATCGACTGCCGCCAGCAACTGGTTCGTGAGGGGCTCGCTGCGCTGCAGTGCGGCGCGTTTCACATCTCCACCGCCGGCCTGGCCTACTTCAACACGACCCCCATCGGCCGCGCCGTCACCGGCACCATGCTGGTGGGTGCGATGAAGGAAGACAACGTCAACATCTGGGGGGACGGAAGCACTTACAAAGGCAACGACATCGAACGCTTCTACCGCTACGGCCTGATGGTGAACCCGGACTTGCGCATCTACAAACCGTGGCTCGACCAGACGTTCATCGATGAGTTGGGCGGCCGTAAGGAGATGTCCGAGCTTCTGGAGAAGGCCGGCCTGAGCTACCGCATGAGCAAGGAAAAGGCCTATTCGACCGATTCCAACATCTGGGGAGCGACGCACGAAGCGAAGGATCTCGAGTTCCTCAACAAAGGGATGAAGATCGTGGAGCCCATCATGGGCGTCGCCTTCTGGCGGGACGAGGTCGACGTGAAGCCGGAGACCGTGACGGTCACATTGGAAGCCGGCCTGCCGGTAGCGTTGAACGGCAAAACCTACGACGACCCCGTGGAGATGGTGCTGGAAGCCAATCGGATCGGCGGCCGTCATGGCCTGGGAATGTCCGACCAGATCGAGAATCGTATCATCGAGGCCAAGAGCCGCGGAGTGTACGAGGCGCCCGGCATGGCGTTGTTCTTCATCGCCTACGAGCGTCTGGTGACCGGCGTCCACAACGAGGGCACGATCGAGCAGTACCGCGAGATGGGACGGCGTTTGGGACGCCTGCTGTATGAGGGGCGCTGGTTCGACCCGCAATCGCTGATGCTGCGGGAGACGCTGCAGCGCTGGGTGGCCAAGGCCGTCACGGGGGAGGTTGTGATGGAACTGCGACGCGGCAACGACTACTCGCTGCTCGACACCCGCAGCCCCAACCTGACCTACAAGCCCGAACGTCTGACGATGGAAAAAGGCGAGGGTGCCTTCACGCCGCAGGATCGTATTGGACAGCTCACGATGCGCAACCTCGACATCACCGACAGCCGTGACAAGCTATTGGTGTATTCGGAAGCGGGCCTGCTGACGCCGGCGTCGTTCGAAGGAATGCGGCTGCTCGACGAGGCCGGCGGCAAACCAAAATAGGGCCGATGTCAGGTAACCGCGGCCTGGACTTGGGCCAGACCACGGCCTTGCCGGTCGGGCGGTTGACCGAGGTCGCGGCAGGTCGACATGAGCAGTTCTACCAGATCGGCAACTTCAATATCGGGATGACGCTCGATAATCAGGGCAGCAATGCCCGAGACGATGGGTGTCGCCATCGAGGTCCCGGTGTCCTTGATGTACCCGCCCGGATACCAGGCTGACCAGACCTCGGTGCCCGGCGCCACCAGATCGGGCACCTGGTAGGTGGCGTGATCCACCTGCAATTGCTGGCTGCCGCTGTATCCACCGATACGCCCGGCGCGATTGGACGCGCCGACGGTCAGCGGTTCGTTGTAGTTGCCGGGCGAGGCGCTCGTATTCCGGCCCAGATTGCCGACCGCCAGCACCGGCAGAATGCCAAGCAGTAGCAGGGCGGCGATTTCGTCCTTCATGACGTCGTTGTAGCCGTTGACGCCCACCGACATGTTGACGATCTGAATACCGTTCTCCGGCCGCAGGCACCATTGCAGGCCCATCTCGAGCAGCCCGACCGAGCTGACGAAATTGGGCTGGACCACTCCGGCCAGGAGACTTGCGCCTGGAGCCACGCCCACGGTCTTGCCGGCGATCAGCCCCGCGACGTGCGTGCCGTGACCCCGTACGGGGTCGGTTTCCCGGGGCGGATCCATGGCGCGAACGTGGGGCTCATCGAGATGAAACGTGAAGGCGCCCGCAATCCTTGATTCGATCTCGGGGTGACGACCCTCGACTCCGGTGTCGAGCACCGCCACCGTTACGCCGTTACCGGTTCCCGTGAAGCCGGACTGGCGGGCCGCGGAAAGGCCAATCTCGTTCAGGTGCCACCGATCGATCGCCGACGGGTCCAGGGTGATGCTGCCCTGGTCGACGTGCGGATCGACTCCCGCAAGCGGCTGATCGAGGGTCACCGACAGACCCGGAACCTCTTTTGCCAGTTTCTCCGCTTCCCCGTGAGACATCGCGACCACGCGCGTCGACGTGATGCATTCCTCCTCGGCATGTCCGAGACGCCGCACGCCGCGCTCCTCGGCTTCTTGAAACCACCGGCGCAGATCTTCGTCGACGGGTTCGCAGCGGCGCGCTTCCAGCGCCTCGTGAAAATGCCTCACGCGATGACGCCCGTCCATCGGACGATTCACGAGAGTTGCGCGCTCCCGGGCGCGGCCGCGAACCGGCTTGACGATGTAGATCGGCATACTCGCTGCTACTGCTCGATCGACGCCCTCCGAACAAAATCCAACAGCGGGAACTGCCGAGTCAGATAGGCGACCCCTTGGGCGGCGATCTGCGTCTGGTCGGGACCCTGACCCCGGGGTGCTCCCTCTCCATAGCCGGAATAAAGGCCATCCACCACTTCAATGCCGGAGATCACTTTTCCGAAGGGAGCGAACCCCAGCCCGTCCAGTTTGAAGTTGTCCCCCAGGTTGATGAACACTTGCGTGGTCCGGGTATTCGGAGCGTTCTTGGCAAACGTGATGTAGCCGCGGAAATTACTTTGCTTCACGGGATCATCCGGAATCATGCGCGTGCTCCAGACGCTCTGCACCGCCGGGTCGCCGCTCATGCCCCATTGGGCTACGAAGCCAGGCAGGACACGAAAGAACCGCGCGCCACCGTAGAACCCTTCCTGCACGAGTTGATGGAACCGGGCGGCGCCCATAGGCGCCCATGCCTTGGTCACCTCGACGACAAAATCACCCTTGGAGGTTTCAAACCGCGCGCGGTAGACCGCGGGGATCTTGTCGAGCGGTGTTTCCGCGGCGGTTTCGGGTTCGGACTTGGTTGGGCTGCCGCATCCGGAAATCAATGCCAGGGCCGCGCCGAAGATCAGCAATCGCAAACGCATCGAGTGCTATTTTCCCACACGCCGATGCTTTGTCTACCGAACGACTGTTTTTGCCAGACCCGTGTTGCGAGCGGCGTCGGCGGCGCGGACGACCACAATGTGTTCGCCCGGCGCCAATGCCGTCACTCGTGCCGAACAGCTTTCCTTCTGCGAATCCAGGACGCCATCATCCGCTTTGGCCGCCATCCACGCCCCGGCATCGATCGAGTATTCGCACCGGCGGATCGGCGACGACTGATCCACGGCCTCCATCAGGATCTCCAGGTCGCCCTGCGCGTTCCGGGACGTGCGAACCGATACGGAGGGAGGCGTATGATCCAGCAAGACCGGGGAACTGGTTAGCTGCGCTTCGCGCGCGTCGCCGTCCGGATTCGCCTCCCGGTCGGAAGCCGTCACGCGAAATACGTAGCGCCCATCCGCCAGCGCCTCGTTGTCGAGAGAATGATACGCGTCCGCCAGGCCGCGCTTGAGCAGTTTCCACTCCCGCTCGCCGTCGCCGCGAAACTCGAGCGAGTAGACAAGCTTGTCGCCGTCCGGATCCTCCGCTTGCCAGGTGATCCAGAGAGTCGTGGTCGCCGCAGGCTGCAGCAACTGCGTGGGAGTGCCCGTAGAGACTTGCGTCCCGGCTTCCCCGGTCTCCGTGACTGTAACCGAGTAGGAGTCAGCCGCCGATGTTGTGGAACCGGCGGGTTTCGCGGGCGCGGCCACAGACTGGTACTGAGCGTTGACGGCTCTGATCACGGGCGGGCGATTCTGAGGCAGGTAGGAAAGGGTCACGCTATCGAGTTCCACTTCGCCCGTGAACTCCATCTTCCACTGTGCGTAGCGCGCGTTCGGGCTGGGCATTTTGGCCGGAGCCGCCATCGGTTCCGACCAATCGCTCCAGGTGGCATCCGGTCGCGACGAGTTGCCGGAACGGGTGCGGAAGGACGCCTGGCCGGATCCGGCACGCCAATCCAATTGGCCCCACCGCGCCACCGTCCCGGCGTCGTGGACAGGGGAAAGGTAGTTGCCGCCAGGCGCCGGTGCCGCGCCGAGACGGTAGATCTTGCCCAGGTTCGAGGTTGCGGCCAGTACCCCCTGGTCCCGCGCAATCAGGCGCGTGGTCTCCGACTCGTTGGTCTGCGCGACGAGGGAGACCTTACGATCCGGCGTCAAGCGGTAAATCCGCCCGCTCTGGTCGGTGGAAAAGAGGATCCCGGTGTCGCGCACCAGCAGGTCGTACGCGTTCTCTTCCTTGGAGATCCAGAGCGTTTCGACGGTGTTATCGGGGTGAATCCGGAAGAGTCCGGACTTGTCGATGCCGGCCACGTCGCCGATCGGCGTCATGGTGGCGCTGGCGGCCGGCGTTGGCGCCGCAGCCTTAGCCTGATCCTGGACCGGCTTTACCTCCAGACCCTTCTGCGCCGCATCGGCCGTGACCGTGATCGTCGTCACGGGCGTCGCGCCTTGCGACCCTGTCCCCGATTTCCCGGCGTCCTGGGCCGCCTGCGCTTTCTTGGCGACGCTGCCGCCCAAAGCGGCGACATACAAGGATCCATCGGCCGCCGGCACAATGGACCGGATCTCGGGGAAGTTCGCGTCCATCAGGACGAAGGCTTTGTCCTTCGCCGCGATGCGATACAGAAGGCCGTTCGGCTCCGTTCCCGCCAGCAAACGCCCCTCGCGATCGAACACCAGGCTGGTGATGTGGGCCTGGCCGCTGTCGTAGTAGACCTCGCCTTTCCCGGGAGCGGTGACCCGGAAGATCTTTCCCGGCTCGCCCGCGCCTACATACAAAGCTCCGTCTGGTCCGGCGGCGAGGGCCCAAATGTACTTGGCCTGAGGCTTGAAGTACTCGGTCGCCTTGCCGCGCTCGATTCGATACACCTTGCCATCCGGTGAGGTTGCCGCGAACAGGGCTCCCTTGGCGTCGAGCGCGAGGGCGAAGACCTCCGGTTCTTCGGCCGACCAGTAGACGGATGATTTGCCGGAAGGCTCCACCCGGAAGACCCGCCCGCGGTGCCCCGTGCCCGCGTAGATCACTCCGCCGCGGTCCTCGACCACACTCCAGATCGCGGGCTGATCGGAGGTGAACAGCGCATCCAGACGCGGCGCCGAGACCAACCGGCCGTCGCGCGTCAACCCCACGCCCTCAAAGGTCCCCGCCACGAAATCCTGGTATGTGCTCATCTCCCAGGTGGTGGTGCTCGCCGCCCACAGGGGCAGGCAGGCACCCAGCGCCAGCCATCTCCGCATCATCATTCCTTGACTTCCACCTGCGCGGTGCGCGAGCCGGTCACCGCCAGGCCGGCCGCGTCAATCTCCAGTTCGGCCAGGCGCGCGCCCTGGCTGCTGGTGAGAATCCCGGGCTGGCTGGGCATTTTGGCGAGAATCATCGCCACCGAGGCCGGCGGATCGGGCAATTCGGCGCCATCGGCCGTGTACGACGGTTCGTTGCGCCATACACGTACGTACGCCTTCTCACTAGTGCGGAGCGTGTTCACCGTCTCGATCAACTGGCTGGCGGATTTCGGCGTATTGAGCAATTTCCGGATCTCCATCAGGTTCGCCGCGAGCGCGTCCAGAATGGTGAAATTCACGGTTCCCGGGCTCATGCCTGGCGGAATCCGGTAGGCGACCTTGCGCACCTGGTCGGCTCCGCCATCCCCTCGCAGTACGACAAATAACTCCACGGTCTCGCCAGGCTTCACCGTTCGCCGCGAGGGGTAGGCATCCACGATCACCGCCTGCCGCTTGCGCTCTTCGAGGCTGATGTCGAGCGTCACCGATCGTGGCCGCAGGCGCTCAAAACTGCTCTGCAGCACATACGCCAGCGGCAGCGCCGCTCCCAGCGCCACCTGCGCCGCGACCACCGTATCGCCGGAGTACAGGTTCGCTACCCGCAGAGGCTCCCGCTCTCCATCAAAGGAGATCTGCCCGCGCAGGGTCACGCTTCCGGGTCCCGCCATGCGCTCGGTCGCGTCGATGGCCGAATAGGTCATCAACTGCACGAGAAAGGGCGTGAGAAACCGGTCGTTGACGATCTCCATGCGGTAGGACACATTCGCGGCCCCTTTCACGTGGATTGCGACCGGGATCATACGGGCCTGCCTGCCTAGTTCGCCGGCGATGGCCGTGTCGCGATCGTGCGCAATGACGCCGAGCGGCTCCATCGTCGATGAGATCTTGAAGGATGTATTCAGGGACGGAAGCAGGGTCAAGACCTCGGCGCGGGCGAAGGGGAGGTCCGCCGAACCGATGGCGAGGAAGCGATGGCCGAACGCGTAGACACGATTGCCGTCGATGTGGGTAACGGTGCCGTCGGCCCCCGCGCTAAAGTCGCCGCGCGCCAGTTGCACGCTGATCATCGAGCCGGGCTTCAGCCGCGACGGGTCGCCCAGGGCCGTAACGCGGGACGAGCCTCCCGAGACACCCTGCACCGGCTCCAATCCCAGGCCCCGAAGCTGCGGTCCGAAACGCTCGATCGTCCCCTGTGTGAAACCGGCCAGACGGACGGGCGTGGCGATGGGCGTCAATCGCGTCGCGCCCAGGCGCACCTCCGGAATCTCCGGCAGCCCGGCCAGCAGGTTTTCCGGCTCCACGCGGATTCCCACGCGTCGCGAGGGCGCCGCGGCCGCCACCGGCAGCATCTCCTCGATCGGCCGAATGCCGGCGATGGCTTCCTTCGAAAACGTGAATGCCATGGCCACAGCGCCGGCTAGCTTGCCGCTAATGTAAACCGGGCTGCCGCTCATGCCCTGCAGGACGCCGGTTTGCGCCAGAGGCCCTCCGGACAGCCTGGCGAGAATCAGCGAGCGTTTGGGCCCCACATTTTCGAGTACGCCCAGAATCTCCACCTGAAAGTTCTCGATGCGGTCGCCAAGAAACACGGTCTTGCCGACACCCCGCAGTCCGGGCTTGATCTCTTTGAGCGGAAACAGAGCGGTCTGGGCGTGGCAAGCACAAAGCGCCAGCCCGGCAGCCGCGAGACGAAGCACAACGCCCATCTTCTTATTGTGCACTCTTCACTCGTTTCTCAGGGCTTCGAGCGGCTTTTGGTCGAGAATGCGATAGCTGGCCAGCCAGCCAGCCACGTTCGCGATGACGGCGGTTGCCACGATCGCCACCAGGTTCGGAACGAGGTCGAAGCGATACTGCGTCTCGAGCACTTTCTTCAGGATCAGGTTGGAGAAACCCACCGCCATCGCGCTGCCCATGATACCGGCGGCCAGGCCCAGCAGCAGAAACTCAACCGAATAGATAGCGCTCACGCGCCGCCGCGTGGCGCCCAGAGTCTTCAGAATGACGACCTCGCGGATACGGCGAAATCGCGTTCCGGCGACGCTCGAAGCCAGAATGATGATGCCGGCCAGGATCGAAAAGCCGGAGATGAACCGCACCACCAGCGCGATCTGATCCACCACCTCCTGAACGCGGTCGAGCACATCGGCGACATTGATGACCGACACCGAGGGAAAGCGTTGGTACATGGTCCGCTGCAGCGGAGCAATGTCCTTGGGCCGCACGCGCACGCCGCCGAAGTAGA
This sequence comes from Bryobacteraceae bacterium, assembly GCA_046160045.1. GTDB lineage: Bacteria > Acidobacteriota > Terriglobia > Bryobacterales > Bryobacteraceae > CAZGUX01. The sequence continues at coordinate 23,112 of JBJXGR010000043.1, forward strand.
GCACGGGCAGTCCATCCAGCGCCTGGGGCGTGAAGATGAAATCGATGTTCGAGCCGGGACGCACCGTCTCGGTCACGTGGATTGCCGCCACACGCGCCGACACCCGGCGGCCTTGCACGGTCCAAAGCGTGCGCGCGCCGGGTTTGATCGCCAGAATGCGGGCCGCCTCTTCCGAGATCGAGACCTCCGGCGCTTCCCTGCTCCAACGGGTCCACCATTGGCCTTGCTTGACCTCGGTATTCTCCGGGATCTTGTCCGACCAGGTGATGGAACGTTCCCGCATGAATCTCCGGCCCGGGCCATCCAGCTTGCGCTTCGCGACCAGTTCGCCGTCAATCTCCATCAGACGTCCGGCGACAGAGGGAACGACGCCGATCTCGCCTTCGACGCCGGGAGCGTTTTTGAGAATGGCCCGTACGTCATCGGCCTGTTTCGATGTGATGTTGATCAGAAAGACGTTCGGCATCCCGGGAGGCGCGCTGGCCGTGAGTTGTGAGATCAGCGAATGCTGGATCAGGTAGATGGTCAAAGTGAACATCACGCCGACGCTCAGCGCCACCAGCACCGATTGCGCGTGATTGCCAGGCCGATAGAGATTGGCGACGCCATGCCGGATCGCAGCCGGAGTCTTCCAAAGGGAGGTCCGTGCCATCGAGCGCAGGCCTCGGAGGAGCAACCAGGAAAGGGCTGCCAGCACCAGGAGGCTCGCGACCAGACCCACGACAAACCAACCGGCTACCCGAGAGGCGTCTTTCCACTCGGCCTCTACCAGCCAGACGGCGACGCCGGCCACGCCCGCAAGAATCAGAAGCGCGGCCAGACCGGGCCGCACCCACCGCCGCCACCGGTCGCGCAGCGGAGGCTGCGCTTCGTCCATGTCCCGCCGCAGGATTCGTAAGGGCTGGATGTCGCGGATGCCCAGCAGCGGCGGTAGGGTGAACAAGAGGGTTGTGAGCACACCGATCAGCAGCGCTTCGGCCGCGGATAGCCATTCGAAGCGCAGCGTCGGGGTCATGTTGAAATACTTGCCGAGCATCCAGGGAAACACGGCCTGAATCGTCTGGCCCACCAGCAGTCCGGCGCACGCCCCGGCGATCGCCAGCATCAATCCCTGCAGCAAGTAGATTCGAATGATCTGTCCGGACCTTCCGCCGATGGACTTCATCACCGCGATCGAATCCATCTTCTGCTGCAGGTGCGACTCGATCGCGGTGGCTACGCCAAGCGCGCCGACCACCAGCGCGATCAGGCTCACCAGGCTGAGGAAGGTGGTCGCGCGATCGAGACCGCGCGTGACCAGCGGATGAGTTTGGCGGAAATCGGCGATCAAGGCCGTGGGAAAGGCCCGCTGCACGGTCCGCCGGGTCCGCTCGACGCTGGCTTCAGGAGGCAGGCGGAACAGAAACCGTTGGGCGGCCCGGCTTCCCGGCTGAAGGAGGCCAGTTCGCTCCAGGGCCTCGCGCGACATCAGGACGCGTGGACCAATGTTCAGACTTCCTGCCATGCGATCCGGTTCAGAGGTGACCGCCGCGGCGATCCGGTAGCCTGCGCCGCCGATGGTCATCCGGTCGCCGACGCGAGCGTCCATGCGCACCAGCAGATCTTCCGAGACCCCGATCTGGTCCGCCGTCAGGGCGGTGCTCAATGGCGACGGCGGATTGAGTTTGACGGCGCCGTAGAACGGATAGACGGTGGGGTCCACGGCCTTCACGGAGACGAGCATCGGGTCCCCGCCGGCTTCGGGCGCCATCATCGAGATGGTTTCCGTGACCCAGGTGCGGCGGATTCCCCGCCCTTCCAGATTCCGGAACACGTCTTCCTGGTCCGCTGTGGGCAGTTCAAAGACACGCACGGAAAGATCGGCCGCCATTAACGTCCGTGCTTCCTTGAGCAGCAGGCTGCGGAACGAACGGCTGAACCCCCGCACGCCCGCGAGCGACCCGACACCGACCGCGACCGCCACCACCACAAACAAAAACTTCGCGGTCGAAGCGCGGGACTCGCGCCAGGCGATCTTCCAGGCCGTCCGCAAGGGAAATGCGTTATGCATCGCCGACGATCACTCCGTCCCGCAACGTGATGCGGCGGTCGGCGTTGCCGGCGATCGCGGTGTCGTGCGTCACCAGGACCAGCGTGGTCCCCTCGCGCTGGTTCATCCCGGTCAGCAGCTTCAGCACATGCGCGCCGTTGGCGGTATCGAGGTTGCCGGTCGGCTCGTCGGCCATCAGGATGGGCGGCTGCAGCATGAAGGCGCGCGCCAGCGCGACACGTTGTTGCTCGCCGCCGGAAAGCTGGACAGGATAATGGTCGCGCCGGTCGGCAAGACCGACGCTGTCCAACAATTCGCACGCTCGCGGCCGCCCGTCTCCGTCACGGCCTGCCAACTCAAACGGGAGAAGGACGTTTTCTTCCGCCGTCAGAGTGGGAATTAGCTGGTAGGACTGAAACACGAAGCCGATCTTCCGCCCCCTCAGCAGGGCTAAGGCGTCCTCGCCAAGGCCCGTGATGTCTTCCCCGTCGAGCGCGATCCGGCCGGAGGAGGGCGTATCGAGACCGGCCAGCAGACCGAGCAGCGTGCTCTTCCCGCTGCCGGAAGGGCCCATGATGGCCACGAACTGCCCGGCGGGTACGTGGAAGCTGATGCCTCTCAGGATGTCGACCCGGTGCGTCGGCGTTTCGATGGATTTGGTCAATTCAGCGACTTCGATCATGGCAGGCGGGAACGTTAGGATAGTATCCAGTGCGTGCGATCTTCTTTGTTGGACTCCTGCTGTTCTCCTTTGGTTGTAGCAAATCGCCGGAGCCGGCTACCGAGCCAGTTGCGGCGGAACCGGTCCGGACCGATCCGGCGCCGGAGGTCAAACCCGACAACCGGCCGGTGATTGTGGCGCTGGGCAACAGTCTGTCGGCGGGCTTCGGACTCGATCCCGGCAGCAGTTATCCCGACTTCCTCCAGCGCGAACTCGACGGCCAGGGTTACCAGTATCGCGTGGTCAACGCCGGCATCAGCGGCGATACCACCAGCGGCGGCGTCGATCGGCTCGATTCCGTGCTGGCCCACAAGCCGGCGATCGTGATTCTGGAACTGGGAGGCAACGACGGTCTGCGCGGGTTTCCCGTTTCGCTGACCCGGGCGAACCTGGAGAAGATGATTGTCGCCCTCCAGGCAGGCGGCGCCAAGGTCGTGCTGGCCGGCATCACGCTGCCGCCGAATTACGGGCCGGCGTACATCCGGGACTTTGAAAACAACTACCACGAGTTGGCGCGCGAGCATCGCCTCCCGCTGATTCCGTTCCTTCTCGAGGGGGTGGCCCTGGTTCCCGGAATGATGCAGCGGGACGGTATTCATCCCACCGCGCAAGGGAATCAGAAAGTCGCGCGAACCGTCCTGAAGGTACTCGTTCCGCTTCTCACGAAATAGCTTATGACGAAAACGCTTGCCGCGACCATGCTGTGGCTGATGCCCGCCCTGGCCGCCGACTACGAAATCCGCATCGAGAAGGTCCGCTCGGGATACGACGGCACGATGTGCTGGGTGCACGCGCGGGCCGGAGCGATTCCCGCCAACCCGCCCAAAGTCGTCCTGACGATGCAAAAGCTTTTGCTCACGGGCAGCGACGTGTTCTACGCCCTGAACGAGATGCGGACCGATGACCTCGGCCGGACCTGGCGCGGGCCCACCGAGCACGGCGAATCGCTCGGCCGGCGGAACGAAGACAACGGAGTCATCGTCGCCGCAAGCGATTTCTGGCCGAAATGGCACCAGCGTTCCGGCAAACTGCTGGGGATCGGACACACCGTCCGTTATCTCGACAACCGCGTGATGCACGACGCGCCGCGCCAGACGGTGTATTCGGTCTACGACCCTGACAAAAGCACGTGGACTCCGTGGACGACCCTCGCGATGCCGGCCGAAGCGCGCTTTTTCGATGCCGGAGCGGGATCGGTCCAGCGGGTGGATCTGCCGAACGGCGACCTCCTGGTGCCGATCTATCATGGCGCCAAGGGCGAGCGGCACCATCGTGTGTCGGTTCTGCGCTGCCGATTTGACGGACGCGATCTGAAGGTGATCGAAGCCGGCAACGAACTGGCGGTGAATGATACGCGAGGTCTCTCCGAGCCCTCGATCGCGCGTTTCGGCCAGCGCTTCTATCTCACCATCCGCCACGACGAGCGGGGCTATGTCACCTCCAGCCGCGACGGCCTGCACTACGATCCGCCGCAACCGTGGCTGTGGGACGACGGCTCCGACCTCGGCAACTACAACACCCAGCAGCACTGGGTGACGCACAGCGACGGTCTGTATCTGGTCTACACGCGCAAGGGCGCGAAGAACGATCACGTCTTTCGCCACCGGGCGCC
>JBJXGR010000044.1:0-7331 GCA_046160045.1 Bryobacteraceae bacterium
GTCCACGATTTCTGCCTCACTCATACCCAAGGCCACTGGTTGCTCCAACCCACCACCCCCGACGGCATCTCCAATCTCATGCGCGACATGCAGTCGCAGACCTCCAAATATATGAATGCCAAGTACAAGCACCGGCCGTGGAAGTTCTTTGTTCCCTTGGGGACCGATGACCACAACGGCCGAAAGTGGTGGCGCCGGCAGGGTGGCTCCCCAAAGGGTGGGGTCAATTGGGCCCAAAGGTTCTTCGCCACCGAACTGGAACCAGGCGAGTACCTCGCGATTCGCGCCTACCTCTACAACGGGCCCGTTCGAGCGGGAGTGTGCCTGAATCCGGCGCATTACCGTTGGTCGGGCACGGGCTTACGCATGATGCGTCCGGAGAGTTGGAAGCTGCTGGAACCAGGCCCCTGGATACAGGTGAGTGTGTTCGTGCCGCCGGAGAGACCTGGACCCGGTCAGGTCAACTTGGAGAGGATCTTCAGCAAGGCGTCGCGAAGCCGGGTGGCGTTTGGCAAGCTGGTGGCGCGTATTGGAATGAAACGTCCGCTGGCCGCTCCGTGCCGGATTGAACCAACCGGACGGATCACAATGGAACACGTTGCCAACCAAGCCTCGTTGCCGAGCGGCCCGTAATGACTGGGTCAGGCCATGCCGAGGGATTTTGCAGCAGACGGCGACGGATCGAATGGCCAGGATGTTAGCGATCACGTGGAGAGCTAAAGTTCCCGAGCGAGCTTTGAAGCTAGCGTCACCGCCGGAGTTGATCCCCGCGGCTCGACGGGTCTTCCGGTCGCCGCACGAACGGTAGGAATTGGTGGATCCAGTTTCGAGATCAGGACGATCCCCGCTGCTGATTTGACGGGATGGCGAGTCGCTGATAGCGTAAGTTCTACATGCGTGTATTTGCTCGAACGGTCGTGCTCCTGTCTCTGAGCGCACCATTGGCGGCACAACCGGTCGACTTCCGGGCCGACGTCCAGCCCATCTTCCGCAAACGCTGCTCGGGGTGTCATGGTGCGGCTCAACAGTTGAGCGGGTTGCGCCTCGACCGCAAGGCCGACGCCCTGCGGGGCGGTTACTCGGGACCCTCGGTCAAACCCGGGGACAGCAGATCCAGCCGGCTCATCCAGCTTGTTTCGGCAAGGGAAGGCACGAGGATGCCGCCCGCAGGCCCACGGCTGCCCTCCGCCGAAATCGAGACCCTCCGACGCTGGATTGACCACGGTGCCCCGTGGCCGGACGACACGGCTACGGTTTCCGAGACCAGGCCGCGCTCGGCCCACTGGGCGTTTCAACCGATTCGCAAACCCGACCTTCCAACCGTGAACGACACCGCATGGCCAAGGAATGCAATCGACCGGTTCGTGTTGGCCCGCCTGGAGTCCGAGAACGTGCGTCCGTCGCCCGAAGCGGATTCTCCTGCGCTCGCCCGGCGGCTCCACTTCGATTTGATCGGACTCCCGCCAGCCTCCGGGCCTGTGCCCGATGCCGCGATGGTGACTCGCCTGCTTGCCTCCGAGCACTTCGGAGAGAAGTGGGCGCGCCCTTGGCTGGACCTTGCGCGCTATGCCGATTCCGACGGCTACGAACAGGACCAATTCCGCCCACACGCCTGGCGCTATCGCGATTGGGTGATCCGGGCGTTCAACCGGAACATGCCGTTCGACCGGTTCACCCTCGAACAAATCGCCGGCGACCTTTTGTCCGGCGCCGGGATCGAAGAGAAGACCGCGACAGGGTTCCACCGCAATACGCTCACCAGCCGCGAGGGCGGTATCGACGTGGAACAACTCCGGACCGAACAGGTCTCGGATCGCACCGCCACGGTAGGCACCGTGTGGCTTGGCCTGACGCTCGAATGCACACGCTGCCACGACCACAAATACGATCCGATTACGCAGCGCGAGTTCTACGAGTTCTATGCGTTTTTTGACTCCAGCCGGGAGGTGAACCACCCGGCGCCCGTCGAAGGCGAAGTGGGTCCCTACCTAAGAACGAGACCTGAATACGAACGGCGGTATTCGGAAATCCGGGAAAAGCACCGTGTCCCCGAGTTTCAGCCAAAGTGGGAGCAGGAAGTTCTCAAAGCCATCGCGGCGCCCGCCGAGCGGGTGGAGTGGACACAGGTGGCCGATTACCTGAAGGTCTATCAGGATTACGGCCAGGACATTCTCAAGACGCCGGCTTCGCAGCGGACCTTTCGCCAGTCGCACGACCTGACCCGCGTGTTTCTGAAGTACCCGGGGCCCTTGGAGGCATGGCCGGAAACCAAGGGCGCCAAGTTCACCGAGGGCTTCCGGAAGCTCGAAGAACTGGACGCTGAGTATCCGGGCATGAGCGAAACTCCGGCGATCGAGGACTTGCCAGAGCCCCGCAAGACCCACCTCTTTATTCGGGGAGACTTCCGGAATCCGGGGATCGAGGTCCAGCCGGCGACCCCCGCCGCGCTTCACCCGTTCGTGCCTGACGGGCCCGCGAACCGCCTGGCGCTGGCCCGATGGCTGGTCTCGCGCGATAATCCGCTCACCGCGCGCGTTACCGTGAACCGCATCTGGCAAGAGTTGTTCGGGCGTGGACTGGTGGCCACGCCGGAGGACTTCGGCACGCGGGGCGATCGGCCGACCCATCCCGAACTGCTCGACTGGCTAGCGGCGGAGTTCGTCGATTCAGGCTGGAACGTCAAGCACATCATCCGGCTTATCGTGGAATCGGCGACCTACCGGCAATCGTCGAGAATTCGGGAAGACCTGGTATCGCGGGATCCGCTAAATACGCTGCTGGCCCGGCAGTCGCGTTTTCGGCTCCAGGCCGAACTGATCCGCGACTGCGCCTTGAGCGCGGCGGGTTTGTTGAACCCGGCGGTGGGGGGGCGAAGTTTCTTCCCGCCGATGCCCAAAGGTCTGACCAAGGTCGCCTACCGTGCGCGTGAGTGGAAAGAGAGCCAGGGGCCGGAACGATATCGTCGAGGGGTCTACGCCTTCTTCTGGCGCTCGGTGCCGCATCCGCAGCTGATGAATTTCGACGCCCCCAATTCGCTTGTAACCTGCGCGCGGCGGGAACGCTCGACCACGCCGCTGCAGGCGCTGAATCTGCTCAACGATCCGGTATTCCATGAGGCGGCACAGGCGCTGGCGCTGCGGATCCTCAACCAACCAGGAGACCTTGACGCGCGCGTCACGCGGGCGTTCGAAGTCTGCCTGAACCGGCCGCCGAAGGCGGAAGAACTCACCGCGCTCGAGCAGTATTACTTCCGCAAGCGGCAGCGTCTGGAGCGAGACGCGACCCTGGTGGCGCAGCAGTTCCCCGGGGCCGCTGCGGCCGGCACCGACCCGGCCGAAGCCGCGGCGTGGAGCGGCGTGGCGAGCGTCCTGCTGAACCTGGACGAGTTCATCACCCGAGAGTAGAAAAGCAGAGTAGAAAAGCATGGACTGGCGCGACTTCCAACGGATGCAGGGGCGACGGGACTTCCTCACACGGTGCGCGGGCGGCATCGGCATCGCGGCGCTGTGGAATCTGCTGGCCGAAGACGGGTACGCGGAGCCCGGCGCGCCGGCGCTGGCGCCGAAAGCACCTCACTTCCCGGCCAAGGCGAAGAACGTCATCTTCCTGTTCATGGAAGGCGGGCCGAGCCAGATCGACCTGTTCGACCCAAAGCCGGGAATGAAGAGACTGGACGGCCAGGTGCTGCCGGAGTCGCTGCGCAAGAACCTGCGCTTCGCCTTCATCAAGCCGACGTCCAAAGTTTGGGCCAGCACCCAGACCTTTGCCAAATACGGGCAGTCCGGCATGGAATTCTCGTCGCTACTGCCGCAATTGGCGACGTGCGCCGACGATCTGTGCATGGTGCGGTCGATGTTCAGCGACCAGTTCAACCACCATCCCGGGCAGTTGCTGATGCACTGCGGCAGCCCGATTGTCGGCCGCCCGTCGATGGGCGCGTGGCTGCTGTACGGCCTGGGAAGCGAGTCGCAGAACCTGCCGGGATTTGTGGCGTTGATGTCCGGCCGCGGCGGATTTGCCAGCTCCGGGCTGTTCACCAGCGGCTTCCTGCCCTCGATGTACCAGGGAGTGCCCTTCGCCAGCACGGGCGAGCCGATCGCGTATCTTTCGAGCCCGCCCGGGATCACACAGGAAGAGCAACGCGACCGGCTGGACGCGATCCGTCAGCTCAACGAGGCGCACTATCGCGATACCGGCGATGCGGAGATCGCCTCGCGTATCGCATCCTACGAACTTGCTTTTCGCATGCAGACCGCCGCGCCGGAACTGCTGGATCTGTCGAAGGAGACGGCCGAGACCCAGGCGCAATACGGAGCGGACACGGACAACCAGTTCGCCAAGAATTGCCTGCTGGCACGGCGGATGGTGGAGCGGGGCGTGCGGTTCATCCTGGTTTCTCACGGAAGCTGGGACGATCATGGAAGCCTCCAGAGCGGCCACAAGAAGAACTGCGAGATCGTGGATCAGCCCTGCGCGGCGTTGATCCGCGATTTGAAGCAGCGCGGGCTACTCGCTCAGACCCTGGTGATCTGGGGCGGCGAGTTCGGACGCACGCCGCTGGCGCAAACGCTGGATCCGAACAAGCCAAGCGCGACGGGCCGCGACCATCATCCGGACGCCTTCACGACGTTGGTTACCGGAGGCGGCATCAAGCCGGGGACCGTGGTGGGCCGGACCGATGACATCGGGCTCTCGGTGGCGGAGGACAAGGTGCATGTCCACGATCTTCACGCGACCCTGCTTCACTGCCTGGGCATCGAGCACACGCGGCTGACGTTCCGCTATCAGGGGCGGAATTTCCGCCTGACGGACGTGGCGGGAAGCGTGGTGCGGAAAATGCTGGCATAGCGACACGCCAGGAAGCAATCAAATCAACGAGAGGAATGCCGCTGCTCGACACCCCCCGGGTAGGAACTACGGCGGAGGGCTCCGAACATCGTATTCCTGGCCGTTACCCGTCGATCGCCAGATCCGCCAGATAGATCGCGGTGATCTCCTTACCCGAGGCGTCTTTCTCGTGGCTCGAGTAATAAGAAACGAGCGCCCGTGACGGGCTCAGCTCGACGAAGCCCGGATAGGAATTGTCGCCGCCGCTGGGCAGTTCCGCAAATTCATGGAGTTGGTTGTCCGCCAGCCAGTAAAGCGAAGTGCGGGGCTGGCCCGTCAGTTGCTTGCGGCCGCCGACGAGGTATCGTTCGCCCCAGCGGGCTACGAGCGGCCCCCCAATGTGGCGGTCGAGGTCGGTCCGCGACCATTGCTGATAGGGAGGGCGGGACCGGCAAACTTGGGCTGGACGCTTACCGCCGCAGCGGGCAACGGCCAGGATGGATCCGTCCTGTTCGAAAAGAAACGCCGTCTCGTTGCCGTACTTCTCCTGGAACAATCCGGCTTTCCGCCAGATCAGGCCGTCTTCGCTTTCAAGCAGAGCGGATTCGGTCAGCGGGTCGCTCTCTTCCCGCGACTCGATTTCGGGGAATTCGCGCTTTCGCCGGCCGCACAAGTACGCTTTTCCGCCATAGGCGGCCGTACGCCAGACATAGTGACCATAGGTCCCTTCGAGCATTCGCGGCCCCTGCCAGGAGCGTCCGTCGCTCGACCAGGCGCCATAGCCGAGGTGCTGGTTCATCTCGCGGCGTTCGGGCGCGGTCCGGCCGCAATACCAGGCCCCCGTAAAGACAAATAGTCTTTCCCGGAACACCAGGAAATGGGGATCGCGGACATCCCGCAGCGGGACGTTGAACCGGTGCACCGGTTGCCACGACTGGCCGTCCTCGCTCGACAGCACAAGGATCGACGAAGTGGGGAAAACTCCGTGTCCGTCGGGACAGCTTCGAAACGTCAGGTAAAGACGGCCCTGGTAGCGCACCAGATCGGTGAACGCATTATGCTCCCCGTTGTGAAAGGCGCGCCGCACCGATTGCACCCGTACCTTGGGCAGAGAGCCGCCCGCCGCCCGGGCGTCACGCGGACACCGGAGGGCCGGCATCCCGGCCAGGAGGAAGAGCACGAGGCGTCGATCTGGGGATTTCACCGTTGTAGTTTACCTCTTCAGGACGAGCTTATGGCCAAAAGCGACCGGGCCGGGAGCGGGTGCTAGCATAGAAGATTAGATTCCAATACGTGTGATCACTATGCAGTCCCGACGCAAATTCATCGGCGGCGTGGCCTCCGGCATCGCCGGAACCCTGGCCTCGCCCAACGTTTTGGGAGCCAACGAGCGGATCCGCCTGGGCATCATCGGTGCCGGCGACCGCGGCATGGCCCTCGTCCGCGAAGCCATCAGTTGCCCCAACACGGAGTTTGCCGCCTTCGCCGATATCTACACGCGCCGGTTGGAAGAGGCCAGGAAGGTCAGCCCGGAGGCCAAGACCTACCTTGACCACCGCTACCTGCTCGAAGACAAGTCGATCGACGCCGTCCTGATCGCCTCGCCCCAGCACCTGCATTGCGAGCACTTCATTGCATCGTTGGACGCCGGCAAACACGTCTACCAGGAAAAGACCATGGCCTTCACGGTGGAGCACGCCAGGCGCATGCGCGCGGCGTATCAGAAGGCCGGAAAGCGTGCGGTCCAGATCGGCCACCAAGGGTGTTCGTCCGGCCTGATGAGCGATGCCAGACGGTTCGCGACCAAGGACAACCTCGGGAGAGTGGAAGCGATTGTCGCCAACATGTTCCGCAACACGCCGCACGGCAAGCCGCAGTGGACGCGGCCGGTGTTTCCGGACATGACGGCGGAGAACATCATCTGGAAGTCGTTTCTGGGCGAAGCCCCGCCGCGGGAATTCGACGCCAACCGTTACGCCAACTGGCGTTTCTTCTGGGACTATTCCGGAGGCAATGTTTACGAAAACATGTGCCATCAGTTGTGTTTTTGGACCAAAGCTCTGGACTTGGGGATTCCGGCGCGGGTGAACATGGTAGGCGGTGTCTACGTCTGGAAAGACGGGCGGGAGGTGCCGGACACCATGACCGTCACGCTCGAGTATCCGAGCGAGGTGCTGTTCACCTGGAACTCTGGCTTCGGCAACAATCATCTCGGCGTCACCGAGGACGTGCTGGGATCGGATGGCACCATTTCCAAAGGCCAGCAGATCCGGTACTTTCCGCAGAAAGTGAATCGGCCGCAGGCGAACGAGATGCTGGGCGCGGAGCGCACTGCCCCGGCGGCGCACATGCAGAACTTCCTCGACAGTGTCCGGTCGGGAAAAGAGACCAACTGCCCGTTCGAGCTGGGATTCCGCGTGTCGGTGGCGTGCCGGATGGCGGTAGAGAGCTACCGGCAGGGGCGCGCAGTCCGTTGGGACGCGGTTCGGGAAGAGATCGTTTGA
>JBJXGR010000045.1:0-34302 GCA_046160045.1 Bryobacteraceae bacterium
TGCCGGGGAATCTGCGAGCGCTGAAGCGATTCGGCCACTGGGTGGCGCGAGCGTGGCGGCAGGTGTTACGACGCCGCAGCGACCAGCATAAGCCCACATGGACGCAGTTAGTCCCGATCTTCCAGCAATGGCTGCCGACGCCTACGGTTGTACATCCCTATCCGAGCGTTCGGTTCGACGCCAGAATCCAAGGTAGGAGCCGTGTGCTCTAACGGGGCGAGCACGGATCTGTGCGGGGGGTGATCAGCGATGGTCATCCCTACCGCGAACGCCCGCGTGCTTCTGCCGTTGGCCGTAATCAAATGCCCGAGCCGCCCGGAACACGATGTTGCGCAACAGCAGATTCTCGATCGCGCTTTCCCGCATGCCTTGCGCCAGAATGCCGTTGTCGCTGCGAATCACAATGTTGTCGAAAATGATGTCGCGCATGGCGCCCACGGGCGAGGCGTCATGACGTTTTTCCACATCGAGGAAGATCGGATAGATCATGTTGCGCAGCCTTTCGGGATTCACTTGCCTGGGTTCGCGCAAGGTCTCGATCGTCAGGTTGGAGACCGTGACGTTGTGGATCACGCCTCCGTCTTTGACAAAGAATCCAACGCCCACGGTCGAGTTCCGCACGGTGCAATTGGAGATCGTGATATTCCGGAAATCGCCTTCCGAGCCGGTACCGAGTTTGATCGCGGTGGCGATGGACTCGGTGGTACAGTTCGTCACGACGATGTCCTCGCAGGGGATGCCCCCGTGCGTCTTCAGGCAGATGCAATCGTCGCCGGCGGTGATGTGGCAATTGGAGATGCGTACGTCTTTGCACGACTCCGGGTCAATGCCGTCGCTGTTGGTGCGGAAGTAGTTGTTGAGGATGGTCACGCCGTCGATCACGACCCGTTCGCATTGCCGCAGGTGGCAGGCCCAGGAATCGCTGTAGAGGATCGTGAAATCCCGCAAGGCTACCTGGCGGCATTCCTCGAGGTAAAGGACCCGCGTGCGGAACGCCGGGCGTGGTTCGGTGGCGAACCCGGGCCGGCGGCCGAGGTCGGCGGTCCCTCCGCCGTGGAGCACGCCCGGGCCCAGGACCGAGACGAACTCCGCGTTCCGCGCGGTGATCAACTGCGGCGCGGACGCGTCGTAGTCCTGCTGCTTCGTGCTGGCGTAGATGGTAGCGCCGGCCTCCAGGTACAGGGTCACCCGGCTTTTCAGAAACAGGGAGCCGCTCAGATAGTCTCCGGGCGGCACGTAGACCACCCCACCACCGGCCGCGTGGCAGGCATCGATGGCCGCCTGCAATCTCGACGTCCCGTTGGTGGCCCTGTCACCGCGAGCGCCGAAGTCGCGGACGTTGTACAGGGCCCGCGGCGAGGTGCCCGTCGTTTGAGCGGACGCGGCCGCTGCCAGGGCCCCGCCGCCAAGAAACCCTCGCCGGAGTAAAGACTGGGGATGTTGTGAATCCATATTCTCAACCGGATTCTCATTGTGATGGCAAGCGCCGCCCGAGTAAACCCGCGGCGCCTGAGGTCGACGGGAACCTACAATGAGAAACACAGGCTGGAGTTGTCCTTGACAGTTACGGATCGTATTCTCATCGCCACGTTCCTGATTCCCATCCTTTGCTGGTTCGTTCCCGCCATTCAGGAGCGGGTCCGGCAACACCTGCGGGCCAAACCGGCGTGGGTGTTTGCAGGCCCCGCCGTGCTCGTAGCCTTGTTCCTGGTTGGAGTGGGGAGTCATGGCGCGGGCGGGACCACTCTGCTGATATCCGCCTATGCGTTTCTGCCCACTATCCTGGCCTATGCAGCCGGTCCTGGCGGCGAAACGCACCCGAAGACAAGTTGGCGACCGTGGGTGGATGTGACGATCATCCTGATGCTCTGGTTGCCGCTCGAACTGGGTCCCGCCAGAACATTGGTGTCGCGACCCGTCCAGGGCCCCATATTTACTATGGCGTACGGGGTTGGCGTGAATCTCGCCCTGCTTCTCTTCCTGCTATTCCGCGGAATCCCGGGAATGAAGTACCGGTTACCGGCACGCTGGCTCGACCTGGCCCTCCCGGCTTTGGGTCTGGCGATTCTGATTCCGGTGCTGATCGTGATGGGCCGCGCCTTTGGTTTCATCTCACCATTTCACATTCCCCCGGCGCTCACTGCGGCGACGCTCGCGAATCGCTACGTGCTCATCTTTCTCGCCATCGCTCTGCCCGAAGAGATCTTGTTTCGCGCATTGATTCAGAACTGGCTGATGCTGCGCTTCGGCTCTACCGACAGGTTGCTCGCGGCCGCGGCGATCGTCTTCGGAGCCTCGCATCTCAACAACGGTCTGTTCCCGAACTGGCGATACATGATCATGGCGACCGTCGCGGGATTCGTTTATGGCAAGGTCTTCCAGAAATCACACAGCGTTGTCTCCTCGGCGATGTTGCACGCCGGTGTCAATACACTACGACACAGCTTCTTCTGATCGCTTGCCGCCGCCGATCATCAAATCGTAGTTCACTTCTAAGAGACCAACCGGTCAACCATCCAGTAAACCGCCAAACAGGCGATCATCGAAGATACAGGCACGACGATCCGCCGGCGATACCACAACTGATGCGAGAATTGCCATCCGAACAGCAGGAACGCCGCGGCGATGACGGCAAGTTGCCCGGCTTCCACGCCCACGTTGAAGGTGACCAGGGCGGTCAGGAACTCCGAGGGGGGCAAGGCGAGGTCCTTTAATGCTCCGGCGAAGCCAAGGCCGTGCAACAGGCCGAAGGCAAACACCAGTGCAACTCTCCATGCTTTCAGCTCGGAAAGGAAGATGTTCTCGACGGCAACGTAGGCAATCGAGATGGCGATCACGGGTTCTACGATTCCGGGAGATATGCTTACCAGTCCATACATGCTTAGCCCGAGTGTGATCGAATGCGCAACGGTGAAAGCGCTTACCTGCCACAAAACGTCGCGTGCGCGGCGGCTGAGCAGATAAATGCCCAGCACGAATAGCATATGGTCAAGGCCCTCCGGAACAATGTGCGTAAAGCCCAGTTTGAGATAACGCGCGATCGCGGCCAGCCGGCCCTCGGGACCCGCCGGCGGCGCCGACACCGAGATCGGCCTGCTGGTCTGTCCGCCTTCCAGCCATTCGGTCACAGCCGCTTCGCCATTTTTCACGGTCAATGCATACGTAGCGAATGTCCAGGCGTACCTCCAGGAAAGTTGGCGGGCGCCTTCAGGGATCTGGCCCGTCAGATGAATGGTGGCGGGCGGCACGGAAGCCCGGCCGGCGGCGGGCGTGACCGAATAGGTGACGTCGGGACGGACCTCTGCGCCGTCGAACCTGACATTCACGCGCTGCCGGAACTCAGTGTCTGACTGATTCAGCAACTTTTGAAGATGGCTGGCGTCCAGGTTTGAGCTCGGCTCACGGCCCGCCACCGCGTCCAACTTCTCCGCCAGGGCCGTCGCGTCCGTGACGACCTCGATGTCGTAGGTCCGGTTGTTCTTCAACTCGACAGTCACGCGCGACGTCCCGATTTCATGCGTCTGGGCGAGCCCAGCGCACAGTAACGTGAGGATCGCGACGAGCTTCATCTGGCACCCGCTTGATTGGCAGCAGGCAGATCGAACGTGAGTGACGCCCAGTAGCTCTGCCAGTCCGCATGACTCCCGGCAGGCGCCGGCACCATATGCACGGCCTTCACCAGCCACATTCCTCCCGCGGGCAAACGCAGGTTCACCCGGCCATCGTTACCGGTGCGTGCCGTGATCTTCTGCGAAGGGTTGCGGCGGTTCATCGCGGTTACCAGCGCTCCTGGCAGCGCGCGGTCTTCATACGTCAACCGGATGGGAAGCACTTCGCCCGCGTGTAGATCGTAGGGATTCCGTTCGGCCATCAGTTCCAACGTGAAGCCGAGCCGGCGGTCTCGCTCGCTTGTCTTGGCGGAAGCAAGCAGGCTCTTCGCGCAGCGTGTAAAAAGCTCGTGTACTGGTTTGCCGGCTTCGTTGCGGCGTGCCCTCAGGGCGGCGATCGCGTCCAGCCCTTCTTCTCTTAAGTATTGATTGAACGCTTCCGCAGTCTCTTCCACAGAACTCGGGTTACTGAAATAGCCGACGACGTGCAGACCCGGTGTAGCGACGCGAATGAAACCGGCGGGGTTGCCTCCAGTACGTCCAACCACTGGTTTTCGGCCTGTCTGGTCTTCAACGATGAACTCGCGAATCAACGCGGGATCGCGGCCTAGCGGATCACCGAGGAACTCCTGGCCCACCAGCAGACGCAGGGGCACAATGTCACCCGCCTCGGGCAGGAACGTTTGTGGCTGAATCCACATATCGTGGGCGCTGAGCGACATGCATACAAAAAACAAAAGGCTCTTCATGACTGCCCTTTCGCGAGACGAACGGCCCCCCGGGGTATCGAGGAGCCGTTCTCTCATCGGAGTCGTTACGGAAGCGGGATATCCGGCACCGTGGGAACATTGATGCCGCCATGACCCTGCAACAGGCCCTGGTGCGCCAGCGCGAGGAACGGGAACCGGTCGAGATAGTTTTTGTCGTTTACCTCAACGCCCTTGGCCAGTCCCGCCGCGGGATTTCCCGCCACTATCAGGCTGATCAAGACGCTGTTCACGTTCACCTGATTGCGATTGGGCGCCGTGCCGCCGCCCATTCGGCGTCCGTTCGGGAAGTTCGAATCAACCGCCACGTCGAGCGTAAGCACGTCGCCCGTAAATCCGTCGGCGATGGGAATCGGCCGGCCCAGGTTAATTGCGTTGATGATGTCGACGCGCGGCCCTTTCAACCCGGCGACTGTCGCGTCGGGAACACCCAACGCCTTGTAGATACCGAGTGCCTCGGCGTCGCGTACCAGCACTGGAAAAAGAACGTCGGCGCCGAAATTCGTCACGTCCCTCATCGGGTTGCTACGGAGGTACAACGTTTGGCGCTGCGTGCCCACCAGCCCGGCGTTGAACAGCGGCAGGGCATTGCGGCCAACCTGCACCCATGCTCCCGATCCTCTCAGGCCGGTAATGATGTTGTCGTTCGTCACCGTCTGGGTTCTACGGCGCAGGATCCGCGACCACACCCGGATCAGGCTGTCGGTCGAATCGGCCTTCAATACGCCGTTGTGCGGAATCCCACCAGGGAAGATGTCCCGGATGGGAACTTCCAGCGCGATGGAAAAGACATTAAAGCCAGTAAACACGTCCTCGATGGGACCGCGGCGCGCCCCGGGAATTCCGCCGAGGTCGTCTTTGCCCAGGTTGACCAGATCGAAGATACCCTTTTCGTCCAGTTGATAGGGATCGTCGAACTGGCCTGCAATCACGCGTCCGCCGTTCGATAACGGGTGAATGTATCTATCCACGAAAGCCTGATTGTAAAGGCCCTGTTCACGGCTGCTGGGATCGCCGGAATCATAACCCCGAAACATTCCCAAGCCATACACGAGGCGATCTGTTTGCGGGCCGTGATTGTTGGGCAGAACAGGTAGATTCTGACCCAGCACGGTATCGCGCCGGTAGCCGAATCGGTCGTCATCGTCGTCGTCGTCATCGTTGTCGTCGATTTCCATGTTGGGAGCGTTGACGCGCGTGACTTTCATCGTTTCCGTGCCGCCGGTCAGTTGCCACAATAACTCGTTGCCGCCCCCCAGCGGATCGGTGGGGCTGGGAGCGGCTTCCTTCTTCAACGTGTTGGTGAACTCCACGCGGTACACCACCTGATCTTTCAGACTGGCGCCCTTGCCGATGTGAAATTCGTAGCGATAGCCGTTGCATGCGCGCAGGCCCTGATTGCCCTGGCCCGGCTCATGCAGCGGGTTGAAATCCATGATGAGGTAAAGCTTGTCGTGCGAACCCGGAGTTACCCAGGCATAGGTATCGGTGTTATCCGCACAAGGCTCGTTAAGGACGGCCAACGCTTCGCGGTGGCTGGACCCGTACACTGTGAATGCTGCCGCTGCCAGGGCTGCAGCCGCAATTGTGCATTTGATGAATGGTTTCATTTGCACCTCCTTGCTGGGGTCTACGAAGCAAACGAATACGATGGATTCGACCGGATGAAAGAATTGTTCCTTGCAGGAAACTCAGATCTCCGCCACGCTTTTCCCGATCAAAGCGGGAAGAAATATCGGGCCCCTGGCAATCCAAGTCGTGTCCGCCGACGTAGTGAAGGTGATGGCGATTCTCACGCGCACGGATTTACGGTGGCGGTTTAGGAACGGAACCCTGGAGCGGGGGGACTAGCGCCCGTTCGAGGCGCTTACACCGCCCGCCTCAGCGTCGCGATTGGCGATGCGCGCCGCCGCCTATGCCGCCCAGATCGATGATCACCGCAATCAACAGCCACAACAAGTTGACTCCCTCCGTCGGCATGCCGCTGTTGAGTTCCCATGCGTAAACGATGGTGGTGAGCGGCAGGAAGATGAAGCCGAGGAGCGGCAGCAGCAGGCCCCCGTGGAATGCGCGCTGCAGGTAGTTCGAGAAGAACCACATCCACGCCAGCGCGACGCGCGGAAACATCAGGATGACGAGCAGAACCAGGCAAGGCATAATTCTCGCTCCGGGCAGCGGATGCCCGCTGTGATGGTACCAGACATTGAACGGAATGACTGGCGGGTAGAAAGTGCAGCTAAGTGATCCAAAAACCCACGTCTGCACCCTACTTCATTTAGTTGACATGACGGTCAGCCTGCACGGGCTATTGCTTTTTCTGAATGGGCCGTGGCCCGCTGAGGCGGTGTATCTTCAGGTCAACCCCGACCTCCACTCGATCGGCAATCTTGATGAACGGGATGCCATGCGTCATGCCATATTGCTTGCGGTCGAACACCATCTGGCCCCGGATGCGTCCCTCGTCTGGGCGGTCGGGCGAATAGTTGAGGGTCAGACTCTCCTCTTTGGTGAGACCCCGTATCGTGAAGTCCCCGTCCACCCGGTACGCATCCGGCCCGGTGAGAACGATCTTCTTCGACCGGAAGGTGATCTCCGGGTTCTGTTTGACGGCAAAGAAGTCGTCCCCCTTCAACTTTCCTTCCTTCAGTGAGCTTCCCGCGTTCACGCTGGCCGCCTGAACAATGAGTTCCAGAACACCGCTGTCGACGTACGGCGTGGTGAAACGAAGACTTGCCGCCCACTTTTCAAATACGCCGGTCAGGGCGACCGAGGCATTCACATGGAAGTTAATCTTACTCTCCGGCACGATGACCTGAAAGGTTGGGATCTGTCCGGAGCTAAGGGACGGAGCAAAAAGGACAGCGGCCAGAAAAAGCGAACGTTGCTGAATGGGACCTGGAAGTGGCATCGTCGACCCTCGCTAGGATGACCAGTATACGCCAACCCGCATCCTCCACGCTGGTCAACGCGTCACAGATTCCGCAAGCCGTCGTCAATTTCTATATCCACAGCCCTCCCTTGCCGTCGGGCCTCGGATTTGACACTGACTACGTTGCTTCCGTTCCGCCATCCGCCTGCTGACGCGCCGCGGTACATCCAGATCGGCGCCAAGCTGACGTTCTGAACTGCGAAGTGCGATCTTGACGCCCGGGGCGCTCATCCGAAAAGGTGGGCGGCCCGATTTTTGTGTAGATTTCATTCAGCGGGGCAAGGGAAACGATAACTGCTGGATATCCCCTTCCCGGACGGTGACGGTTTCCTCGGCATACCGGTTGCCGAGTTGGATCACGATGCGGTGGACTCCCGGACTGAGACGCAACTGGGCTGGGGTCTTTGCCGGCCAAAGCTGGTCGTTCACGGTGACGGAGGCGCCCGCGGGTTCAGTCGAAAGATATACGGTTCCCATGGCTGGCGCCGAGGAAAGCGGGCCAGCGCCACCGGGTTTCACTTCCCCGGCACAGCGGAAACCAAGCCATGCAGAGCGAAAGTTCCGTCCCCCGCTCAGACGATTCGACGCACGCGCACTGTCCGGAGAGAGGATCGTGTTTCCGCCCCTTACCGTCTTTCGCGCCCCAGTCGACGGTCCCTGAGGATCCACGTCCCCGGTTTGGCCGTAAGCGGCTTCCTCATACCAATCGGCGACCCATTCGGCGGCGTTGCCCAGCATGTCATGGAGCCCGAACGCATTCGAAGTCTTCCCTCTGACGGGACGAACGCCCTCGGCTCCCTGCTCAGCGCCACTGTTGCCGCGGTGCCAGGCAATCTGGTCCGCCTCTCCATATCGGGCGGCCGGACTTCCGCCTCTCGCCGCATATTCCCATTCCGTCTCGGTCGGCAAACGGCCTCCGGCCCAACGGCAGTACTGATCGGCATCGTCCCAGGAGACGTTCACCATTGGGGCCTGGCCGTCGGCCCAGCCCGGATTCAGCGCCTGGCTCCGTGTGCCCTTGGGTTCGCCGGGCAGGCTCCGCGCGCTTTCGCGGGCAAACCTCTTGTATGCCGCCACGGTGACCTCGGTCTGTCCCAGCCAGAATCCTGAACTGATCTTGACCGGATGAGCTGGATTCTCATCGCTGTCACACTCGCGGTCCTGGGCCGAGCAGCCCATGCGAAAGGCTCCGGCGGGCACCCACTGATAGGTGAGCCCATCCTTCGGGTTCATGCGCTGCGGCGCGGCATAGGGCAGGCGCACCGGCGGGTTGACGGGCCGCGGCACAGGGTTTGGCTCTACGCGCAACGCCGCGATCCGTGTTCTGGCAATTTCCGAATACTGCCCACTCGGGTGTTGGCGCAGATAGGCTTCCAGAATCCCGAGGTCCTGGCTGCCTTTGATCGAATTCCAGTAAGCGGTCTCCGGGTCAGGCGGCGGCTTTGCGAGCGGCAACTCAACCACAGGCCCCGCCCTGAAGTAGAATGTCCCGACGACATTGCTGTAGAAGGTCGGGATTTGTTTTCTCCCGGAGGCGCGGTACACTTCCTGCCGGACCTGTTCAAACACGTCCAGTAACTTCAGGTTCGTTGCCCGCAAGGCCGACAGCAGGTGCTTGGTGTACAGTCCGTTCCTCTCTGCCGGACTGTCATCAGCGACGCTATTGTGAGAGGTGGCAAAAGCGATGAGCGTCCCCTCCGCGTCCGCCGCGTCCAACCGCATGGGCGCGAGGCCGAGCCGGCCGCCGCGCATCCTGGTACGGTACGGGTTGTTGCGGCAGGCGTCCAGAATGATCAGCCGCAGCCTCGCGCCGCTTTCCTCCATTCTGTCCCTGACCGACGAAGCCGGCACGGCCGCATACTTCGCGTCCGACTCGCTGGCGCCCTTGTAGTCGATCGGCACCAGGTAGTTTTCTTCGGAGAGCTGCAACCCGTGGCCGGCATAGAAGAACAAACCAAGGTCTCCACGGCCCAGTTGCGCGATGAACTGCTCGATGAGTTGGTCCATGCCGGCATGCGTCAGGTCGTATCCATCGATGACTTTGAAGCCGAGTTCCTCGAGAACTGCCTTCATATCCATGGCGTCGTTGACGGGATTGCGTAAGGAGCCTTTTGGATACTGAGTATTGCCGATCACCAGGGCGAGCTTGCGCTGGACCTGGACGATCTCCAGATCGCGAGTCTGAGGCAACCCGGCGGGCGCCAGCAGAACCGTGAGCAGGAAGGCAATCCTTACGCCGCGCATGCAGCCTTACCTCAGGGGATCAGATTACTGGAGTGGGAGCGGGAGAGCAAGCGCTTTCCAGTACTACTTCGGCGGCTCGCTCTTTTCCAGGATGATCATCAGGTCCACGGGCTGGCCGGAGACATTGAAGGACCGCTTTCCCTTCCGATATCCCGCCAGGATGGCCGTGACCGTGTGGCTGCCGTCATCGGCCTGCACGGTGCAGGGAGTTCGGCAAGCCGCGCCAGCCAGGTCGTCGAGAGAGACGAGCGCACCGGGAGGTTCCGTCCGCACCATCACCTCATGCCAGGCGGCGGGCAGCACCTGTGGTTGTTTTGTCGCGATCTTTGGCAAGGCCGCAACGGCAGGCACGGCCGGGCCAGGGGAAGGCTCGGTGGTGGGGAGTTCGACGGCGGTGACCGGTCGAGCAGGGGGGACCGGCGCCGGCACGGTCGGCGGAGGGGCCCCAGGACTGGCAACGGACCCGACCCCTGGCCCAGCAAGGTGCTGAAACAACCAGTAACCAGTGGCGGCGACAGCGATCACGACGATCGGCGCCAGCAGAGGCGGCCGGGCGCGGGGCTCCTCTTCCAGCCGTCCCCGGGGTGCCGGCAAGGGCAGCGAAACCGGCCCGGCCATGACGGCTTGGGCCATCGGACTTGCCGACGGTGACGGGACTCGCTCGGACGCCGGCGCCGGTGGAGCCAGGGCGCCGCCACCGCGCGGCAGGCTCCGCCACCCCGGCGTCTCCGTGCAGGCTTTCGCCAGAGCATCGACGAACTCGCGGCAGGCGCCGTACCTCTCGGCGGGATCCTTGGCCAAACCGCGCCGCAGCACGGCATCGATCTCCGGGCCGAGACTGGTGTTCCATTGTTGGGCGGGCACGGGCTTCTCGCGGACGATCTTCGACATCATCGCAGGCAGTTGATCCGCTTCGAAGGGCCGCCTGCCGGTCAGGATCTCGTAGGCGACCGCACACAGTGAGTATTGGTCGGTGTGGCCGCTCACCGGCTGGCCCTGCACCTGTTCGGGCGACATGTAATTCGGCGTCCCCAGGATCATTCCCGCCTGTGTCATGGTCACAAAATCGGTAATCTTGGCGATGCCAAAATCGGTGATCTTCACCCTCCCGTGCTCGTTCACCATCACGTTGGCCGGCTTGATATCGCGATGGATGATTCCCTTGCGATGGGCATAGTCCAGGCTGTCGGCGACTTCGCGCAGTACCGACCAGAAAAGCTCGCCGCTGATGGCTTCACCGCTGGCGAGCAGGGATTCCAGCGTCTTGCCCTGGACGAATTCCATGGCGATGAACGCCACTCCGTTCTCCTCGGAAATGTCGTATATCGTGACGATGGCGGGGTGGTTGAGAATTCCCGCCGAGCGCGCCTCGTGCAACAGACGTTGGGATTGCCTGACCTCCGACTCGGCCGTGGACGCATCGGTCATGCGGATGGTCTTGACCGCGACTTCGCGGCCGATGGAGGGGTCGAGGCACCGGCACACCACACCCATCGCGCCTCGTCCCAGCTCGTCGATGACCAAGTAGCGACCGATCCGCCTCATAACCCGCTTATTTGCCGTTGTCATGATAACGCGAATCCCGCGAAGGCCAGGGTCGACGTCGGAAGCGACCACGCTCGGCAAATTGTTTTCGCGGACGTGTCGATTTCGCCGGCCTTCACTCGACGGGAATATAGAGCGTTACAACATCCGGCGCTCCTGCGCGTTGCTCGCCAACCCCGCGGCCCGCTCGAACTCAGCCAGTGCTTCCGCGTGCCGGCCGAGCTTGATCCTGTGGATCGGGTCAACGCCTGCCGCGAAGCACCTGGCGAAACCCTGGGACGTCCCCTGGTTTGATCAAGGTCCTGGTGGAGGCAGCCGGCAGTAGACCGGTTGCGAGGGCTTGAAGAAAGGCGGCCGGAGACCGCTCCCTGACGGTCGCGGCACTGTTGGACGGTCGCGGCACTGTTGGACGGTCGGGGCACTCTTGGGCGGTCGCGGCAGTGATTCCCGTGGTTTGGATTACCCTAGCCCGCGAGGAGCCCTTCGACCACATGCCCATGGACATCGGTCAATCTACGCCGAATTCCATTGTGATAGAAGGTCAGCTTCTCGTGATCGAGGCCTAACAGGTGCAGGCCCGTAGCGTGAAAGTCGTGCACGGTCACGGCATTCTCCGCCGGCTTGTATCCGACGTCGTCCGAGACACCGTAGGCTAATCCAGGCTTCACCCCGGCGCCCGCCATCCAGCACGTGAAACAATCCGGGTGATGGTCGCGGCCAGCAGTCTTGCCGACACCCTGCGATACCGGCGTGCGGCCGAACTCCGTCACCCCCATCACGAGCGTGTCTTTCAGCAGACCGCGCCCGTCCAGGTCCCGGATCATCGCGGCGACGGGTTGATCGTATTCGGCGGATCGCTTCTGGTGATTCGATTCGAGGTTGCCGTGCGCGTCCCAGTCGGAGCCCGAACCGCCATGATAGACCTGCACGAACCGCACCCCGCGCTCGATCAGCCTTCGCGCCAGCAGGCATTGCCTGGCCAAGGGCTCGGTTTCCGTCCGGTCGAGCCCGTACATCTTGCGGGTTGTCTCGGATTCTTTCTGGAAATCGGTGGCATCGGGGACGCTCATCTGCATTTTGGCCGCTAGCTCGTATCCCCGCAGCCGCGCATCCAGCTTGCTGTCGCCCGGATTGCGCTCCGCGTAGCGCCGATTCATCGAGGCCAGCCATTCGAGGCCAGCTTTCCGGGCCGAGGCGTCCGTCCCCGCCGGATTCGAGAGATCAGGAACGGGGTCGCCCGATCCTCGAAAGGCCGTTCCCTGCACCGCGGCGGGGAGAAACCCGTTCGACCACTGCACGGTTCCACCCCACGGATACGCGCGCGGATCGGGCAAAACGACAAACGCGGGCAGATTCTCGCTCTCCGTGCCCAGGCCGTACACCACCCACGCGCCCATGCTGGGGAAGCCAGTCAGAATGAATCCCGTGTTCATGCACGCGACCGCCGGCATGTGATTGGCGCTCTTCGACACCATGGTGCGAATCACCGTCAGCTTGTCCGCGCATTCGGCAAGATGGGGCAGCAGTCCACTCACCCACAGGCCGCTCTCCCCGCGCTGCTTGAATTCGAACGGGCTGGCGAGCAGGTTCCCCGCCTGCCCGAAGAACGTCGGCATGTCGAAAGGCGATCCGCTCCGCTTCTGCAGTTCGGGCTTGAAATCGAAGGTGTCGAGGTGGCTCATGCCGCCGACGCAAAACACCTGCACGACGCGTTTCGCCTTGGGGGCGAAATGCGGGCCCGTCGCCGCGCACGCGGTTTCCCGGTTGAGCAGCCACGAGAACGCCATCCAGCCGAACCCTGCGCCGCTATCGAGCAGGAACCGCCTCCGCGACTCACCGTACATAGAGGAATTCGCTCGCATTGAACAATCCCCAGCAGAACGTCTCAAGCCCGTGCTGCCCCGCCAGCCGCAGCGATTGCGCCAACTCGTCTTCCTCCGGATCGCGGCCGAGGGCCAGGCGAAATCCCCGCCGCACCCGCGAAGGCGTGTCGTTCCCTTCCTTCTTCAAGCGTTCCGCGAAGGCCTTCGCCTGGCGTTGCACAAATTCATTATTCATCAGGCTCAGGGCCTGCAACGCCGTCGTCGTCACGGACCGCTTCGGCGCTTTCACCGACGGTAGCGGGCAATCGAGCGATTCGAGCATCGGATTTCCGCCCGAGTTCACGTTCATGCGGTACACGGTCCTGCGCTGATCTTCAGGCGCGGCGCGGTCGACCGGCCGGTAGATGTGATACGACCCAGGGTTCTTCACCACGTCGAAGGGCCGGAAGCTGGGACCATACATTGCCTGATTCAAAGCGCCGCTCGCCGCCAGCATGGCATCGCGAACGTCCTCGCCGTCCAGGCGCAGCGGCGTGAAGCGCCACAGCAACCGGTTGGCGGTGTCGACGGCGGCGGCCCGCTCGTCGAATCGCGATGACTGCCGGTAGGTCTCGGACAGGACGATCAGCTTGTGCAGCCTCTTCAGGCTCCAACCGCTCCGTCGAAATTCGGCGGCCAGCCAGTCGAGAAGCTCCGGATGCGAGGGCAGTCCGCCGTTGTACCCGAAATCGCTCGGACTCTCCACCATCCCCGCGCCAAAATGATAGTGCCACACGCGGTTCACCATCACGCGTGCAAAGAGCGGATTGGACGGATGGGCAACCCACTCGGCCAGCCGGCGCCGGCGCTCGCTTTCGGGAGAATCCGGGGACAGTCCCAGATCTCCCGGATAACCGGCGATCGCGGAAAGCGCCGCGGGCGGGACCCGCTCGCCTGGCCGCTTCACATCGCCGCGAATCAGCACGAAGGTCGGATCCGGAGTCCGCGCCTCGGCGGCAAAAGTCTTCTCGGGCTGCGCGGCGGCCTGGAGTTCCTGCCGCGCTTCCGCCAGTTGCCCGATCAGCACGGCCCGGCGCTGCCGCTCCCCCGGAGTCATCCTCGCCTCCAGTTCGGGTGCGGTCAGATTGACCACGCCCGCGGCGTAGGAAGCCGCCACCTGCTCGCCCGTCAGCGCCCGATCGTATAACCGCGCCTCCTCCAACTCCACATGGTTCGTGCTGGTCAGTTCGACAACCGCATCGGCTTTCACATAGGTCTGGAGCCGCCCGGCGGGAATTCTCAGCTCCGGCCGGTACCCGGCGCCATAGGGTTGCCCGTTCCGGTAGAGGCGAATGGTGTCGTCGCCGCCGTAGGCGATCGCGATGTGAATTCGCCGGCCCGGCGCTGTGTCTTCGGCCGGTCCTCCCACCTCCTGAGACCGGAAGCGGACCGTGCTCGCGTTCTCCCATTGTTTGCTTTTGCCGCCGGCAAACTGGATGCCATCGTAGGCCGCGCCGCGGAAGCCACTCCGATTGCGAATCCGGAAAAACGTCGCCGCCTTGTCCGGTGGAGTTCTTACGTGCAGCCAGGCTTCGAGAGTCTTCTCGCGGACATCGACCGGCAGAGGAGGGGTCGTTACGGTCACGGTTTCGTCTTTGCCCGCGGGACGAAACCGTCCGTCCACGAGTTCGCCGGTCTCGGCAGGACCCGCGGGAAGCGGCCCAAAGTCGTCGCGCAGGTCCGTATCCAAGGTCCAGCGGGCAATGGGAGCGGGAAAGCCGCTCCCCTCGCGTACCCGCACGATGGTCCGGCGGGCCTCACGGTCCATCCGGCCGAGCGCTTCCTCTATTTGCGAGATCCGATCACGCAACGGCGTCGAGCGCGCCTCGCGAGCCGCCCGCTCGTCCGGCGTCAGCAACGCCCGCCCATCGGCTTTGAGGTCGTCTCCCAGCGTCGGCTGCCACACGCCTTCGAACACGGCCTTCAGCCGGTAGTAGTCCTTCTGCGGCACGGGATCGAACTTGTGGTCGTGGCAGCGCGCGCAATTGACGGTCAGCCCGAGGAACGTCTGGCCCACAACGCCAAGCATCTCCTCGAGTTGATCTTCGCGGACCGACGCCCGTTCCTGCGGCACCGCCGACGTCAGGCCGACCGCATCCGTAGGCCCGAGCACCAGTAATCCCGTCGCCGTGATGCCGTCGTGCGTCACCGGTTCCAGCACGTCTCCCGCGATCTGCTCCTTGGCAAAGCGGTCGTAGGGTTTGTCCAGATTGAAGCTGCGGATGACGTAATCGCGATACCGCCAGGCGTGCTCGCGCAGCCAATCCCGTTCGAAGCCTTCGCTCTCCGCAAAGCGGACCACGTCCAGCCAGTGCCGCGCCCATCGTTCGCCGTAATGTGGCGAGTTCAGCAACCGGTCGACCAGGCGCTCGTAGGCACCCGTGCTCCGATCCGCAACGAACGCGTCAATCTCTTCGGGAGCCGGCGGTAGTCCGGTCAGGTCGAAGGAGAGGCGCCGGATGAGGGTCCTCCGGTCGGCCGCGGGCGCAGGCCGCAACCCCTTCTCCGCGAGCTTGGCAAACACCCATCGGTCGATGGCGGAACTTCGCCATCCCGCCGGAAGGCCCGTCGTCTCGGGGGCGGGGCAGACCTTCAGCGGCTGCAGCGACCACCAATCGGGCCCCGCGCGCCGCGCCTGCAGGTCGCTGTGCCAGGGAGCGCCGGCTTCGACCCAACGCCGCAGCGACTCCTGCTCGGCGACCGGTAGCGGCGCCGACGGAGGCATTTCGCTTTTCCGCACGCGCGCAAGCACGAGGCTTTGGGCCGGTGCGCCAGGCTCGATGGCAGGTCCACGGCTGCCGCCTCGCAGCGCGGAAGCACGACTCGACAAATCGAGGCCGCCGGCGCGAGACTTCGGCCCATGACAGCCGAGGCAGCGGCGCTCGAGGATCCCGCGCGCGTCCGCCTCCAGGCCTGCGGCAGAGAGCGACGGCAATCCCAACATGGCTGCGAGGAGGGCCACCCGGCGCATACCTTGCCAGTGTACTCGCATCGGGGGCAACGCCGCGACACAAATGGTAAACCAAGGATCGTCGCCACGGACCGGAAGGAATTGCCGGATGAAGCGAGTTAGACTGAAGGGACATCGGTGCCGCAGTTCACACGAGGAGGAAGTGCCCGCTCTCCCGAGATCTTCTCGTCATTCGACCGCCAGAGTCTGTCACGAAGCCAGGCTGGTGCTCGATGCTGCGACCCAACTCACAGCGCTGCTCCTGACCCTTACGTCGGCTGCGGCCGCCGGGACGCTCTATGCTCCCGACGTGATGGTGTTCCCGGGACAGTCGGCCGCGTCCTCGGTCTGGCTCTCGTCCGGTCACCAACCCGTTGCCGCCGTCCAATTTGATCTGGAGTGGGACATGGCGCTCCAAGGGATTCAAGTCGCGGCCGGAACTCAGGTGGAAGCCGCCGCAAAGGTGCTCTACACGGCGGCGCGAGGATCTTCCGGTCTTCGCTGCCTCATCGTCGGAGAGAATCGCAACGTGCTGGCTGACGGTGAATTGGTCCGGCTGAACGTGACGGTAAGTTCAACCGCGGCGCCGGGCGGATTCCAGGTACGGTTCACGAATCTGCTCGGCGCCAGCCCGGAGGGTACGCCGGTTTCGCTCGAAGCCGGGACCACCATTGTTCAGATTCAGAGCCTGGCAACGGCCCAAGGCGGTCCACTCCGGTTTGTGGCGGTGACCCCGTGCCGGGTGGTCGACACCCGGGTGGGCGAAGGAAAGACCGGACCCTTCGGACCGCCAAGCCTGGACGCCGGGCAGACGCGCGAGATTCGCGTCCCGCAAGGGACTTGCGGCATTCCATCGACCGCCCGGGCGTACACAGTCAATGTCACTGTAGTGCCGGTGGAACCGCTCTCGTACCTGAGCGTCGGGCCGACCGGTCAGCCGCACCGGGTCTCGACCCTGAATTCCATGGACGGCCGAATCGTGGCGAATGCTGCCATTGTCCCGGCGGGCGCCGACGGCTCGATCAGCGTGTACGTGACCAACCGTACGGATGTGATTATCGATGTCAATGGCTTCTTTGTGCCATAACCAGACTAGAACGACGAGGCAGCAGGCTTTGCAGCTGAAATTGAACGGCAAACTCATCGAGATGCGGCACGGAGAAACCATCCTGGAAGCCGCGCGGCGGCACGGAGCCCACATGTGGTTCCTGTGCGACGGCCGCGGCATCTGTCAGACGTGCGAGTGTCATGTGGTCTCCGGGGGAGAGAACCTCAGCGCACCGACAGCGCTGGAGCGCACCGGACTGCGAAGCGATCTTCAGCAACAGGGTCACCGCTTGGGCTGCCAGGCGCGCCTGACGGGCGCGGGGCCTGTGTCCGTGGTGAGCCGGGTGGAGGATCTTCGCCGGCGCGCGCGGGCGGTCGTCTCGAGGTCCGGCGCGCGTAGCTTCGGGCCCCGCCTTCGGGACTTCGCCGGTGACTCGTTCAGGGCGACGGCAGACCTGGCGACGGGCGTGGCCGCTGCGTCGTCGCACGCGGTGCCGCAACTCATCCGTTACCCGCCAACACCCGGACGCGTTTGGGCCTACGCCGTAGATACCGTCAGGCTGCTGACGAAACTCTGGGCGGAACCCTCGGATTAAGAAGGTGCGCGGAAATCAAGATGTCCGCTCCCTTCCGGTCGCGTGGGTCAACTTTCGCTAACGTTCTCCCACGCGATGCCGGTCTTCTTCAGCGCATAGCCCACTTCCCTCAGGTAGTCGCCATAGCAGATCACCGTGTGGAATCCCTGCAGGTCTTTGAGCAGCTTCCTCCAATCGCCCTCGATAGTCATGTCGATCTGAGAACGGCAGGCCGGGAAATTCGGCGTGTCGTCCACTCTGCCTCGAAAGCCCAGCCACTTGGTGCAGGTGAGGTTCGGGACAATATTGGTCAGCGTCTGTCCCTTGCTGAATTCCACGCGCGTCGCCGCTCCGTAATCCGACTCAAAGTGCGTCATGATCCGGGTCGGCTCGAAGTCCTGTCCGTTCATGCGGCGAGGCGTCGAGCAATGAGCCACGGTGACCATGCCCTGGTGCGGATAGTGCACGTTCGAAACGAATGACGGTTTGCCTGAAATCCAACGCAACAGGACCCCGGGCGGCGTGTGCGTGTAGTCGGTGTGGCAGAACGCCGTGTAGCCCTCGTCATTAAGGAGGGAAAACAGCAGGCACGGCGGCGTGTCCAGCACCTTGATGATGGAGCCCATACAGTTCGCCACGCCGACGTTCGAGCAGTCGTGCTCCTTCATCAGGTCCTTGAAGACCTCGAGTGCCAGGAACGTATTGACGACGAACTTTCGCTCGGTGACCAGGGTCACGTTCGGCTGCGAGAGGAGTTCCTCCGCCTGTCGTTCGGCGTGGCCCACGCGTGCTGAATCCGCGCGTGCGCGCCTCACGCGCTCGGCTACCTCCTCGTCGCTTACGGTCACCAGCGTATAGCCCCAGACGTCGCGAACGTGGGCCGGTCCATATTTTTGACCGGGCACGCTGTACGATTTCAGCCCGCCGATGGCCAGCGATTTGGTTCCCCGCGCGTTCTTCAAGCCAAAGATCGCGCGCAACCGCCACAGCACTTCCGCGTAGTCGTCCACCACGACGTCGTCGAAGTCCATCGAAGGTTGGTTGAGGGTGTCCTCGTTCACGCGCAGAAAGCGATAGTGGGCGTTTTCGTACCAGCAGTAGAAGGGACCCGACTTGTGCCGGAGAAACAGGACATTCGGCTTGCCCGAGTTCTCGAGCGTCTCCAGCCACTGCCGAGGACCGTCGTAGGCGTACACGAGGAACACATCGGTGTGCGCTTCGGCCGCCGCGGAAGCCTCTTCCTGGCGATTCACCATGGCGAGCGGCAGAGGTTCCAGGCCAAACTCCGCCGTGGCGGCAAGCTTCGACACCTCGTCTTCGATACGGCGGGCTTCCTGGTCCACGTCCGCGCGCGTGGCGAGACCTCCGTAAGGACGCCAACTGGAAAGCTCGCGCTTCACGGGCAAGGTCCAGGTGAACACGGGCTTCACCCGCAGGGGTTTGCCGGGCAGCAGCTTGCTGCGCACCGGTTCGCGTGTCGCCGCCGCCGCGCTGTTCACATTGGCCAATGCGGCAGCGCCGCCCACCCGGTCGAGAAACCTTCTTCGACTGAACGTATTCTGTGAATCGATCATGAGGACGCTCCGCCCAGATTCTCCCACTCTGCGCTGGCGGGGGTAAGGGCCATACAAACCGGCTCCATACGAGAATGGGATATGCCCCGCCTCAGGATCGACAAATGGCTATGGGCCGCACGGTTCTTCAAGACCAGGGCGCTCGCCTCACACGCGTGTGATCTCGGCAGGATTGCGTCCAATGGACAGGCGGCCAAGGCGTCGCGCGAGGTCCGTGTGGGCGATTTGCTGAAGGTGAAGAACGACAGCGGCGACTTCGAAGTGGAAGTCCTGGTCCTTAGCGAGATCCGCGGCCCGGCGGCGGTTGCGCAGACGCTCTACCGCGAGAAGGAAGCAAGCCGGGAGCTGCGGCTGAAGCTGGTGGAAGAGCGTAAAGCAATGCCGCACTACGAGGAGTCTCGAGAAGGTAAGCCCTCGAAGCGCGACCGCCGGGAAATCGACCGCTTTCGGGGTAGAGGGTGACCCCCCTGAAGATTATAGGTCGGTGAGGTAGTTCAGCCGCCCGTTGGAGTCGCCCAGTTTGTCCGTCCGCACTCCCACTGTGTCCAGCATCGCCAGAAACAGGTTATTCATCGGCGTCTCGGAGCGGTACTTGATGTGCCGCCCGGACTTGAACAAGCCGCCGCCTTTGCCGGCAAGCACCAGCGGAAGATCATGGTGCCAGTGCTGGTTTCCGTCGCTCAGACCGCTGCCATACACGATCATGGAATTGTCGAGCAGCGAGCGCTCTCCATCGCGCGTCTGGCCAAGCTTGTTGAGGAACTCGGCAAACAACGTCACGTGGTAGGTGTTGATCTTGGTGAGCTTTTCGATCTTGTCGGCCTCGTCGCGATGATGCGAGATGCCGTGATGGGCGTCCGGCACGCCGATCTGGCGGTAGGTGCGGTTGCTTCCCTCGCGGCCCATCATGAAGGTCGCCACGCGCGTCAGGTCCGCCTGGAAGGCGACGGCCATCAGGTCGAACATCAGGCGCACATGGTCGTCGTACTCGGCGGGGATTCCGTCGGGGCGGTCCATGCGGGGCGTGACGTCGGGGCGAGTGGCCTCGCGGTCCTGCTTTTCCGCAGTCTCGATGCGCTTCTCGATGTCGCGCACCGCAAACAGGTATTCGTCGAGTTTGCGGCGGTCCGTGGTTCCGAGCGAACCGGAGAGACGCTGCGCATCGTCCTGAACGTAGTCCAATATGCTCTTCTGCAAACGCTGCCGCCGCGCACGGGTGGCTGGATCTTCGATGCGATCGCCCGAGCCGAAGAGCCGCTCGAAGACCAGCCGGGGATTCACTTCCGGCGGCATCGGCGTCGTAGGCGTGCGCCAGGCAAGGCTGTTCGAATAAGCGCAGCTATACCCGGAATCGCAGTTGCCCACCATGCGTCCGTGCTCACAGCCCAGTTCCAGAGAACCGAAACGGGTTTGGCTTCCCGCCGTTTGGGCGGCAATCTGATCGACGGAGACACCCCCCTGAATGTCGGCGCCGTCGGTCTTGCGCGGATGAACTCCGGTGAGAAAACTCGCGGCGGCGCGGGCATGATCGCCGGCTCCGTCGGCGAGAGCGCGTCCATTCATCTGTGCGAGCCCGCTGATCACGCTGAGGTCCTTGCGGAGGGGCGCAAGCGGGGTCAAGGATCGTGTCATCTCGAAGGCCGGGCCTTCGGCTGCGGGCGTCCAGTTCCCCATGACGATGCCGTTCGGCACATAAACGAACGCCATGCGGACGGGTAATTTCTCGTCGGCGCGGCGAGGGGCGGCAAACGCCGGGCTCATCGCGTCCAGCACCGGCAGCGCGATCGCCGTGCCCACTCCCCGCAGAAATGTGCGTCTTGGAAGATGCTTCCTGGTGATCAAAACATCGCCTCCAGTACAACTGTGCTTGCCGGACGTTGCTCCTGACGATCGCGGCACGGAGCCACCGCTCCTGAGGGTCGCGGCTGTTCCGGATGTCCGCTCCCTTCCGGTCGCGGCTCTGATCCGAATGTCCGCTCCCTTCCGGTCGCGGCACTGATCCGAATGTCCGCTCCGTTCCGGTCGCGGCTCTGATCCGAATGTCCGCTCCCTTCCGGTCGCGGCTCTGATCGGATTAGCCTCCCGCCGTGCGGGCAGCAGGTTGCTCTCTGCTGATTTTGTGGCCGTCCCCCCGGCGCATCTGGAACGGCATGCTCTTGACTATACCAAGAATCAGGGTCGAGAACCGGTAGCCGCCTGCCCGAAGATCAGCCAGGATCGACTGCACTGCCGGGCGGTCATAACGCTCCACACCGCGGCCCAGGGCATAGGTCATCATTTTCTCCGTCAGACAGCGGGCGAACTCCTCCGGATTG
Source organism: Bryobacteraceae bacterium (assembly GCA_046160045.1). Lineage (GTDB taxonomy): Bacteria > Acidobacteriota > Terriglobia > Bryobacterales > Bryobacteraceae > CAZGUX01. Next base: position 21,417 of record JBJXGR010000045.1, read on the forward strand.
GCGCGAAGCAGAGCTTTCAACTGGGCCGGCCTCGTAAACGGCTGACCGCCGATCTGGCCCCCAGCTTCGACCGGGAACTTGCCATCCTGGGTGCGCCAGCGGCCGATGGCGTCGTAGTTCTCCAGACCGAATCCGATCGCGTCCATCTTCGCGTGGCAGGAGGCGCACATCGGATTGCTCCGATGCTTTTCCATCTGCTGCCGCAGACTGCCCGAGTTTCCCACCTCCTCTTCCTTCAGCACTGGGACGTTGGGCGGCGGCGGGGGCGGAGGCGTGCCGAGAATGTTCTCGAGAATCCACTTGCCGCGGATGACCGGCGAAGTCCGCGTCGGGTAGGACGAAACGGTCAGAATGCTGGCCTGGGTCAGGACGCCCGAGCGCTGATCGCCCTCCAGGTCTACCCTGCGGAATTCGTCTCCGGCCACACCCTGGACCCCGTAATGGACGGCCAACCGCTCGTTGAGGAAGGTGTACTTCGCGTCCAGGAAATCCAGAATGCTACCATCCCGGCGGACCAGGTGTTCGAAGAACAACTCGGTCTCGCGCAGCATGGACAGGCGCAATTCGTCGTCGAATGCGGGGAAGCGATCCGGATCCGGGTTCGCATTCTCGAGATTGCGCAGGTGCAGCCACTGCCCGGCGAAATTCTCAACCAGGGCGCGCGACTTCGGGTCGGCGAGCATGCGGCGGATCTGCACCTCCAGCACTGCGGGCTTGCGAAGAGACCCTTCGGCGGCAGCCCGACAGAGCGATTCGTCCGGCATGCTGCTCCACAGAAAATACGAAAGCCGCGTGGCCAGTTCAAAATCGCCGATGGGGTGAACGACGCCGGCGTCGTTGGGGTTGGGATCCCGCTCGATGCGGAACAGGAACTGAGGCGACACGAGGATCGCCTGGACGGAATAGCCGATCGAGTGTTCGAACGTCTCCCCCTCTTTCAGGGCCATGGCGGCGAAGGAGACGAGTTTATCGACCTCCTTTGGCGTCACCGGACGCCGGAAGGCCCGGCGGGCAAGGCCGCCAACAATGAGTCGGGCACAGTCCAGGTTTTGCTCCGATTTGATCAACCCGCAGACAAACAGACGCTGGTGGCTCGGAGGGGGATCCACGCGATAGGGACCGCGAATCTCGACAAAATCGGCGAAGATCCGGCGCCGGTCCTCGGGTATTTTCTTCCCTGGTTTGACCTCTTCAGGCGGATCGGTCTTGGTTGCCCACTCGACGACTTCGGGCGGAAAATAGGCGCCCAGAGTGTGGATGCCGCGGCTGAGTGTGACGCGGTGATCGAACAGCCGGTTCTTGTAGTCTCCGGGTTCCGAACCGAATTCGGCCGCCTTCTTCCCGTCGATGGTGAGGATGAACCGGGCCGGCGCCGCGCCATCCCGCCGGCGGTCGATGGACTGCAAGCGGATCTCATACTCGCCGTCATAAGGGAAGCTATGTCTCGCTTCAAGCGTCCCCCGGGGCGAGTACGGCAGCACCTTGCCGCTGGCGTTATCGCTGCCGATGCGGCGGCTACGGGATGTCTGGTATCGCTCCATGGTCGGGCGAACCGGACGCGGGGTGTAGATGGCCGCGCGGGTGATGTTCTCCGCCGCGGCCATGTACTTTTCCATCAGGACGGGAGACAGGGAGAGCACGTCCCCGATGTTGTCGAAGCCATAGCCGGCATCGTCGGCGGGAAAATCGCCGGCGGGCTGAAGGTCGACGCCCAACAGGTCGCGCACGGTGTTGTTGTATTCCGTGCGATTCAGGCGCCGGGCCGTGACGCGTCCGGGATCCGGCTTGACCGCACGATCCTGGCGCTCGATCAGTTTCTCGATCCACTGCGTGATCGCGTGGGTTTCCGATGCCAGAGGCCTGGGCAGGCCGGGAGGCGGCATTTCGCCGCTTCGCACTTTGCGGAGCACGTGCTCCCAGGTCTCGCGTTGAGAGAAAGCGCGCTGGACGTCGCGATATTGCGCGAGGTCAACTTCCCCGGACCGGACTTTCTCGTTGTGACACTGGATGCAGTGCGTGGCCAGGAACGGATCCACCGATTTCCGGAAGTGAGCGACATCCCGGGCCTCCGGCTTGATGACCTGGGCCGTCAACGGTAGGGCGCCGGCGAGGACCAGCGAAGCGAGGACCGCGAGAATGCCCGTGCTTTTCATTCTTTTGGAGAAAGGGCTTGTTTTGAGCCTAACGTCCGGCCCCGCCGCTGGTCAACTCCGGGCCCCGCGCCCGTCCTAATCGCCAATCACGGTGTGACGGGGTGCGGCCAAACGGTCCTAGGGTTTACGTTTGCCTTACGCAAGGGCTTGATCGCTTAGCACGAGGTAAAATACCTGAGACGCATGCGCAAAAGCGCCATCGATTTGAACTGCGACATGGGCGAGAGTTTCGGGCGGTATACGCTCGGCCATGACGAAGAGGTCATCCGGTACATCAGTTCGGCCAACATCGCCTGCGGGTATCACGCCGGCGACCCGCACGTGATGCGCAGAACGGTGGCGATGGCGGTGGAGCGGGGAGTCGGCATCGGCGCGCATCCCGGATTGCCGGACCTGATGGGCTTCGGCCGGCGTCCGGTGGCGGTCACTGCCGCGGAACTGCGCGACTACTTCACCTACCAGATTGGCGCCCTGCGGGCATTCGCGGCCGCGGCGGGCGCGCCGCTGCGGCATGTCAAGATGCACGGGGCGCTTTTCGAAATGGCCCTCGCGGACGAGTCGCTGGCGCGGGCGATGTGCCAGGCGACGGCGGAGGCCGGCGGCAACCTGATCTGGTTGTGTCCAGCCGGTAAGGCGGCGGCCTGCGGACGGGAAGCAGGGTTGAGAACCGCCGAGGAGTTCTACGCGGATCGCGCCTACCATCCCGATCTGCGGCTGGTTTCGCGAAAGCGGCCGGGTTCCGTCCTGAAAGATCCAGAACTGATCCGGCGGCGGCTGCTGGAGTTGTTCGAGAGTGGAACCGTCGAGACGATCGAAGGCGAACGGATCGCTCTGGGGTTCGACTCGATCTGCGTGCACGGCGACACGCCGGGAGCGCTCGACATCGTGAAGTTGATTCGCGAGGTCTCGACGGAGGCTCGCGTTGCCATCAGGCCCCTGGCGGAACTGTTGTCATGACGCAGACTGGTCCCGCGCTGATCGCCGTCGGCGAAGATGGCCTGCTGGTGGAATTCGAGGCTGAAATCAGCGTTCGCGTCAATCGCAAAGTACGCCGCCTGGCGTTCGGGATCGAGCAGCACCGGATCGATGGAGTGGTCGAGGTGGTTCCGGCATACCGCTCGTTGATGGTGTACTTCGATCCGGAGCGCACCGACTTGACGGCGCTCGGTGACGAGGTCGACAGGCTGGCGGCCGGGATCGACCCGGTCAAGTTGCCGGAACCTCGGCTGTACCGGGTACCGGCGGTTTATGACGCCGAACACGGGCCCGACCTGGAGCGCGTCGCGGCAGCGGCGGGCATGAGTCCGGACGATGTAGTGGCGGAGTTTTCCACGCGGCGCTATCCGGTCTACTGCCTCGGCTTCCTGTGTTGCCTGGCGTACCTGGGCGGCGTGCCGGAGCGGTTACGCTTGCCCCGCCTGGCGACACCCCGTACGCGCCTTCCAGCCGGTTCGGTAGGGATTGCCGGCGAGCAGGCGGTGATGCTGCCGATCGACCAGCCCTCCGGATTCCATTACCTGGGCCGGACGTTCGTCACGCTGTATGACCCGCGGCATTCTCCGCCGACGCCAGTTCGGCCGGGCGACCTGGTGGAATGCCCAGCCGTCCCGGAAGAAGAAGCGCGAAGCTGGCAGGGCCGTTCGCTCGAGGAGTGCCTGGTTGGAAGCGCTGCTGATTCATAGGCCCGGACCGCTCACGACCGTCCAGGATCGCGGCCGCCCGGGCCTGCGGCGTTACGGCATTCCTCCCTCAGGAGCGATGGACCAGTTCTCCTACCGCGTTGGCAACTTCCTGGTAGGGAACCTCCCGGGAGAGGCGTCTCTGGAGGCGACGCTGCCGGGACTCGTCCTGGAAGCGCTTGTCCCGATCACGCTGGCCATCACCGGCGCCGACCTCGCGGCTCGGTTGAATGATGCTCCGGCGCCGATGTGGAGTTCCTTCGACCTGTCGCCCGGCGACCGGCTGAGTTTCACGAAGAGGGTTCGCGGGTGTCGCGCGTATGTCGGCGTGCGCGGGGGAGTGGATGCTGAGGAGTTCCTTGGTTCGCGGTCGACGTTTGCGAAGGGCCGCATGGGAGCGCCGCTGAAAGCCGGCCAGACGCTCTCTCTTCGTGACCCGTCGCTGCCGCGAATCACCTGGCGATCGACGCCCGCGCGCGCATGGCCGGAGCGCTTCGACATTCGGGTCATCCTCGGTCCGCAGACCGAACGCTTCACCGCCGGCGGGCTCGCCACTTTTCTCGCGGAAACCTATCGCGCCCATCCGCACTCCGATCGCCAGGGCTACCGCACGGAAGGGCCGGCGATCGAGTTCGCCACCGGGCCGGACATCATCTCGGACCCGACGCCGCTGGGAGCCGTACAGGTACCGGGAGACGGCAAGCCGATCATCCTACATCGGGACGGCCAGTCGACCGGGGGTTATTCGAAGATCGCCACGGTGATTGCGGCCGACCTGGACTGGTTCGGCCAGATGGCGCCCGGAGACGCGCTGCGGTTCCGCGCCGTGTCGCGGGACGTGGCTTTGGCGGCCGCTCGCGAGCGCGAGGAAGAGGTGCAGGCAATTGGCGCTCTCTTGAATCTGCCGGTCGAGTCTGATTGACTGTCCATATGGCTCGCCGCGTTGGAGCGTGGATTGGGATCGTCTTCGCAGGGTTCGGGTTGTGGACCGCCGCGGCGCAACCTCCTCTGATCACCACGGTCGCCGGAACCGAGTGGAGCTTTCCGTTCGAGCCCCGGCGCGCGCTGGATGCGCCGATCGGCGGTCTGCTTGGAATGGGACTGGCAGCGGACGGCGAGGGGAACTTCTACGTAGCCGACCCTGACAACAACGTGGTCATGAAGATCGACCGTGAAGGTGTGCTCCGAGTCTTCGCGGGCAATGGTCTCAGTATCTATTCAGGCGATGGCGGTCTCGCCACGGAAGCCGGCCTGGTCATTCCGATCGATGTCTCGACGGCCCCGGACGGGTCGGTCTACATTCTCGATCAACTCAACCTGGTCCGCCGCGTCGACCCGGATGGAACCATCACCACGGTGGCCGGTGACATTCTCTCCGGATACTCCGGAGATGGGGGAACGGCGCGAAACGCGCGCTTCCACCAGCCCTGGAGCCTCGCCGTGGATTCTGTTGGCAACATCTTCGTCTGCGACCGCGGCAATCACCGGGTCCGCAGGATCGGCACGGATGGCATCATTACGACCATCGCCGGAAACGGAAGCGACACTCCGAACGCAACCCGTGGAGTCGCCACGGAAGTAGCCCTGGTCGACCCTCTGGGCATCGCGGTCGACCGCCAGGGCAACGTGTATATCGCCGACCAGGGCCTGTACGTGGTCTGGCGCGTGAGACCCGACGGGGAGATCGAGATTGCCGCCGGCGGCGGACGCAGTTTGTCGAACGCGATTCCGGCCACCGCGGCGGCGTTGTTCCCGGTCGACGTCGCGGTGGACGCGAACGGCAATCTGCTGATCGCCGACTGGCTGCAATATCGAGTGGCGCGGGTAGATGCTCAGGGAGTGATTTCCACGGTAGCCGGCAACGGCAACGTCGGCGTCAGCGGAGACGGCGGCCCGGCGACCTCGGCCTCGCTGATACGGCCCTCGGCCATCGCGGCCAGTCCGCTGGGCGAGGTGTTCATCGGGGACGGCGAGACCAGTAAGATCCGCCGCGTCAACACGGCAGGCATCATCGAGACCGTAGCCGGCAACGGACGATTTCGCGAAGGCGGCGATGGTGGACCGGCCACACAGGCGTTTCTCTACCTGCCTTCATCGCTGGCCACCGACTCGAATGGCAACGTGTACGCCGTCGAGCAGTTGAAGTATCGTGTCCGGCGTATCCGCGCAGACGGCTTGATCACGACGTTTGCCGGGACAGGCTCGGACGGCTACTCCGGCGATGGCGGGCCGGCGGTGAATGCGCGCCTGTCTTTTCCGTCCGGAGTCGCCGTTGACGCCGCCAACAACGTGTACATCGCCGACACATTGAACCACCGGATTCGGCGTGTGTCTCCCGCGGGTATCATCACGACGGTCGCCGGCAACGGTACCGGTGAAAGCTTAGGTGACGGAGGACCGGCCCTGCAGGCCTCGATCTATGCGCCGTACGACATCGCGTTCGATCGTAATGGCGAGATGTACGTCACCGAAGTGTTCGGCCACCGTGTGCGGCGCATCGACCGTAATGGCCGCATCACGACGGTGGCGGGCAACGGACAGGCGGGCTATTCCGGCGATGGCGGAGCCGCTACCGCCGCATCCTTGAACGAGCCCCGAGGCCTCGCCGTTGACGCCCTGGGCGCCGTGTACGTGGCCGATTACAAGAACAACCGTGTTCGCCGCATCGGCCCTGATCGAGTGATCAGGACCGCCGCCGGCACGGGCGAGCGTGGCTTGAGCGGCGACGGAGGCCCCGCGGCTCAGGCGAGGTTGAACCGGCCGTCGGACGTGGCCATCGATCCGGCGGGCAACCTTGTCATCGCCGACGAACTGAATCATCGCGTCCGCCTGGTGAACTTCGTCGGTGTGATCTCGACAGTGGCCGGCAGCAGCGCGGGGTTTTCCGGCGATGGCGGGCCGGCGATCCAAGCCCAATTCGCGGGAGCGACGGCCATCGCGTCGTTTGGACCGGACCTGTTTGTCTCCGATTTCCTGAATCATCGCGTCCGCCGGCTGTTGTCCCAACGGCCGCCGTTCACAACCTCCCCTGGTTCGCTGTCATTCACCTCGGTAGTCGATGGGGAGGCCCCGGCCAGACGCCTGATTGAGATCAACGGGCTCCGCGGCCTGGACTTTCGGGCAACGGTGCAAACGACCTCCGGCGGCCCATGGCTGCGGGCGGGAACGCTCGATGGTGTCGCTCCGGCCGTGGTCGAGGTGACGGTTGATCCGAAGGACCTGACGCCGGGAACCTACAACGGCCGGATCACCATCACGGCTCCGAACGCGAACCCGCCCGTCCGCACCGTGGAGGTTTCGCTGCGGATTACGCCTCCGCCACCGCCACAGCTCTCCGTCAGGCCCGAGAGCCTGAGTCTTTCTCTGAATGCCCGGGGAGCGCCTTCGTCCCAATCGCTGACGATTGCGAATTCCGGAGGGGGCCGCCTCATCTTCGGCGCGGGCGCAGAGACGCGCACGGGCGGAGCGTGGCTTCGCCTCTCGGCCACCACCGGCGCGGCAACGGCATCGCGGCCAGGGTCGCTGATTGTCACGGCCGATCCAGCATCACTGGGACCGGGTACGTATACCGGCGTGATCACAGTGGTGGGGGCCGATACTCGCAGGGTCGTCGCCGTGACGCTGACGGTAAGCGGGGTACCGCAGAGCCTGGAACTGGCTCCTTCGGCCCTGTCGTTCGTCGCGGTGGCCAACGGCGGCCGTCCGCCGCGGCAGAGTTTCGGCGTGCGGAACCTGCGGCCCGGCGAAATGGCTTGGGAGGCGCGGGCCGAGACGTTATCCGGCGGCTCGCAATGGCTCGCGGTCGAGCGGTCGAGCGGCGTCAGCCGCGGCGACTCGCCGGACGCTCCCGAGGCGGACGTAGTCATCAACGCCGAGGGCCTTTCGGCCGGGCAATACTTTGGGCAGATTCGCGTCAGCGCCCCGGGCGCGGACAACTCTCCGCAGTTCGTTTCGGTGGCGCTGAACGTCCTGGGAGCGGGCTCGAATCCGGCGCCGGTCGTGCTGCCGTCGGCTCTGCTGTTCACGGCGCCGGCGGGCGGAGTCTCGCCCAGTTCGCAGACCGTCCTGGTGTCGAACCTGACCTCGTCGCCGCTGAACTTCACCGCCGGCCGCTTCACACGGGAAGGCATCGAGTGGTTTGTCAGCGTGCCGACCGACGCGGTCGCGACGCCGGACCGCACATCGCGGATCGTTGTGCAACCTGACGTGAGCGGCCTGGCGGCGGGAGTCTATCGGGGAACCTTGACCCTGGTATTCGCCGGCAACGTGACGCGCTCGGTCGACCTGGTGTTTATCGTGACGCCGGGCGAGACTACGAGCGCCCGGGCGACACGTACGGCGGAGGCGCCCTGCGCCCCTTCGCGCCTGATTCCCGTGTTTGCCTCGCTGCCGGACAACTTCCGGGTTCCGGCCGCCTGGCCGCAACCGCTGGAGGCCCGAGTGCTCGACAATTGCGGCAAGCCGCTGGCGCAAGGGTCGGCGGTGGTGTCGTTCTCGAACGGCGACGCACCGTTGACCCTGCGTCCCCTCCGCGACGGCCGCTGGACGGGAACGTGGCAGGTGGGCAACCGGCCGGCGGCCGGCATCACGCTACGCCTGAGCGCGGAGTCGCCCGACCGCCAACTCACGGGCGGGGCCGTCCTGTCGGGAGATTCCGAGACCGCGCTGCCCAACCCTGTGATCCAACCGGGAGGCGTCCAGAGTACGATCAGCCTCCAGCGCGACGAGCCGCTAGCCCCGGGGAGCCTGATCTCGATCTTCGGAACCAACCTCGCGGACGGCGCGGCGGCATCTTCCGCTTTCCCCTGGCCGGGACTGCTCGCCGCCACCCGCGTCCTCTTCGCCGGATTGCCCGCTCCGCTGGTGCGCGTGACGCCGGAACGTATTGACGCGATGCTGCCGTACGACGTCGCGGTGAACACGCGCCATCAATTGATCGTGGTTCGCGGGCAGTCTCTGACGGTGCCGGAGAGCCTGGCCGTTGCCGCCGCCCAGCCGGCGATCTTCACCCAGTCCGGCACGGGTAGCGGGCAGGGGCTGATCTATACGATCGGGGCGGACGGTTCGCGGACGCTGGCCGAACCGGGAAGAGGGGCCACGGCAGGGTCGCGACTCGGGATCCTGTGCGCGGGGCTGGGGGCCGTGGATCCCCAACTGGCCGCAGGCTCGGCCGCCCCCAGTCCCGCGCCCAACGTGACCGGCGGGATCACGGTTTGGATCGCGGGCCTGGAGGCCAAGGTGCTTTCCGCCGCCCTCGCCGCGGGAGAGTCGGGCCGTTATTGGGTGGAGGTCGAGATGCCCAGCGTTGCATCCGGAGTCGAAGTCGGTGTGCAGATGCAGGCGTCCGGCCAGTTGAGCGCGCCGGTCACCATGGCCGTCGAATAGGCCGAACTGGTATCTTCATTGAGGTGAATCTGCGACTTCTCCTGCGCCTTTACTGGCGGCCCGCGGCGGCGATGAGCGAGATCCTCGATCAGGGTAGCCTCCTGTTTGCGACCCTCGCCGTCCTGGTGGTGTCGATGGCTCTTCAGCAGGGAATCAGTGTCATCGCCATGCGGACAATGGCCGCGGCGGCGCACGGAAAGGCCGTTCCGCCGGCGGCAATTCCGTATCCGGGTGTGCCTCCCGAGGACGGCGGGCTGCCGGAGTTGCCGGCGACCGCGTGGATGTTCATGCCCTTCTACGGGCCCCTGCTGGCGCTCGCCACGATCTATGTGCCCGGCACGTTGCTGATCGCGGGCCTGGTGGGAAGGCTGGGCGGCTTCGGGCGATTGGTCTCCCGCGACTACGCATCGCTTCTCACGTGCACGGCGATGGCGTGGTGTGCGGCCGCACTGCCGCTGGCGGCTTTCAGCTTTCTCGCGCTCGGACTTCCCCTTCAGGCCCTGGTGGCCGTTGCCGCGGCCTGCGGGCTGTTCTTCGCGGTGTTGATGTTCTTTGCCGTCCGCACGGTGATGGGCACGGACAACACGGCCTCAGCCACCACGGTGGCCCTGTCGTGCGGTCCGCTGTTGCTGGTGGCCTATGGCGCTATGCCGCTGATCTCGAGCCTGGGGTGGCTCGCCTCGCCGTTTTTCCTCTTCTACGCGTTCTACTATCTGGGTGGAGAACTCGGCAACATCGGCTCGGGCTTGCGCTCGCGCCAGAGCTTCCGCCGCATGCTGGAAGGCGCGGCCGTCAATCCCCACGACGGGGAAGCCCAATATCAGCTTGGATTGATTTATCAGCAGCGCCGCCAGTTTGGACAGGCCATCGAGCGATTCGAGAACGCGGTGAGAATTGATCCGACCGAAACCGACGCGCACTTCCAGTTGGGCCGCATCGCGCGCGAGCAAGGCCGGCTGACGGAAGCGCTGGAGCGCTTTCAGACGGTGATCAATCAGAACGAAAAGCATTCCTCCAGCGAGATTCTGCGGGAAATCGGCGCGCTTTACCTGGCGGCAAAGCAGTTCGAGCACGCCCGGACTCATCTCGCGGTCTACACGGAGCGGCGGCCGTACGATGCGGAAGGACTCTGTTACTACGGACAAACGCTGGAACAGCTCGGACAAACGGAAGCCGCGAAGCATGCGTTTCAGTTGTCGATTGAAGCGGCGCGCACGGCGCCGCATTTCCGGCGGCATCTGACGGCGAAGTGGAGCCGGCTGTCGCAGAAGCACCTGCGCCGGCTGTCGTAGGGGAGGGCGATTGGTCCGCTACACTCCTTGGCGCACCAAGATCAGTCAAGAACGCTCCGCAGCCCCGAGCGTGAGCGAGGGGGTTGTCTTTGCCGCGCGCAAACGAGCCCACGGCGTAAGCCGTGGGGTTGCCTTTTCTTCGGAGCCCCGACCTCCTTCGGAGCCGCGACCGTGAGGGAGCGGTGGCTGGCCGTTCCGAATTCGGTACACCTGCTAAGCTGTGGGGTTGCGCCTTCTTCGGAGCCGCGACCGGAAGGGAGCGGACAATCTGATTTTCCGCACACCTTCTTACGCCTTGGGCCCTTGCTGAACGCCACTCGACGGCGTAGAAGGTGTGCGGAAGTCGGAATGGGCCACCCGCCACCGCTCCCTGACGGTCGCGGCTCAGTAGATTCGACCGGCAGGGAGCGGACACCACCGTGGCCGATGCTGGTACTCCTTCTGCTGCTATCTCCGGCGCACGCCCAGAATCCGAAAGCTCTTTGCGCCGAGGGGCGTTGGACGGAGTGCCTCCGCGCGCTCGAAGGCCGCCCGGATACGGCCGAAACGCTCCATCTGCGAGGGACCGCACAAGCCGAACTGGGACAGGTCCGCGAAGCCGAAGCGTCGTTCCGCGCGGCGCTCGACCGGCGGCGTGGACAGGCCGCTACCTCGCAGAACCTGGCCCTGCTGCTCGCGCGCCAGAAGCGGTTTGACGAAGGCGTCGGCGTGCTCGAAGAAGCTCTTCGCAAGGCGCCCGATTCGTCCGACCTGTTGCGATCGCTCGGCATCCTGCAACAGAATGCCGGCCGCTCCAAGGATGCGGTGGCTACTTTTCAAAAGCTCTCGCGCCTGGTTCCGGAGGGCGCCGAACCTTATGCGCTCCTGGGCAACTCCTACGTGGAGGCAGGCGAGTACTCACTCGCCCTGGAAGCTCTGAAAAAGGCAATCCAGCGAGATCCCCGCGAACCGCGCATCCACTTCCTGCTGGGACTGTCGCACGCCTATCTGGGCGCCTTCGATCTGTCGCAAAAGCACCTGCGGGAAGCCGTCGCACTCGATCCCAAGATGTGCCCGGGCTATTTTCAGATGGGTAAGAACGAAAGCGATCTGGGCCGTATGGAGGCGGCCATCGAATGGAGTCAGAAGGCGGCTGCCTGCGATCCCGGCTATGCCCAGCCGCACTATCAGCTCAGCCGGATTTACTCGCGGATGGGCCGCCCTGAACGATCCCAGGAGGAAATGATGCGCTTCCTGCAATTGCGGATGAAGCGGCAATGATCCGCTGGTTGCTGGTGAGCGGCGCGCTGTTGGCGGCCGCGGCGTCCTGGTTCTCCGATCGCGGCGTCGAAAGCGGCATTGCCGTGACGATCCGTAGCGGCTCACCGGAGAAGCGCTACATCGTCGAGACCATGACCGGTGGCGTCTGCCTCATCGACTTCGACAACGACGGGCGGCTCGACGTGTTTCTGGTCAACGGCACGACACTCGAAGCCTATCGCGCCGGCAAACCGGGATTCGGCCATCACCTCTATCGCAATCTCGGCGGCGGCCGTTTTGACGACGTCACCGCTCGCGCCGGCGTCGGCGGGGACGCAAGCTGGGGCATGGGCTGCTCGGTTGCGGACTTCAACAACGACGGCCGGCCCGATCTCTATGTCACCCAGTTCGGGCCCAACCTGCTCTACGAGAATCGGGGAGACGGTTCGTTTCGCGAAGTGGGCCGGAAAGCGGGAGTCGCGGATCCGCGCTGGAGCACCGGTTCGGCGTGGGGCGACTTCGACCACGACGGCTGGCTCGACCTCTACGTGGCGAACTATATCGATTACGATCTCGCCCATCCGCCCGAGCCGGGCAGCGGCGATAACTGCGGCTTTCTCTCTCTCACCGTCGCCTGCGGACCCGGCGGGATGAAACCCGCCAAACACGCGTTCTATCGCAATCGCGGCGACGGAACCTTCGCCGACGAGACCAACGCCCGCGGGTTCGACGTTCCGCCCTACTTCGGCCTCGGCGTGTGCGTCTCCGATTACGACAACGACGGCGACCTCGACGTCTTCGTCGCCAACGACTCCATGCCGAACTACCTGTTTCAGAACCAGGGTAAAGGCACGTTCCGCGAGGTCGCGCTGGATTCAGGCGTGGCCTTCAATGACGACGGCAACGCGCAGGCGGGCATGGGTACCGATTTCGGCGACTACGACAACGACGGCCGCTTCGACCTGATCCTCACCACCTTCGCCAACGATACGAATACTGTCTTTCACAACGAAGGCGGCGGCCAGTTCAGCGATGCCGCCACCCGTACCAGCCAGCGTGACAGCTACGCCTCCATGAGTTGGGGCGCCGGCTTCGCCGATTTCGACAACGACGGATGGAAGGACATTTATGTCGTCAA
>JBJXGR010000046.1:0-3752 GCA_046160045.1 Bryobacteraceae bacterium
GGTGTATCTCCCTCGCGTGATGCCGGCGGTGGAGCCGCCGCGGGCGGAACTCTACTACGTCTTTCGGAATGAGTTCTGGAAGCTTCCGAAGAACCACGCCGAGATCGTGCAGTCGGTCCGGTGGGCACTGAATGGTGCACGGGTCAGCGTCGCTGCGCCGGACTGGGTGACGGTCGAGTCCACCCAACAGCCGCAAAGGAACCGGTACCTGGTGCACCTTTTGAACTACAAAGTCTCGCCGGCGGTACTGAACGCGGTCGTGAAGCTGAGGCTGCCCACCGGGAAAAAACTCCGCGAGGTCGTGGCCGAGAGCCCGGACGCGGCCAAGGCCGCGCCCCTGCGCTTCACCTTGCAAGGCGATGCCGCCGCCGTCACGCTTCCCAGACTGGATGTGTATTCGGTGGTGGTGTTCCAACTGGAGGATCTCTGATGCGGATCCGCATCCATCGCTATCCCTATCGCAGCAGCTACCTGTGGGAGATCCAATTGTGAATTCGCGGCGTGAGTTCCTGGGAAGCGCCGTCACCGTGGCGGCCGCTCAGTCCCAGCCTCGGCCGGAAACCATTGACGCCTACTGTTCATTGGGTGTCGACCGCGAGTATGACCTCACCGAAGAGCGGCTGCTGGAAGCCATGGACAAGGGTAAAGTCGACCGCGCCGTCATTGCGCCCGTCGACCGATTCCTGGCGGTCGACAACCGGGAGGGCAACGACTTCATCCTCAAGGCCGCGCGCCGGAAGCGGCTAATCGCGGCGTGCTCGGCCAACCCGTGGTATGGCAAGCGGGCCGTGGAGGAGTTCCGCCGCGCCACCGGCAAAGGGGCGCGCATGCTGGTCCTGCACCCCTGGATCCAGGGGTTTCAGGCGGACGATGAGCTGGCCTTTCCACTGATTGAAGCCGCGGCGGCAGCGAAAGTCCCCGTCTATGTTCATACGGGACCCCCGGGCAACGCCACACCCTGGCAGGTGACCGGCCTGGCGGAGCGCTTTCCTCAGGCCGACCTGATCATGGGCCACTGCGGCGCTACCGATTTCTGGAACGATGTGGTTCTGGCTGCGGGCAAGTTCGACAACCTGTTCCTCGAGTCTTCGATGGCGCGCCCCTTTCTGTTCTCCGGGTATGTTCAGGCGCTCGGCGGCAAGCGCGGAATCATGGGATCGTGGGCGCCGCTAAACGACCTGGAGTTCGAGTGGGAACAAATGCGGAAGTTCCTGCCGGGCGAGTTCTGGCCGGAGGTCTCCGGCGGTACGATCCGCCGCCTGCTGGAGAAGCGAGGCCCGCTATGATCATCGACTGCCACACGCACTGGGGCATTCAGTGGGAGGAACGTACGCCGGGCGATCCGACCGAGTGGATGAGATTTCTCGACCGCCATGGGATCGATCGCGCGTTTTTCATGCCGACCGCCGGGCTGTTTCGCTCCGATCGCTGTTCCGCGGACAACAACAATATCGCGCGCATGGCCGCCCGGTGGAAGCGGCTGATCCCGGTGGGCACGGCCTGGCCTTCCGAGGGAAAGCAGGCCGTGGAGGAAGTGCGCCGCTCGTTTGAAAAGCTCGGGATGCGAGGACTCAAGCTCCATCCCTGGGTACAGGGCTTCAGCACAGCCGGCCCTGTGATGGGCGACCTGTGCCAACTGGCCGCCGAAGCGAAAGCGCCGATCCTGTTCCACGACGGCACCCCTCCCTACAGCCTCGCAGAGCAGATCGCGGGGCTCGCGCGGCGGTTCCCGCGGACCCGCCTCGTGCTGCTGCATTCGGGTCTGTTGTGGAACTGGCGCAGTGCCCTCAACGCCTCGCGTCTGCCCAATGTGTGGCTGGCACTCTGCGGACCTCATCGGCGCGCCCTGGAAATCCTCGCTGCCCACGGTCCACCGGACCGGCTGATCTGGGGCTCGGATTTCGGCTTTGGCCTGGCCGACCAGATCGAATACCGGCTCAATCTGCTGCGGCGCGCGCGCATCGACGACAAGCTGCGAGAGCGGATTCTGGGAGAGAACGCCCTTCGTCTGCTGAACGAAACATGAGCCGCGTGCGGCGCCCGCGCACGGATGGGGATCCGCCGCGTTGACGCCGGCGCTGGCCGTCACCGCTGAATGCGGCCGGACCCGCTGCCGCCCACGAGCGCCAGCACCTCTTCTTTCGACACGTGGTTGAAGTCGCCGTGGATGGAATGCTTCAAACACGACGCGGCCGCCGCAAACTCCACCGTCTCCTGGCCGCCCATCCCAGTCAGCAATCCATAGATCAGGCCTCCTGAAAACGAATCGCCGCCGCCAACGCGATCGACAATCCAGATCTGGTATTTGCGGCTGAGATAGCACTCTTTCCCGTCCGAGAGCAGGCACGACCAGCCGTTCTCCGAGGCCGAGAGGCTCTCGCGCAGGGTCGTCGCCACGTACTTGAAGCCAAAGCGTCGATGCAGTTCCGCCGCAACCTCCTTGTAGCGGTCGGCGTCCAGTGCCCCTCGCGCCACATCAACCCCTTTCGCTGCCACGCCCAAGACGATGGCGGAGTCCTCCTCGTTCCCGACCAGGACATCCACGTACTGCATCAGACCGGTCATCACCTCGCGCGCCTTGTCCGGAGGCCAAAGCTTGCGGCGGTAGTTCAGGTCGCAGCTCACCGTCAGGCCGTGCCGTTTGGCCGCCTGGCAAGCCTCGCGGGTCGTTGCGGCCATACGCTCGCTCAACGCCGGCGCGGTTCCGGACCAATGAAACCACTGCTTGCCCGCGAAGACCTCATCCCAGTTCACCTGGCCGGGAGCGAGTTCGGTGATCGAACTCCCTGCCCGGTCGTAGATGACCTTCGAGGGACGCTGCGACGCGCCGGATTCCAGGTAGAACGTCCCCAACCGCTTGCCGCCGCGCAACACGTGCTCGGTGTTGACGCCGAACTGGCGGATGAAATCAATGCAAGCCTGGCCGATCTCGGTGTCGGGCACCATCGATACCACATACGAGGTCAACCCGAAGTTCGCCAAAGAGACGGCGGCGTTGGCCTCGGCGCCCGTGTAGGCGACCTCGAACTCGCGCGCCTGTACGAACCGCTCAAAGCGCTTCGTCGCCAGGCGCATCAACAGCTCACCAAAGAAGACCGCTTTCTTCGAATCGCTCATGCCATTCTCCTGGCCTATCGATTCCGTGCCTGCTCGACCAGCGCGATGAAATCCCGGGCGTTGTTCGCAATCGCCGCGAAATCTCTGGCGGCGATGAGCGGTTTACCGACCAGTTCGCCGCCGACGCCGACGGCGCAAGCGCCCGCCTGAATGAACTCCGGGCACGTCTTGCGATTCACCGCGCCGGTGGGCATGATCTCGATGTGCGGGAAGGGCCCTTTCAGGTCTTTGAGGAATTGCGGTCCGCCGACACCGGCGGGAAAGATCTTGACGATGTCCGCTCCGGCCTCCCACGCATTCAGCACCTCGGTCGGGGTCAGGGCGCCTGGCATCACGGCTACGCTGTACCGTTTGCAGGTGGCGACCACGTCGGGACGAAACACCGGCGAGACCACGTAGTTGGCACCGGCAAGGATGGCCTGTCGGGCCGTCTCGGCGTCCAGCACGGTCCCCGCGCCGATGTACACATCGTCGTCTTTCAGGGCGATGGTGGCTTTCTCAATGACCGCAAGCGCTCCTGGCACGGTCATGGTGATCTCGATGAACTTGACGCCGCCCTGTCTCAAGGCGCGGCCGACATCGATCAGGTCGTCGGCCTTGTCGGCGCGGATGACGGCGACCACGCCCGTGTCTTT
>JBJXGR010000047.1:0-3964 GCA_046160045.1 Bryobacteraceae bacterium
GCGGCGTCGGGCGCGAACCCTGCGATGCCCGAGCGTCGCCAGGATTGGTCGGTGGTATCGAGCCCGGGGAACCGATGTGCCAGGTCCAGGCCACTGAGATAGCCGCTGATTGTTGCATCATGGAGAGTCCGTCGGACAGCGGGCGTGAGTTTATCGGCAAAAATCCTGTGCAACAGGTCTTCGGTCAGCGCCAGCGTGTAGGTTTCGTAGGGCAGGCCCGGCGCATTGAGCGTGCCGAACGGCAGCGGATCGCGCAGGTTCTGATCGAAGAAGAGCATTCGCACGTGCTCGACGCAGCGTTTCCGTGGCGACGTACCCCTTGTGAGTTGGTGATAGGGAATCGGGGCGACCGGCGTTCCCGTGGCCTGATGCACTTCGCTCAGGCGATAGCGTCGGAGCTCCTCGAAGGTGAAGTAGGGGAGCCGTTCCGGATTGATTCCAGTCAGTTCATAGCTCAGCACCTCGCAGGGGACGCGCGGACGGTAATTGTCCGGGTCAGCCACATCGTTGGTATAGCGGGTCTCAGTATAGGCCAGATGCCTCTCTGCTTGCACCTCACGGGTGCGGCGAAGAGCCTGGGGTGACAGACTCGCATCTGCAAATTGCTCAATGCGCGGATACGTGACGGCGGCCGATTGCAACACATGCCCATATCCGTCCACCTTGAGATTGAGGGTGTGGGCAATACGGGGGTCCGGTTGCAGAGATGTTTGTCGCAGGTCCAACTCGTAGTGGTACGTGATGGCCTCGCTCTCCGTCACCAGAAAGACGGCATGGCGGTTGGTGGCCTGCTCTTGTAACCGCTGGATGTGGCAGTTGTGGGTAGCAGCAGAAAACAGTCTCACCCGCCGGTGTTCGCCGTCTTCCAGCGCGTCCACATCCAACTCGTACACTTCCTGGCGTAGCGTCATGCCCTTACAGGCGCGCAGCGCTTCACGCCACTCGTCGGTGGTGAGATGGCTCTCTCCAAGATCCGGCTCCGGCAGTGCATGTTCTTGGAAGGCGCCCAGCACGTTCCTCTCGGTGGGTCTCAGAGCTTCAAACCATAAGGGAAAGTACTCATGCACGAACTGAGATAGGATGCGTTCCCGGTCAATCGCGGCGCCGGTGTGGAACCACGTCACCGTCTTGACCGGCGGTTGATAGAGGGTCTTATCGTCGGTGATGTACGGGCTGGTAGCATTCCCTTGGGTGAACTCGCCGTAGGATTCGACATCCACCTGCTCCACCCGCCCAAAGCCGCGAAACTCCCGCTCGATCCCATCGAAGTAGCCGTGATGGTAGGAATACGAAGTGGAAAACATCGTCTGCCGCCACTGGTCGGTGACAGTCACTTTTGCAACGCACTGCACCGGGAAGGGCAATGTGGTGACCCAGGGGGTTCCCGCCAGCTTGTCAGCCAGGTAAAACTTCGTAGACGGTGCGTATTGCACCACGGTTTCCGCGCCCAGGTTGTTGCGCGTCTTGATCAGCAAGTGCGGTTTCTGCCCGCTCATCAGGTCGACGTAACGCATAGGCCGGCGCGCCTCGCCTGGCAAAGGCGACGACCAGACTAAACATGCCGTGCCGATGCCGAGCAGATCGAGCACGTTGACACTGGCAATATTGTCAATGGGCGGGAAGTGTGCGAGGACGGTGCCACGACTCCAACTATTGCCGGACTGATTGAAGAAAATGTGGACGCCGTCGCGACCGAGGTAAAGGATGTCGGTCACGCCCGAGCCATCAATATCGGCGAGGCGGATGCGGCGCTGGTCGAACAGATCGGGTGTCTCAAACCAGGGCGCGTCATCCATCGTCACCTTCGCGCCAAAACGGCCATACCCCAGATTGGGCCAGTAGCACACGTCACCGTTGCGGATGCGCACCAGATCGGTCAGCCCATCCCCGGAGAGATCCGCGAGATAAATGGACTGCGCGCTATCGGTCAGGACAAGACGTGGGCCGTGTTCTTCGGTGAGCGCCTGGGACACGCGCTCCGCCGGGCCGAAGCCAGCTTCCGCCAGCGACGGATACCAGGTGAAGACAGCATCCTCGGTGATGAGAATGTCCGCGTGGCCGTCGCCAGTAAGATCGACAAATCTGAGGTTCGGGTCATTCCACTCAACGACCGGGAGTGAGGAAAACGGGAGGAACGGTTCCCAGCCTTCGTCGCGCGTGCGTTCGTAGAAGCCCGGTGTCGGACCGCGAAAGCTGACTACATCGAGTTGGCCGTTACCGGCAAGGTCGAGAAGCTGGACCTGGCCGGAGGCAAGCGAGACGGCTGGTTTAGTGGTGAGTCGCTCGACCGGGGCGAAGCAAGGCTCGACGCGCGCCGCACCATCAGCCCCAACATGGGTGATCGGGCTCAGATTGCGTTTGTACAACCAACCGTCGGCCTGCTCCGTCAAGACCCCGGAGAGCCCTTCGCCATCCAGGTCCACCCACTCATAGCGGGAACCTGAGAGCCCTTCCGGCAGATTGTCCACGCTGCCAGGATCAACCTCATGAATCTCGTCCCGGAGTCGTGCTTCGCTGTACGTCAACTCGACCGGAGGAAGTGATTTCCGCAGATAGCCGCCGGCGGGCTGGCGTTTGTAGCCCATTTGGGTCACCGAACAGAGCAAGGAAAAGATCGGGTTGCGTGCATTCGTGCGGTCCCGCTCGTAGGAGTAGGCGAAATCCGTCGAACGTACGAGACAGTCCGCCCCAACTTCTGGCTCGTCCGGAAAGTGATGGAACATCAACACCCGCTGGCAGAGCCGGTACGTGCGTACTTCAAACCCGGCACGATAGGAGGAAAACGGATCGTTGCGTACCGGCCATACGCCTCGGTCAGTAGGTCTCGGGGCGTCGAGGTGGTGTTCGCCGTAGTCGAAGACCACCTCGAACAGCCATTCGGTGGGGAGCGGCGTCGGCGGCTGATCAGGCGCGTAGCGCGGCAAGAACGGCAGACGATTGCCGTAGCGGATGTGTTTGAGATAGCGCTGCGCTGAGCGACTGCGTTCTGTGCGGTGTTGTTCGTGCGCCTGCGACAAGTCAATACCCGCGGAATCTTCAGGCTTGTATTCGTAGGTAATGGCGTTGCCCTTGTCGTCGTAGCTCTCGCAGATCAGCCAGCTAAAGATGCGCGACGTATCGGCCGGATCGACGATACGGCTCTCGGCGGTTTTGCCGTACCAGGTCGTGATATTGTCCTTGCTGATTGAGCGCCAGAAACTGTCGGCAGGATTGCTGTGGTTGGTCCAGCGCTCGATACGGGCCAAGAGCCCTTCAATGCGCGGGCGGTAGCGTTGAATGTGGTAGGTGTTTCCGTTGACTGTACGTGGAGGTATCGGCTCCCGCTCCCACCTCCCGGCTCTTGTTGCGATGAGAACTGGAACCAAATCTTCCGCGCCGGAGAGGAGGAACACATCAGACTCGTCTCCGTCCTGGTATTGCGGCAGGCCCTTGTCAGTCTTACGGGTAATGGCAGGCAGCGGCAGGCTCCAGCCGAAGCCGAACGGACCGTTGCCCGCACCGGAGTCATACGACAGGGCGAGTTGCGGACCAAACCCCGTGCGGCCCGGACTGGTGGCGATCGGCACGGTCATCGAACCTGTGCCGGTCACCGGATTGGCGGCGAATTTTTCGCCTATGCCGCGCATGGCCCCGCCGCCTTTGGGCAGCGAGATCGTCGGCGCGGAAACGGACTGCGGCGCGTCCCCAGACGCTCTGGGCGCCGTAGCGTCTTTTGTTTGCTGGTTCTCGTCCATGATTCCTCCGCTCGTGAATGACGGAGACCGGATCGCGTAGCCCACTGAGGAGAGCTTGCCCTTATGTGAGCGGTGAAGCCCCAGAGCATTGATAGGAGTTTCAACGTCATTGGCTTGTTTGTCAACCGCTATGTTTTTGGACTGCTTGTCCTAAAGTAGTAATCTCCACATCGAGAACACCACCGACCATCCCTACGCACAGCAATAATCGCAATGCCGACGCGAGGAAA